>JAUHZI010000073.1 GCA_030426105.1 Bacteroidia bacterium | reverse complement strand
ATTAGCGATTAATCCTGCATATGCTGGTACAAGAAATACCATTAGTGGAATTATGTTGTACCGAAACCAGTGGGTAGGAATTAATGGAGCACCAAAAACCGTTAGTATGGCAGTTCATAGCCCAATTAAAGGTAAGAATTTTGCATTAGGATTGAACCTTTTAGCAGAAACAATAGGGCCAACGAATAACTCTACTTTTTTGGGGACCTATGCTTATCACTTAAATTTAGGAAAAGGAAAAATTTCATTTGGTTTAAGAGGAGGATTGTATTCATTTCAATTAAGAAACGATGAATTAAATTATACAAACAATGTGGGGAAAGAATCTGTTCCTTATAGTAGTTTAGTTCCTAATTTTGATTTTGGAACATATTATCATACGGATAAATTTTATGCTGGTTTTAGTGCCAATCATTTAACAAATGGGCAAGTGAAATTTAGTAATAATGTAGAAACGTATAATTTAAATTTGCATTTGATGGGGTTTGTAGGAAAAGCTTTTGTTTTAACTCCTAATTTAGTAATAAAACCATCAGCTATTATTAAATACTCTGAAGCAGCACCTTTAAATTATGATTTAAACGCAAGTGTTTTAATGCAAAAAGTATTGTGGATAGGCGCTTCTTATCGTTCTTCATTATCTGAAATTAATGAGTCTAGTTTGGTTTTTATCACAGAATATAACATTAATGAGTCATTTAGATTGGGATATAGTTATGATTTCAACTTAGGTGATATTAGACGTTATAATTCAGGGTCACACGAAGTATTCTTAGGGTTAGACTTATACTCTAAAAGAAAGCAATCTGTTTCACCAAGGTATTTATAAAATTAGAAGAAGGAAGATGAGAAAGAAGAAAGTTTATAGCCTATTAGTATTGTACTTGTTTTTTTGTATTGGATTTGCTCAATCCAAACAGGCTAAAAAATATAAAAAAATGACTGACTATGAAGTCGCATCTATCTATGGAATTAATACAGCTTATAATGAATTTAGCCCTGTTCTGTATAAAGATAAGTTTGTGTTTGTTTCAGATCGAGAGTATGACTTAAAAACTCTAGGAGAAGGTAATTGGAAAAAGACGATTCATGTAAATGTTTTTAAGGCAGATTTTGAAGATATTTTTGCAGATTCTGTTGTATTGGAGAAAATTAAAATCTTTGATAATTTATTATTAATGGATGATCATGTAGGCCCTTTAGTTTTTAATGCGGATGGAACAGAGGCAATTGTCACAATCGTAACGCATAAAGAATCAAAAACATTTGGAAAGGACCTTGCAACACCACAGCTGTATATCGCGAAACAAATAGAAGGAAAATGGAAGACATTAGAACGTCTACCATTTAACGTAGCTAAACAATCTTTTGCACAACCAGCGTGGTCTCCCGATGGAGGAAAACTTTATTTTTCGTGGAATAAAACCCCAGGAGAAAAAGCGAGTGATATATACGAAGTGGAAAGAAAAGGAGAGGAATGGGGAAAACCTCAAAAAGTCAAGGGTATTAATACAAAACACAATGAAATGTTTCCCTATTTAATTGATAATAAAATTTACTTTGCTTCTAATCGATCTGATGGAAATGGTGGGTTGGATATTTATGTCTCAGAAAATAAAGAAGGTGAGTGGGGAGAACCAAAGAATTTAGGGCCAACTATCAATACTGATGCGGATGAGTTTGCTTTAGTATTTAATGTAGATAAAACGAGTGGTTACTTCTGTTCAAACAGAAAGTATGGAAAAGGGAAAGATGATATTTTTGCTTTTAACAAAATAGACAAAACAATTGTAGAGGAAATAGGGATAGAAGGACAATTGGCATATAGAAATTTAAAAGCTAAATCGCCTGAAGGGCTAGAAATTGGTTTATATGATGAAAATGGTAATTTGATAGAAAAGGTACGTGTAGGTAAAGATGGTAAGTTCTTGTTTAAAAATATTGATGGAAACAATAATTATAAATTAAAAATGATCAATACAGGGGAAGAAATTGAAATGTTACTGTATGATGAAAAAGAGGATGTAGTATTGATTTCTGATAAGAGTGGAAATTTTGTTTATCGAAAATTATCTAAAAATAAAGTTGGAACGCTCGCCTTAATAGAAGATGAAGATCTCGATTTGATAAAAAATGAGGGAGAGTTGTCTGGACAGTTTGTATATAAAAAAATAAAGAGTGATAATATTGAGGGGTTAGATGTTTTCCTAGTTGACGAAGATGGGAATATTGTTTTAAAGTCAAAGACTGATAAATATGGAAATTTTGTGTTTAAAAATATTCCTGGTGGTAAAAACTATACCCTTAAAGCCTCAGGGGAAGAGGACTATGATATTTTAATTTTTAATAAAAAAGATCAGCTTATTGCACGCCTTAAAAAGGATGAAAAAGGAAACTTTATTTACAGAAAGTTGAGTTCAGAAGGAACTTATACTGCTCTAGAAGAAGGAGAAGAAGAATTATTGTTTTTAGAAAAAAGAGTGGCGCTAACAGGGCAGTTTGTTTATCAGAAACTTAAAGACAATGTAGGTAAGCTTCAAGTTGAAGTTCATGATCAAAAAGATTTATTAAAAACAGCAAACTCCACAAAAGAAGGAGACTTTATGGCTGTAGGATTAAAATTAAGTGATCAATATAAATTTAGAATTGCTGATGAGTCGAAGTTGAAAGAAGAGCCTATTTTAAATATAACTAACCGTTTCCATCAAACTGTAGCTGTATTGAATAGGGATCATATTGGTTTTTATATTTTTAATAAATCTGAAGATTTCAATTTAGGAGATTCAGTAGTGAATATAGAAGTAATACAAATTGAGCAGACCAAAATTCAAGATACTGTAATTATCTATTATGAAAATAATGAGCATGCTTTAACAACTGATGATAAGAAGGTTTTGGATAAAAGAATCGAAGAGCTGAATAAGGATAAAGAGCTATTAATAAGAATAGAATCTTATGCTTCATCAAAAGGATCTGTTGAGCACAATAGATTGTTAACTTTAAAAAGGAAAGCGAAAGTCTTACAATACTTTACAGACCATGGAATTCACCAATCGAGAATAAAAGCTTTCTCTTATGGAAAAGCCAGAACACAAGAAGAACAAGATGAAGAGCAACAACGTTTAAGTAGAAAAACAGAATTGACAGTATTTAAGTTAAAATAAATAATTGAAAAATGTCGAAAGAAGTTAATGATTCAGGCTTTAGTCATATTCCTAGAGCCCAAGGAGCAAGGTTGATTAATAAGGATGGGTCTTCAAATGTAACTAAAGAAGGATTAAGTTTTATACAGCGTTTTAGTATGTTCCATTTTCTGATTTCTATGAAGTGGATCCCTTTTGTTTTTACATTGTTTATTGGTTTTGTAATTCTAAATGTTGTTTTTGCTATTATTTATCTAATAGTTGGTATAGATGGTATAGGAGGGGTAGAAAATTTAGAAGTGATTTCGGATTTTATGAAAGCCTTCTATTTTAGTACACAAGCATTAACCACTGTTGGATTTGGTCAATTACACCCAATTACAGATTTTATTAGTATAGTAGCTGCCGTAGAGTCTTTTATTGGCCTTTTGGCTTTTGCTATGGCAACTGGATTATTGTATGGTCGATTTTCTAGACCAAAAGCTAAATTGATTTTTAGTGATAATGTCTTGTATGCGCCATTTAAAGAAGGGAATGCTCTAATGTTGAGGTTAGCGAATTCGAAAGAAAGTCAGATTATTGATGTAACGGCAGATGTGTTTTTTACTTATATTGATACTAAAGGAGATGAACCCCAAAGAAGGTACTTTAATTTGCCTTTAGAAATCTCAAAAATTAATATATTGGCTACAAGTTGGACGCTAGTACATCCACTGGATGAAGATAGTCCCATAGCTCACTTTACAAAAGATGATTATGAAAAATCAGACGCTGAAATCTTAATTCAAATTCAAGGCTTTGATGTTACTTATAACCAAATGGTTAATACTCGAACTTCTTTTAAGGCTAATGAAATGGTGTGGAATGCTAAGTTTAAACGTATTTTTGGAAGTGCATCTAATGGTGAACCAATGATTAATTTAGGTGAACTATCTACGTATGAGAAGGTATAAAAAAAGCTCACCTATTTGATGAGCTTTTTCAAGTATTAATCTTTTACTCGAGAAAATTTTAATGCTTTTAACATCCAATTTGGTAGGGGTTGACTAGCAGGACGTTTCTCAACATTTAAGAATAATCCTAACTTTTCAATGATTGGAATTTTATAAACCTCAATCAACTCAATCCATGTCCCGTCAGGATCTTCGATATAAGTACAGTGTACTTTAGTGTTTTCTCCCATGCTCAAAACATCTTTAGTGTCGCAGGTAAAACCAAAGCCAGCACTTTCAAGTTTGTTACCTAAATCCTGCATTCCCCTGACATCAAACCCCAAGTGTACAAAGCCAATATCTCCCCAAATTCTTCCTTCATATATTTTTACAGGTTCACGTTCACTAATTTCCTGAACCAATTCTATAAAAGTATCTCCACTTAATTTTGTGAATCCACCACCAGAAGGCTTAGATTGTGTTAACAATACTCTTCTATATTTACCTTCAGCTCCATTTAAGTTTTTCCAATCAGAAAAGGTATTCGTTTTGTCATATACAACTTTGTCATACCCTAGAATATCAGCATATAAAGTCATAGATTTTTCAATGTTTGAAACGCCTATAGAACATCCAGCTATACCACCAGTAACATGTTTTCCAGTAGTAAACCACTTATCACCTGGCACAACTTGAAATAAGATATCTTGTGGGTCTTTAACATAAAAAGTTTTCCAGCCGTTAGGCATAGTTTCTATTTCAGAGATTACATTCGCTCCATTCTTTTTATAGAAGTCGAATGCTTTTTCTACATTGTCAGCTTTTACCATACCAATGTAAATTCCTAAATCTCCTAATTGATGCTCAACTTTTGCATGTGAAGCTTTAAAAGAAGTTGGGCAAACCACTTCCATAGCACAACCTCCTTGAATATTGGTAACCATTGCAGCACGCTTTGTGATTGTTTCATTGTTGGTATAAATATCCATTAATGGAGCAGCAGCTTCATCATTAAAAAAAGGAATGTCTAACCCTATAAACTTTCTATACCATTTCCAAGCCGAAGCATGCTCAGGTACACCAGCTCCTAAATGCTGTATTCCATGTATTGTATACATAATATGTTCAATTTTGTAGTTATCGAAAAACGCTTAGTGATTCACTAAGCGTTTATAATTTTGAGGTATAAAATCAATTATTTTACTCTTTCAGAATATTGTCCTTTAGAAGTGTCTACCTTGATTTTGTCACCAGTGTCTATGAATAAAGGAACTCTAATTTCAGCACCAGTATCAATTGTAGCTGGTTTCATTGTGTTTGTAGCTGTGTCTCCTTTTATGCCTGGTTCAGTATAGGTAACTGTAGCCTCAATAAATAAAGGGATATTAACAACTAATGGCGTTTCCTCTTCAGCGTGAAAAATAATCGTACAAACATCTTCTTCTTTTAAGAATTCTGGCTTTTCAATTAAGTGTTTGTCAATAAAAACTTGCTCGTAAGTATTGGTATTCATAAAGTGAAAACCATCCCCTTCTCTATATAAGTATTGGTAAGGTCTGTTTTCGATTCTTACAACGTCAATTTTATGCCCTGATGGGAAAGTGTGATCAACAACTCTTCCTGTTTCTATGTTCTTTAATTTCGTTCGAACAAAAGCAGGTCCTTTTCCTGGTTTAACATGTTGGAATTCGATTATTTGAACTAATTTTCCTTTATGGTTAATACATAACCCATTTTTAATATCTGCAGTTGATGCCATTATATAATTTTTATTTTAAAGTTTTACAAATATAGAATTTAAGACTGTTTATTCAAAGTTGAATATTGTTCTACTTATATAGGTTATTGATCAAGTAAGCTTTCAATGTCAAGAATTAATTCGTCAATTTCCTCAGCATCTGTTCCATCATAATACTTTCTAATTCGCTTTTGTGTATCTACAAGAACAATGTTTTCTGTGTGAACAAAATCATTTTCACCTCCATGAGTCAGAGTTGTGTCAGTTAGGCTTGGAGCAACAAGGTAACTTTTTCTAGCTAAGTCATAAAGATGTATTTTCTCCCCAGTCAAAAACTGCCATCTTGTAGAATTAGCTTCATATTGTAGTGCGTAATCTTTTAATACAGAAACAGAGTCAACCTCTGGCCATACGGTATGTGACAGGATAATAAGTTTATCGTTATCGATGAAGTGGTCATGCACTCTTTTGAGCTGGTTTGACATTTTAGGGCATATTGAAGGACAAGTTGTAAAAAAGAAATCTGCTACAACAATCTTATCTTCAATTATTGATTCACTTACTTGAATTCCATCCTGATTCGTTAAATTAAATCCCGTTATTCTATGTCCAATTCCCTTTTGGTGCAAAGAAGAATCTACAAGCATAGGGTTGATCTCATTAGGGTTTAAAACTGGTAACGTACGTTTGTTTTCTTCTTCATAAGTGATAAGCATTGCAACAGCAATCCCTAAAATAAAAATAGCTGCAAATGCGATTATCCTCGTTTTCATAGATTTTTAATATTGAATATTTCTTAGGCTATCAATGTCTAAAATTCTAATTTTTCGTCCTTCGGTCTCAATAATTTTATCTTCTTTAAACTCACTTAAAACTCGAATAACTGACTCTGGAGCTGTTCCAACCATGTTTGCAAGGTCTTCCCGAGATAGAGCAAATAAATCCTGAGACTCATTGATGTATTTTTCACCAATTTTTAGAAGTGAGTCAGCAACTCGTTTCCTTACTGTGTTATATGCATATTTTAATAATTCACTTTCTTTATCCATGATGTTCCCTGAAAGCATTTTTATAAACTTCATAGAAACATCTCGATTAGTATGAACAAGTTGGTTAAAGTCTGCTTTTGAAATAACATTTAAAATAGACTTTTCCATAGCCATTGCAGAATCTTGGTATTCGCAATCTTTTAAGAGTGGTAAATAACCAATAAAATCTCCTTTGCTATATACACCAGTAATTAATTCCTTTCCATCTTCATTTGTTTTGTAGGTCTTAACTTTCCCATCAACAATATAAAACAAAGCATGTGGATAGTTATCCTCTAAGTATACCATTTCCTTTTTGTTATATTGTTTCGTTTTTCTACTTTCAGAAAGCTCCTCTAGAGCAGCTGTCCCCTTAGCTTCGTTAAAGAAGGAGTTGACATTTTCTGGAGAATTATCTTCAATACTTTTGAAAGATTCGTTTCTTTTGATACGAGTTTCAATCGCATTTAGTAAATCAGTTTCTTCAAAAGGTTTAGTCAGATAATCATCAGCACCAAGATTCATCCCTTTTCTTAAATCGTTCATCTCAGCTTTAGCTGTAAGAAATATAAAAGGGATTCCACTAGTTAGAGGGTTTTTACTCAGTAAATATAAAACACCATAGCCATCTAGTTCAGGCATCATGATATCACAAATGATAACGTCTGGTATTTTTTCTTGAGCGATAGCTACTCCCTCTTTACCATTTTCAGCTGTGATTACATCATAATTTGCTAATTCAAGAATTTCGGCGATATTTTCACGCATGTGAAGGTTGTCGTCAATAACTAAAATAGTTTTCTGCATCAATTTTATTATTTTAATGGTAGTTTAACCGTAAAAATAGTTTCTTTTTCTGGAATACTTGTAAAGGTAATTGTTCCATTTAAAAGTTCGACATATTTTTTAACAATATTTAGGCCTAAACCAGTCCCTTCTATATTCGCGACATTTTCTGCTCTGAAAAAACGATTGAAAAGTTTGTTTTGTTCTTGTAACGGAATACCAATACCATTATCTATAACTTCTATCGTTAAGAGCTTTTTTTCAGCAAGGGTGTTTATATGCACATGCCCTTTGTCGTATGAATATTTAATGGCATTTGATAAAAGGTTAAGTGTGATTTTTTTCATCAAATCAGGGTCGCATATAATATTTTCATCACCATTATGGTTGTATATAATTTGCTGCCCACGTCTAGCAATTGATTGAACTTCTTCACTCACTTCTCCACAGAATACAGGGACATCTACATCTTTATACTCTACTTTTGTGATTCCTTCTTCTGCTTTGGATAGAGAAAGAACATCATTGAGGATTTGCGTAAGACTATTTACAGTCGTTTTAATTCTAACGATATGTTTATCTCTTTTTTCTTGTTGTTCAGTTTTAGTGTACTTCGCCAAAATAGTAGCTGAAGAGTATATGGCACTTAAAGGCGTTCTGAATTCATGTGAGGCCATTGAGACAAAACGTGATTTTAACTCATTTAGTTCCTTTTCTTTTTCAAGAGCCTTTTTTATTTTCTCTTCAGCAAGCTTTTCTTCTGTAATGTTTTTTTCAACAACTAGTATCCTGTTAATTTCATTGTTGTCTTCAGGAAGAGGAACAGCATTTATTTGATAGTAACTATTATTAGTTTCAATTTCAAAAGTTTTAGACTCTCCTTCAAATACTTCTTTTAGGATAGGCTCAATTTTTTCTGAAATACTTTTCTTTAACCGTGTAAGGTAGTTACTGCCTACAAGCTGGTGGCTATGAATGCCTAATTTGTAAAGCTCTTGACCTTCAACAAAAATATAGTTTAAGTTTCTGTCAAATACATTAATCGTTCCTTTTGGAAAGTTTCTTGCAATCTGACTAAATAGTTGATAGCTATTTTTTAACTCTTTAGTACGGTCTTCAACTTTTTCCTCCAAACGAACATTGAGTTCAACAATTTCATCTTCTTGCTTTTTTCGTTCAGTAATATCTATAACAAAAGCTAGAACCATTAATTCATTCTTAACATTATTGAAATAACTCAAAGAAACTTCAGCAGGGAAAACAGAATTATCTTTACGTTGACCATAAAGTAATTTGCCTTTCCCTAATTTTCGAACTTCAGGTTTGCTGACATAATTTTCAGTATATTGCTTATGCTTTGCTTTGTGTTTTCTTGGAATAACGATTTCAATTGGCTGTCCTATTAGTTCGTCACTATTACTGTAACCAAACATCTCAATAAAACTTTCATTGACGAGTTGTATAACCCCTTTGCTGTCAGTTAGTAACATTCCCTCCCTTGCTTTTTCGAACAGGTTTTTATAAATCTCAGATGAAAAATCCATACACTTAAAGTTTGAAAAGATATTTATTGGGCAAAAATACACATTTATAGGGTATTTTACTACTCTTTTGTGTTGGTACTTTCTGTTTTTGTTTGTTACTTTACATCGTTTTTTTAAAATGAAGTCAAAGAATATCAGAATAATAGTCGTACTGGCATTAGCTACACTCGTGTTGTTAGTGGTTAACCAATTTTATTGGGTAAAAAAGGACTTTGACTTTCAAGAAAACCTTATTCAAATCCAAAAGGAAAATAAAGTGCGTAATGGGGAATTGTTTGACTCAAAAGTTACATTGGCAATGGTCAACGTAAGAGATAAACTACTTTCTTTAAATGCTGAAAATTCAGGCCTATATTTGGATCCAGTAAAAAAAGTTACAGATAACTATTTTGTCGCAAGCTTTTATGATACAATCAACAGAGATCTATTAAAAAACCTTTTAGTTGAAGAATTTAAATCATATAATATAGAAGAGGTTTTCGAATATGGGATTTATGACTGTTTTACAGATTCAATTATTTTTGATCAGTATGTGGACTTAAGTATAGGTGAAAAGAAACGAGTAAGGAATGATGTGCCAATTCAAAAGTGGGAACATGATGGACACTATTTTGGAGTGTATTTTCCAGTAGAAGAAATGATGATTAGTGAAGTGAAACCATTTCCAAGAACATTGCTGTTGTCTTCATTTGCCATCCTTATTGTAATAGTAATAGTAGGTTATGCAATCCTTGTAATCTTAAAACAAAAGCGTTTATCTGAGATAAAAACAGATTTTATTAATAATATGACACATGAGTTGAAAACTCCAATTGCCACAATAAAATTATCGAGTGATGTCTTGTTAAAGCCTAATATAATAGGAGATGCAGATCGTGTACTCCGATATGCAAGTATTATTAAAGCAGAAAATAATCGTTTAGAAAGTCAGGTTGAAAGAGTACTTCAAGTCGCTAAGTTAGAACAAGATAATATTCAACTAAGTTTTGGAGAAGTAGATATACATGAAGTAATTAGACATTCTGTTGAGGTCTATAAATTAACAGTTGATCAAAGAGAAGGTTATATTTCTTGCGATTTAGATGCTGAAGCATATAAAGTACTAGCCGACAAGGTGCATATCACTAATATTATTCATAATGTTATCGATAATGGGATTAAATATTCAAAAGAAAATCCACTCATATCAATACATACTGAAAATAAAAAGAAAGGAATAGCAATATCAATTAATGATAATGGTATTGGAATGACAAAGGAGCAAATGTTGCATATTTTCGAAAAGTTCTATCGTGTCCCTAAAGGAAGTGTGCATGATGTAAAAGGTTTCGGCATAGGTTTGTTCTATGTTAAGTTTGTAGTAGAAGAACATGGTGGGAAAGTGACCGTTGAAAGCGAATTCGGAAAAGGAAGTACATTTACAATCTGGTTACCATTAGAATCAAAAAACCTTCTTTCTAATAAAGAATAAGCTGGTTAATGAAATTGTGAAAATAGTCCAACAAATTAATGCTAAATCGTAAGATTTATACAGTATATTTCCTATCCCAAATAATGCGCTGTAGATTCCTATTGTTGCGATGAAAAAACCTAAAATTCTAAATTTAAAGTTTTCAAATTTATGAATACTCCCTTTCGAGTTTGAGAAGACTAACTGTTCAAACTGATTAATAGTTTTATCGTCTGTACGAGGTGTTAGTAAAGTGACAATAATCCACCCAATAGTTGTAATCCCAACACTTAAAATAAGTTGCTCACTACCATTTAAGTTATGTAGATTCATTTCAAATTTATTATTAATAAAAAATAGAAATGCAATACCAAAAGAGATGACCATTGCAGCAATTTCACTGTAAGGGTTAATTCGCTTCCAAAACCATCTAAGTATAAATAAAAGTCCTGTTCCTGCTCCAATTAAGAGCATCAAATCAAAAACATCTTTTGCTGTTTCAAAGACAAGCGAAAGTCCGCCTGCTAATATCATAAGTACACCAGTAGAAAGCCTACCAACAAAAACATCTTCTTTATTTGTTGAGTTAGGTTTAATAAAACGTTTGTAAAGGTCATTAACAATATAAGAAGAGCCCCAGTTAAGTTGTGTTGAAAGAGTCGACATAAATGCAGCAATTAGGGATGTTGCAACTAAACCTAATAAGCCAGCAGGAAGGTATTTTAACATGGCAGAGTATGCCAAGTCATGCTTGATATAGCTACTATCTAAATTAGGAAAAGCAACTTGTAAAGTTTCTAGGTTGGGGTAGATAACAATAGAAGCTAGCCCAACAATAATCCAAGGCCATGGGCGTAATGCATAATGTGCAAAATTGAAAAATAATACAGCCCATGTAGCGTGTTTTTCATCTTTAGCTGCAAGCATTCGCTGAGCGATATAACCTCCTCCTCCTGGCTCTGCTCCAGGGTACCATGTACTCCACCATTGAACAGCCAAAGGAATGATTAGCATTGTTGTTAGAAGTTCTTTATTCGTAAAGTCAGGAAACATGGCTATTTTATCTTGTAGGTTAGGATGTGCAATTAAATTGTCAATCCCTCCAATTTCAGGTAGATTCACAATATATATAGTAGCCCATATCGAACCAATCATAGCGATAATAAATTGGAAAAAGTCTGTGAGTAAGACACTTTTTAACCCTCCTAATGAAGAATATATTACTGTTATAATTCCTGCAATTAATAGTGTTTGATAGGGCTCAAGTCCAAATAGAACATAACCGATTTTATTACCTGCTAAACAAACACCAGCCATTGTAATTACATTAAATATTACGCCTAAATAAACAGCTCTGAAACCTCTTAAATAAGATGCTGCTTTTCCAGAGTAGCGTAATTCGTAAAATTCTAAATCTGTGGTAACTCCCGATTTTCTCCAAAGTTTGGCATAGAAAAATACGGTTAACATTCCTGTCAAAAGCATTGACCACCATACCCAGTTTCCATAAACACCACCGTTCTCTTTTCGAATAATATCAGTTACCAACCCAGGTGTGTCGGCTGCAAAAGTAGTTGCAACCATCGATACACCAAGTAACCACCAAGGCATTTTTCTTCCAGATAAAAAGAAATCGTCTGAACTAGAAGATGCCTTTTTACTAGTAAGAAAACCAATAAAAATAGAAACAATAAAGAAGGCGATCACAATGGACCAGTCTAATGTGCTTAACTGCATGGTAAGTATGTTTGTGAGTCAAATGTAATGTATAATAGCGTTTTTTTAGCTAACAATAAATTAGCTTGTTAACATTCGATTTTTAGTTCTCAACCTTTATTTAGCAGTAAGTTCTAGAATTAATCTGAAGAAATTTTCAAAAAAAATGACTATCTTCGAGCAAATCAACAATGATGTTATGAATTTTGAAGTAAAAAAACATGATAATTTTGTAATTGTAGAGGCTAACGTAGAGAAGTTAGATTCTCAAGTTGCACCAGAGTTAAAAGCAAGTTTGGTGACGCTTGGTCAGTCTGATAAAAACGTCATTGTAAATTTGATGAAAACCAAATATTGTGATTCATCTGGGTTAAGTGCATTGTTGGTTGGAAATCGTGTTTTGAAGGCAGCAAATAGAACATTTATTATTTGTGATTTACAGCCTTCTGTCAAAAAAATGATTGAAATATCGCAATTACATACAGTCCTAAATATTACAAAAGATGAGCCAGCAGCTGTTGAGTTTGTCTTGGATTTAGATTAACACCACTTAACATTAATTGAAAGCATTGTAGTCCATTGCTATATTTAAATATTCTAAAATAAATTTGGGGATAGGATTGCTGAATATCATTTTAGTTCATACTACCGTAAGTAATAGCAATGAAAAATAATATGCCATTTACAATTATAGAGCCTAGTGCTCCCAAAATACCATTTATATTAAGTATTCCACATTGTGGAGTAGCTTTTCCAGAGGAAATTAAAGCAACTTATAATTCGGAATTAATTAGACAGCCTGACGATACAGATTGGTTTTTGGAGCGATTATACGACTTTGCATCTGACCTAGGAATTACTATTATTCATGCAAATTATAGCCGTTGGGTGATCGATCTAAATAGAGATCCTGAAAGTCACCCCTTGTATAATGATGGGAGAATCATCACTGCATTAACACCTGTGACTGATTTTTTAGGAAATGCAATATATTCCAAACCAAACCTAGAACCAAATAAAGAAGAAGTAGATAGAAGGTTAGCTACTTATTATTGGCCATATTATCAAAAAATTGAAAAGCTGATTCATGAATTCCAACAAGAGTACAGGCATGTATTCTTTTGGGATGCTCATTCAATTAGAAGTTTTGTTCCAACTATTCGAAAAGATAAATTTCCTGAACTAATTTTAGGAAATAATGATGAAACAACTGCTCATTCAGAATTAATCCAAACAGCATTTCAAACGCTCACAAATGCTTCTTTTCAGGTTACGCATAATACTCCGTTTAAAGGAGGTCATTTGACAAGATATTTTGGAAAACCTAGTAAAAATGTACACGCTTTACAATTAGAAATGATCAAGTCTTTGTATATGACCGAAGACGAATTGTATTATGATGAAGAAAAAGCAAAAAGAGTTAAAAGTCTTCTCCAATCTACATTTAAAGCTATAATTCAGACGTTACACAACTTGAATCTTAAATAAAGATAATCATTACCTAAGCCACCACAGCTTATTGTCTTAAAACCAATTGATAAAAGTTTAAAAGATTAATGTTTTTTTCTAGTTAAAATTGGCTGAAAAATATTACTTTTGCTCGCTATTGATACCTCGTGTTTATTTTAAAATAAGACAATGAAAGAATTATTAGAAAAGTTTGAAAACAAACAACCTGAAATTGTTTTTGAATGGAAAGATGCTGAAACTGAAGCCGTGGGATGGGTTGTTATTAACTCTTTAAGAGGAGGAGCAGCTGGGGGAGGAACTAGGATGAGAAAAGGCTTAGATAAGAGAGAGGTAGAGTCTTTGGCTAAAACAATGGAAGTGAAATTTACAGTATCAGGGCCTGCAATTGGTGGGGCAAAATCTGGAATAAACTTCGATCCTAATGATCCAAGAAAAGAAGGCGTGCTGAGAAGATGGTATAAAGCTGTAACACCTTTGTTGAAATATTATTATGGAACAGGAGGAGATTTAAATGTAGATGAAATACATGAAGTAATTCCTATCACTGAAGATTGTGGAGTATGGCATCCTCAGGAAGGTGTTTTTAATGGGCATTTTCAACCAACAGAAGCACAGAAAATTAATAGAATTGGTCAATTACGCCAAGGTGTTTTGAAGGTAATTGAAGATGAAAAGTATAGTCCAAGTATTGCCAGAAAGTATGTGGTAGCTGATATGATCACTGGGTATGGAGTAGCAGAATCTGTTAAACATTATTACGATATCTATGGAGGTGACTTGAAAGGAAAGAAAGTTGTCGTTCAAGGATGGGGGAATGTTGGTTCTGCTGGAGCTTATTACTTAGCACAAGAAGGAGCGAAAATAGTAGGAATCATTGATAGAGTAGGAGGATTGATTAAGGAAGATGGATTCTCTTTCGATGAAATCAGAGATCTTTTTTTAAATAAAGAAGGAAATAAACTAGTAGCAGATAATATGCTGTCTTTTGAAGAGGTGAACGAAAAAATATGGGATGTCAATGCTGAAATTTTTCTACCATGTGCTGCTTCAAGATTAATTACTAGAGACCAAGTAGATAGAATGATTGCTTCAGGAATGGAAGTGGTTGCAGCAGGGGCAAATGTGCCTTTTGCTGATCCAGAAATTTTCTTTGGAGCTATAGCTGATTATACAGATAATAAAATTAGTGTTATCCCAGATTTTATTTCAAACTGTGGAATGGCAAGAGTGTTCGCCTATTTAATGGGGAATGACTTGAAAACACTTACTGATGAAGGAATTTTTGTTGACACCTCACTAACCATAAAAAATGCATTAAGAAATGCATTTGAGAAGAATAATAGTAAAACAGAAATCGCAAAAACAGCATTTGAAATTGCTTTAAACGAATTAATCTAAAAGGATAAAAAATGGAAAGTATAATAGTAGTAGTATTTATCTTAGGATACTTAGGAATTACCCTTGAACACTCTTTAAAAATTGATAAACTAATTCCAGCCTTGCTTATGATGGCTTTAGCTTGGGCATTAGTAGCTATCGGATTAGATGGTTTTACCAGTTGGTTTGATTCAGCAAATAGTACTTTGGTAGAAGGCTTTGCAAATTTACCTTTACATGCTGAAGGAGGAGGACATGGTGGTCATGGAGAAATGACCAAAAGTCTTTGGTTAGAACATACTTTGTTACATCATTTTGGTAAAACATGTGAGATCCTAATTTTCTTAATTGGAGCGATGACAATAGTAGAGATTATAGACCATTTCAATGGATTCTCTACAATCAAAAGTTTCATTAAAACTAAAAACAAAAAAACTTTACTTTGGATTGTTGCAATACTAGGGTTTATTTTATCTGCAATTATTGATAACCTTACAGCAACAATTGTATTAATTACAATCTTAAGAAAGTTAATTACGGATAGTCAATTGAGAGTTTGGTATGCTGGTATGATTATCATTGCTGCCAACGCTGGTGGAGCTTGGTCACCAATTGGAGATGTGACTACAACAATGCTTTGGATGAATGGAAAAGTAAGTGCTGCTAAATTAGTTGAGTACTTAATCGTACCTTCATTATTGTGTATGGCAATACCAACGTTAATAGGTTCGTTTATGCCTGCTTTCAAAGGTGAATTACCAGAAGTTCCAGAAGAGGGAGAACTCAATGCAAAGGGACCTTTTATGTTGTACTTAGGGTTGTTTTTAATTGTTTTAGTACCAGTTTTTAAAACGGTAACACACTTACCTCCTTATGTTGGAATGATGTTGTCTTTAGGTGTTTTCTCAATGGTTGCTGAAATCATTAGTAACAGACAATTTAGTTTAA
>JAUHZI010000072.1 GCA_030426105.1 Bacteroidia bacterium | reverse complement strand
CTGTACCTGACCTGTTGTTTCTTCCCACATACCTCCTATTGTAACTCCAGGACTAAGTAAATCATTTAAGACAACTTGAGTGGCTCCACCATTACAAATACTCAATGAACTATCAAAACCTGCATTAGGTTGATTATTAACCAAAACTTCTATTAATGCTGTATCAGATGAACATTCTTGACTACCGACAATAAAAGCATATTGATATGCTCCAGCATCAAGACTATCTATTGTTAAGACTCCTGAATTAACATCGAACTGATTCGCTAAAGGAGGAATCTCCATCCAATCACCAACGCTATTGACACTTAGTAAGTTATTTAAGTCAATTTCATCTTCACTATTACAAACACTAATAGCGTTATCAGTTCCAGCATCAGGTTGTGGCAAAACATCTACATTAACTTCTTGTGTAAACTCTAAACAATCTCCTAATGTAACAGTAACAGTATAACTACCTCCTTGACTTACTGTAATTGTAGGTGTAGTACTACCATTATTCCATAAATATGAAGCGCCATTTATTGATTGACCTATCGTTACACTTTGTCCGTCACAAATAATCGTATCGTTTACATCATAATTTACTGTAGCAATTAATATATTATCAAGCACACCTGTATTTCCTGCTTCTTGGTCATACCCGATTCCATTAAGGTTATATGGATTATCCTGATTAGTTGAGTTGACATTGAATCCAGCGTTTATATTTTGCATTGATGGAATTGATGTCCAATTCCCATTATTAGATAGCTCTCTGTAACAAACATTAATACTTCCTTGCCCACCATTTGCATTAACATCAATAAACATTCTGTACCTACACCATTCAGGAGGTTTGGTAGCTGTTGCAACTATTGTCCCTGTTGCATCATGTAACCGCACATTATTAGCTGATGTCCCAATCCCAAAACTTTCCTCATTTACATCAGTTAATGAACATCCATTAGAAAAGTTATTATCACTATTATTGTCATAACCTAGGAAGAAGTTCTTTCCCCAATAATTCCCAAAAAAATCAAACTCTATGATTAAATACTCTTTTCCTGAAAATGCAGGAAATGTCCAAGCATTATCATTTATTCTGCTAGCAAATCCATGTTGATTTCCAAATCCAGCACTAACACAAGAAAGGGCTTGAGAACCAACATATCCCCCTGAGCTTGCTGTTGCAGTAATTGTAGGTCCTAATCCAGTTCCTTGAACTGGAGGACATATATTTCCGTTATTCACATTCGAATGGCTATTCTCTACGATCCAATTATCTTGCCCATGAATTGTACCCAATGTTAAGCCTTCAAAATTGTAAGTTGAAGTTGTAACCTGACACATTGCTGGGGAAGCAAATAATTGGATGATAAATAAATAGCATAATTTATCAATTGATTTTTTCATACTAATCCTTTAACGATTAGAAAAAAATCAAGTTGCTAGAACTTTAGTACTACAACCTCATTTTCAGTGACTTAATCTGAGTTAAAACTGTAAAAAATAGTTTTAACTCAGAAAATATAAAGCCCTAATTAAGAAGGTTATTACTACATTAAAATCCCTCTTTTTGATTGAATAGCAGGAGGTAATTCAGTTTCTCCTAACATTTCTCTTAGATCTATTTCAATTGTTCTGCTAAGTGCTAACATTGGTATATCGTTTGCCATTCCTTGGAAAGGGTTTTCAGAATAATCTCCAACCAATTCCATCATAATATACACCCAACCAATCAGAGCTGTAATTGGTACTGATAACCATAACGCCAACTCCCCTACTTTTAACAATTCTGGCATCATACTGAATGGGAGAAAAAAGATAAAAATCCCTACAAAAACTCTGCTCAGATTAGCATATTGTCTGGGTAAAGGAAATTTCTTAATACGTTCTGCTTTCCCTTGATGCACATAAAAATCATAAAGTGTTTTAGACATATCCATATGACGAAAATCATCTATAATTGTTTCGTTTCTCAAATCTCTTAAGTTACGAGACTGTTCATTAATAATTTGAGTTGCTGCATTTTTATGTTTTAATAAACGTTCGTATTCTTCTTCTGAAAGATATTTGTCTAGACTTGCTTCAGTTACTTCATCTACTACCAAGCCTATTCCATATTTATCTCGATAAAGTTGAGCTACTTTTCTTATTCCTCCACGTTGATTAATATGTTCCCATGGTGTTGTTTGCAAGAGTTGATTCCTCAACGCATATAACCAAGCAATATGTCTATAAATTAATTTCTTTTTGATCGAAGCTATTTCTTCTTCTGATAAATTTTCTTCTTTAAAATTATTCGTAATATATCCATCTACTTGCATTCCCCAAGCTCTACTGCTATTGACAATTGCACCCCAAATTTTACGAGCCTCCCACATCCTATCATAAGCCTGATTGTTTTTAAAACCAACAAAAAAAGCTACAGCTGTACCTATTACAGAAGTGGGTAACCAAGGTATTACGAAATCCAAAACTTTATAATCATATAAAGCGGCCACTATTCCTGAAAAAGCGATTAACCATACCATGTGAAACCATGACATTTTAAGCGTCCGAAAAAAACCTAAACTTCTTCTTTCTATCATACTTTTAATTAAAAATTAAGACTTCAAAACTAAACATTTATCTATCAATAAAAAAAAGCACTTATAATAAGTGCTTCTCATATGATTAGATGCATGGTTTTATTTTACCTCCTGCATTTTTCTCATTTGTTTTAATAACATTTTCTTTGGTGTTAATGGAATCATATTCATCATCATTTTTTGACCAAATGTAACTCCAGAAATGATATCTAATTTACCTGATAACATTCCATAATAACCATCTATAGCAACACTTTTTGCTGAAAATGTTTTGTTAAACAATTCTGTTTTATCCATACCTGATGTTTTTGCAAACTCCGTTTCAGTAGCTCCTGGCATTAAATTGGATACAGTAACATTAGTATCATGCAACTCCTCAGCTAAGCCATTACTTAAAAAGGTTACATAAGCTTTCGTTGCAAAATAAACAGCTTGTAATGGACCAGGCATTAATGATGCTGTAGAAGAAGTATTCAATATTCTCCCACTATTTCTTGCTACAAAATCTGGTAAAAACTGATAAATCATTTCTGATAATGCGATCATATTTAACTGCATCATTTGCTGTTGGCGCTCCCATGATAATTCATGATATTTGCCTCTTAAACCAAACCCTGCATTATTGATTAAATAATCAACCGTTACACCAGCTGATTTAACATCATCATATATTTCTTTTGCAATACCTGGCTGACTTAAATCCTTTACTAAAGTCATTACTTTTATACCATGCTTATCTTCTAGTTCAGCCTTCAAAGCATTTAATTTTTCTTCTCTTCGAGCTATAATAATTAAATCTCCTCCTTTTTCGGCATGAATTTTAGCTAATTCTTTACCTATTCCACTACTTGCCCCTGTGATTAATGCTACTTTTTTCATTGTTCTCTTTTTTACTTGATGATACCTTCATCGATTAACATTTGAAAAGAATCTTCCATTGTTTTTTTCATAGGCAAGAATTCAATTCCTAATTCCTTTTTAATTTTAGAGTTATCTGCTTTCCACGGAATATCAACATTGTTTCGAATAAATTTGCGGGTAAACAACTTATTAACCATTGGTCCGAAAATCATCAACATCCATTTTGGTAAAGCTTTTTTAGGCACTGGATATTTGTCTCCATATTTATCTGCAAGTGTCAACCCCATCTCTACAAAATTGGTGTTATGTGCTGAAGTAATATAACGACCATGTGCTTCTGGAGTATAACCAGCTTTAAAATGTGCCTCAGCGACATCTCTTACATCAACTAAACCTAAGCCCATCTTTGGAGCTCCCATTTTCATTTGTCCGTCTCCCATCATTTTCAAAATATTCATCGACTCAGAAGTTGTTTGATTTGGGTTTAAAGACGGCCCCATAACTAAACTCATGTTAATTGTGATCAAATCCCATTTATTTTGAGCTTTTGCTATTTCCCAAGCTTTCTTTTCGGCCAGTGTTTTGGAATAGGCATAAGGTTGATAATCTAATGAAGCTGTAGTATTCCATACCTTTTCTGTAAGCACTCCTCCTGGAGCATTAACAGCATCAATAGCATCAGTATATATTGCTACACAACTACTTGTTACTACAATACGTTTTACAGAATCGATTTCATTAGCTGAATTTAATACATTGGCTGTTCCATTTTCTGCTGGTTCTATTAATTCTTTTTGCGGATCTTTTACACTCGTAATAAAAGGTGAAGCTGTGTGATACACTAATTCACAACCCTTCATTGCTTCTTTATAGGCTCCTGGAGTTAACAAATCTGCTTTAAATAATTTCAACTCTCCTGGGGTATTTTGTGCTATTTGTTTAAGGTGTCCAACTTTTTTATCATTTTCAGGGCTCCTTACAGCTGCATGAACAGTAATTCCCTCTTCTAATAATTGTTTTACAACCCAACTTGCAACATAACCGTTGGCTCCTGTTACTAATACTGGCTTTGTTTTATCTATGTTTACCATATTGCTTTTATTTTTATACAAATTTAGGGCAAGTAAACACTAAATATAAAACACTAATTACAGATTGTCTAACATTATTTACGGAAAAGCACTTAAAAATCTGGTTTTAACCACCTACTATATAAACTAGTGCTCACTATTTTATACAAACCTCTCCAACTTGGTTGAAAAACATAATTCGAAACATTCATAGCTAATTTAAAAAAAGCACTTTTATTTGTTCTCAACAAATGATGAATAGACATAAAATGATCAACCAAAATAGATTTCTCGATATGCTCAATTCCATAAATATTTGAAAAGTGTTGATTTGAAGTTGATTTACCACCAAGATTTGAAGTTGAAAAATAAGGATTTAGCAATAGCAATGGAAGAATCGAATTTATTGCAATATTTTTATATTTTATTTTTTCTATACTTCGGTTTAAAACGCTTTCAAATCTAAATTTTGTAGCATCATCTATAATAAACATACAACCTAAATCTCCATATAAATTTTCATTACAATAACTAACTGCCGCTTCAAGAAATTCTTCAGGGTTTGGATTGGTATCTATCGCTGTTTCATTTAAAAATTGAAAAAAAGCCTCATGCTGGTGACTATAATCAAGTTCACTACTATCATTCGTTGTAAAAAGAAAATCACTGTATTTATATTTACCGAACTCAGGATAAAGTACTTCCACTTTATCTAAATGTTCTAAAAAGTTTTGACGATAATCTAAAGAAGAAGGATAATAAGATCCTGCTGCTGGAGTATTGTTGATTATCGCTTTCTTTAGCTCCATCAAAAACAAATCCCTTTGTTTCCATTTTTTACAAGTTATAACCGTTTGAGGCCTACCACATGTCGCTCCTCCATTCAATTTTGCTGCAGTGACTAATTCATTAACTTGATGTTGTATTTCCTCCAAAGACCATGGCTTTAAGCCAGGAACTATAATTACAGGATTATTCCCTCCTATTTGCGCCACTATAGCTGTATTGGATTGTTTTTTAATTTTTGAGACTGTATGTTCACTTCCATGAAAGTATATTTGATGTAAATCGCTTAATTGAGTTAGACGCTCTTCTTCATTAGTATCACAATAAGACAACACTTTTGCTTGACTGAGCGGTTTGAAAACTTTTTTCCAAATTCTTTCTATTCCTTCATTCAATCGGTGAGGTTTATGAATTACAGCTTTATTTTCTAAAAAAATAGCTTTTAACACTTCGAGGTTAGTACTTGTGCTTCCAGAACTTATTATTGCTATAACTCCTGAAGGTTTATCAAGCGGATTAATTTGTATTGGGCTCCCTTTTACACTCAGATAAAAAGCTTGAGAAGCAGTTAAAATTCTGTCTTTAAAGTTTAAAGGTCTTATCCTTACCCTATAATTAAACTCATCTGATTTTGAAACCTGAAATGGTTGGGGTATAAAATCTTTTAATAGAACTTTATAAAGATTAATCAAAGCATTAATTAAATGGTCAACTGGAGCAATTGTCACTAAGTAAGACTCAGGACTGAAATAAAGTTGCTCTCCCATCAATCCATTTTTTAATCGATTCTCTTCGTGGGCTAATTCCTTTTTATAAGTCTGTAAATTACGCCTTACCTCCTCTAACAATCTGATTTTACTTAGAGGAGATAGGGTAATCCATTTGTTTGGGGTTAGGTAGTCAAATGCATCACTTGCTTTCATGATATTTCGGGGTATTTATCTTTTTTTCATACCATAAAGGTAGCATTTACAATCCCCCAATAATATAATTTATATCATGTTTAAAACTGTTAATTGTAATGTTTAGCTCTAAACTCATTAGGAGTTTCTCCTGTTTTTTTCTTAAATAAGCGACTAAAATAATGAGGATAATTAAACCCCAAATTAAAAGCTATTTCACTCACATTTTCGCTTGAATTTAACAATTGGTTTTTTGCCATATTAACAACATAATCATCTACATGTTCTTTGGTGTTTTTCCCTGTTTCCTTCTTTAATAAATCGCTTAAATAATTGGCTGACAAATTCACTTCTTCAGCAAAATATTTGGTTGAAGGAAGTCCATTTTCCAATTGTTTTTTTTCTTGATAATACCTTTTTAAAGCTTGTTCTACTTTACTCACCACATCTGAATTGTTATTCGCACGTGTAATAAACTGACGCTCGTAAAAACGCTTAGAATAGTTTAGCAATAATTGTAAGTTTGACACCAATAACTCTTGACTATGCTTATCAATATTTTCATTGAGTTCTAATTCTATATTCTTTACACAGTCTATTAATATTTTTTCTTCTTTATGCGATAAATGTAATGCTTCATGTACAGCATAATCGAAAAAAGAGTAACGATCAATTTCTTGACCTAAAGGAAAATTACGAATCAAATCTGGATGAAAAAATAGCACAAAGCCATAACTGCTATCTTCTGATTCTGTAACAGTAACAACTTGATTTGGCGCTAAAAATCGCAATACACCTTCTTCAAAATCGTATTGGTTTCGACCATACTGCATACCACAGTCTCCATCTTTCAGTATAACACAATACAAATTGGTTAATGTTTTGACGTTGATATAGTCATCATTTTTGGTATTAAAAACCCTTGCATCAACTACTCCAATTAAAGGATGTTTAGGCTTATCAATTCCAAGTGCACTAAAAATTTCTGTCACAGAATTAAAACGTATTATATCATCATTTTTCATAAGTTCTTATGTTGTATTTAGGTTCAAAATTAATTTTTAATCAATGGTTTGTGTAACACATATCACTTATTTGATAGCACAAATTACTAATTTTGTATTATTAATATGAATCAGTTCAAAATGTTAGACAATATTCTCGTTAAAAACTTTGATGGTAGAACAGTAAACTTGCTAGAAAAATATACTAATACTCCTCTTCTACTAATCATATACAACAATCAATGTTTAGGTTGTACTGGAAGAGCTATTCCTCTTGCATTTGAATATCAACAGCAATATGATAAATTACAAGTTATTGGTATTCACAGTAATTTCAACGCTAATAAAATAACTGAACAAGAGATAAAAAGCATTTTCACGATAGATGATCTGCCTTTTCCTATTTATATTGATGAGCAACATCAAGTATTTGATCAGTTTAACTCAGAGGGCACTCCTCAATGGCTTTTAATTACAGCAAAAGGAACGCTTTACCGTTCAATATTTGGTTCTCAATTAAATGTTCAAAATCGACTAAGTTACGCCATTGATGACTTAATGCATCAATAAAAAAAGCTTCCAAAATCATTGAAAGCTTTTTAAATTTACATTTGAATACTATTTTTATTTTCGAATGGTTCAGGAATATTTTGAGCCTCTTCATCAATAATTTGAAGAATATCTCTTGTAATTCCTCTTGAGATATTTGAAATCGGAACATCGTTTGGTGATCCTTCAAAAGGATTCTCTCCTGCTAAACCAATTCTTAGCATTGTATTAAACACCCAAATAACAATTACAGTGAATGGAATATTTAACCATACAAAGTATTTTCCAATAAAAGAACTTGCCTCTTGAATATCTGTCCCCATAGTTGCAAAAGCGGGGATTATTGCCATTGGTAATAGCCACATGAAAATGTGAACAAAATGATACCCAATACTCCCATATTGTTTAGGGTAAGGAAAGTTTTTAATTCGTTCAGATTTACCTTGCAAAGCAGTTAATTCTTGTAAAAGTTCTTGTAGTTTTAGCAAACTAAAATCCCATAGTTTTTTCTCATTTGTTAACCTTCTTAGGTGTTGAGACTGTAAACTTATAATTGCATTAGGTTTATTATCCTTAGACATTACATACTCAAACTCACTTTCCGATAAATAAGGCTTTAATTCTTCTTCAATTGGTGTAGAATACTCAGGTACATTATATTCAAAATTAGATTTTCTTCCTATTACTTGATAAGTAGCTTCCCATTCTTTTTTAGTTCGCATAGCATACCTTAAAGCTGTTAACCAAGCTATATGTCTGTGCGTTATCACTTTTAGCTCATCTGACTCATCTTTTAATGCTTCAGCTCTATGCATATAAAAACTATCTTTTACCGTAATAATTAACGTTCTAGATGTGTTTACGATTCCTCCCCAAATTTTACGTGCTTCCCATATCCTATCATAAGCTGCATTGTTTTGGAACCCCACTATAAAAGCTACAGCAGTACCAATTAGTGCTACTGGAGACAATGGAACCTGCAACCATTTTACATCAAATACTTCATATAGCGCAGTAATTATTGCGGTGTATGCTATGAAAAATAGAATTTCGCGTTTTGTCCAAATAATAACGCTTTTGAATGAAAACCTTCTTTGTATATACATTGTTTAATCTTTTGAGTAAAAGTAATAATTAATTTGATATGTTAAATTCGACTTTGATAAGTGTACAATTCATAATACCTCCCTTTAGCCTCTAATAATTCTTCGTGTTTTCCAGATTCTTTTATATTTCCTTCTTCTATAACTAAAATTTGATCAGCTTGACGTATAGTACTCAAACGATGAGCAATTACAAATGTCGTTCTGTTTTTCATTAAAACATCTAAACTCTTTTGTATAAAAGTTTCGCTTTCTGTATCCAAATTAGAAGTCGCTTCATCTAGAATAATAATCTTTGGATCAGCCAATAAAGCTCTTGCAATAGAAATTCGCTGTTTTTGTCCTCCAGAAAGCTTAACTCCTCTTTCTCCTATAACTGTATCCAGTCCATCCTCAAATCGATCAGTAAACTCATCAACATAAGCTCCCTTCACTGCTTCTAATAATTGTTCTTCTGTAGCATTAGGTCTTGGGAACAAGATATTTTCCCTTATTGTCCCTTCAAATAGAAAATCATCTTGCAACACCACCCCCAAATGTTGTCGATAACTTGCTAAATTTACAGTATCTAAATCAATTCCATCCAATAAAACCTTGCCTTGATTTGGCGATAAAAAAGTAGCGACCAAACCAGCTATTGTTGATTTCCCAGAACCAGAGGATCCTACCAAAGCGGTAACACTTCCTGCTGATGCAGAGAAATTAATTCCATGGAGCACTTCTTTATTCGTTTCATAACTAAAAACAACATCCTTAAATTCAATTTCTCCCTTCAGCTCATTGATAACCTCTGTTCGAACTAGTGGATTATCTTCTTCTTCCATTTCCATTAATTCTTGTGTTCGATCCAAACCAGCCAAAGCTTCTGTAAGTTGACTTCCAATATTCCCCATTTGAATTATTGGTAATATCATAAAACCTAACACTCCAATAAAAGCTAAGAAATCCCCTGCTGTTAATGTACCACCAGCCATAAAATAACCACCTATTCCCATAATACCTGCTGAAGCAAGCCCTAAAAGTAAAGTTGCAGAACTTTGAATGAAAGCATTAGCTGTTAAACTTTTTTTGATGTTTAAGAATAATTTCTCTACTCCTTTCTCAAAAGTTTTACTTTCTTGTTCTTCGGCATTAAAAGCTTTAATTACCCTAACTCCGTTCAATGTTTCAGTTAATCTCCCCGTAACTTCAGCATTAATTTTTCCTCTAACCCTAAAAATTGGACGGATATATCCAAAGGCCTTCAGTGCTACCAATGCAAAAACTGAAATTGGTAATAACACAAAAAGTGTCATCCATGGGTTAATAGTAATCAAAATTACAAAAGCTCCAATAGCCGTAAGCGAACCTCCTATTAGCTGAACAAACCCTGTTCCGACTAAATTACGTACTCCCTCCACATCATTCATAACTCTTGAGACTAAACCTCCTGACTTATTGTCATCAAAAAAGTGGATTGGCAACTTTAATAACTTATTGGCAACTTTTACTCTTAATATTGAAATCATATGCTGTGCTTCAACACTCAAAAGTCTTGTTAAAGCAAATGATGTAGTAGCCTGAATCACTAATGCTCCACAGACTACAATTAATAGATTAACCAAGAGATCCATATCCTTATTGGGGACTACATCATCTATTAAAATTTTACTTGCATAGGGTGTTATTAACCCAACTAAACTTCTTATAATTATTAATATTAATCCTATTGATAAATACTTTCTCCTAGGCCAAATAAACTCTTTAAATGCCCATGAAAATGAAACGTTCTTTTTTTTAGTCATGCGCAGTCTATGACCAAGATTAAGCCAAAAATTAATATCTGTCTAAATGACAGTTATTTAAAACTATTGTATACTAAAAATTAAACCAAAACAACTAAACAACTAAATACTAAGAACTTAGCTATACTGCTAATTTGTAAAATCATCAATATTGATGATGTAATTCGCATATTGGATCAATACATTTGGGGAAATAATTATCAAATACACTATGAAAAAAACAATCGCTTTATTACTATTAATCCTATCTATTAATTTTTATGGACAGTATAAAAAAGATATTCCAATTCCTACTTGGGAACAAGCAAAAGCTGACTTAAAAAAATACGAATCAAAATTATTGAAGCAAGTCAAAAAATATGGTTACGAAACGCTAAAAGGATTTGAGTTTGAAATTAAATATCCTGATAGAGATAACAAAGGAGCATTTAAGGTTAATTCCTATTCTTCTATGAGATGCTATACTAATTCTTTCCAAAAACTATATGATGTATGGCCACCTGATTGGATCAAATATCCCTTTATTGCTAAAGCTCCTAAAAACAAAGATGGAGTTCAATATGAATTTTCTGTCTATGTTCGCTATTCAAGATCAAAGTTTGAAGGAGAAAATGGCTGTATAGCAACGTTATTCAACAAGTATTCGTTTCATGCTATAAATTCTGAAATTTATAAGGTTTCTGGTAATGACTTGTCGAATGAGAAAATGCAAGGTTTATTGTTTGACTACATTGATTATTGGAAAAAATTTAGCTACTACTCCAAAGAGTCTAATGATCAATATGAATCTAAGGGAATTACTAAAATTGATTCTGTGATTTTTGAAAAAAATGAAGCATTTAAAAACTCCAATAAAAATTTAAAAGAATATTTTGTTAAAGTTTATTGTGAATTAGCTGAATACGACGACTTTTCTCCCATTAAAGTAGAATTAATTGAAAAAGACTTAATTGTTGAATTTGAAGTTGCAGCAGGAAAAAAGCCAGAATTAAAATGGTATAAACAGAAAAATGAAAGAGTTATTAAAGAATTAGATGTTGTTGATTATGTTAACGCTAATGTTGCCAATATTGTAGGAGCAAAAAAAGTTTTTCAAAAATATGTAATTCTTTCTGTTCCTCTTGCATCAAAAAAGTCTATAAAACATGTTTCATTACAATTAGAAAAAACATTAAGGAGCAAAGGGATAAAAGGTGTTAAAGATGACAAAGAATTAAATAATTTGTTTAAAAGCGAGGAAGATTTAACTGAGTTAGCTGCATTCTATAATGAAATTACGAATGGTTTATGGACTATTAATACGCGAGAAGTAATACTATGGTCTGATATCAACTATCATAAAGAAGGTAAGTTTGAATTAAAGCTCAACATTGAAAGAAATTTAACAAAAGAGCAAATCAAATCAATCAAGGACAAAGTTTCTAAAGACTCACTAAAAAATGCTAAATATCATATGAAGGGCAATAGTTCCTATACAATATACTATGTTATAGAGTCAGGAGAGTTAAAAATCAAAAATATAGATGGTTATAATAGCATAAAAATTGTTCGATAACTATACGCTATTAATAGTTAGAAAAGAGAAGAAATTTTAAACATTTCTTCTCTTTTTATTAAAATCGTTTTTCACCTGAAAACTCTATAGCCTCACCTTTTCCAAATCCAAAACAAGAAGCTATTTATTAAACCGTGGGTAGATCAAAAATTAAATCAACGAATTTTTATACGTTTGAAAAGAGGTACTTTAGTTACGAACCTCTTAAACATTACAACATCTTTTTCAAGACTTCTTGTACTGCAAACATTTTGATAATTTTATTTTTGGGTAAATCTATATCGTCATAAGCATTGTTGTAAGAATGCAAAATGACCTTTGATTCATCTTGGTGTCTTCTAACAACTTTTACTAGACGATAATCTTCAGTAATAATTACATAAACACATCCATAAAAGATTACAGAAGTATCTTTTACCTCTTTAATGGCTATTTTATCTCCTCCCTCAATATTGGGGCTCATACTATTTCCAATTACAGGAAGAATAAAATCTGCCAAAGTATCAGGCAAAACATAACTAGCTGTAGGCTCTAATACGACATTCTTATTCCAAAATGGTAATTCACTCGACGTAATATCAACCTCGCCAAAATAAGGAATCAAGGCTGCATTATCTTTTGTTGATTTTGGAACTTCATTAAAATAACGCACTATGTCCATGTTTAATGCACGATTAATCTCGTCAATGTATTTGTTTGGAATTGATTTTCTATTTAACCAAACACTTACTCTCGTTCTTGGTAAGCCCAAGATTTCTTCCAGCTCTTTTTGAGAAATTCTTTTCTCTAACAATAACTTTTTGAATTTGTGAGTATCAATATTCATAGTGAGAATATATTTGGATGATTACTTGGATATAAATGTAAAATTTACTACATTTGATTACGTCAAAATATTACGTGTAACATTACAAATATAATAGAAAAAATGACTAAACAATACGAATACAAGTACAATATCTTGTCAAAATTAAACGACCTGCCCGTTAAACACAATAAAAAAGCAAAAGCAATACTTCCGCTTGCCTTAAAAATAAGTAAACGTACCTTTGAATTGTATTGTTATATAAAAAAAGGTGAAAGAAACAATATATCTCCAGACAAATTACAGATTATAGCAGACTATCTAAAATGCACAGTAGATGATTTACTAAATGAAGAGGTTCCATATATTGATTATGATTTATTACTTCAAGAAAATGAAAAAAATCAATAATTGAATTTTAAACTTTCTTACTCAAATGTAAAGCACTCAAATACTTACATTTTCAATCTAAAACGTAAGCATGATTACCTAAAAATACGTTAATAACATGAAAAATATATTCTGGACTACACCTTCCTCAAAAAACACAATGACCAAATCTTTCCCTACAGGAGAATTAGAGTTTCTATTGAAAATACAGGATTCAATCAATACTATTTATTCTTCTGGTAGTGTAAAAATATCTTACGATTCGATTCCTGCTGAAAATGATTTCATAATCGTTTTACTGGAATATAAGACTCCTAATGTTTTGTTTTCTTTTGCACAACAATATGAAGCATTGAAACGGTTTTATTTCAATACTTCTAAAGAGGTTTGAACATGATTTCTTACTAAATCCAATACGTTGTGCTTTTTATCCTTACAAGCTATAGACAATTCAGTACAGGCTAATATAACAACTGAGGATTGGGAATATTGATCTAAAATTCTGAAAAATGAGTTTGTGAGTTCTTCCGTTTCTTGTCTTTGATATACAGCTTTTCTGTAAACATCAATAACCTTGCAATCTTCTCCTTTTGGAAATCGGCAATCAATGTTTTTTCGTTCTAAAAAGTTCGAAACATACCCTTTTTGCATGGTATAATACGAACCAAACAAAATAACTTCTCTGATTTTCTGCTCTTTCAGTTTTTCTACTATTCTTTGTAGTGGATGGATGAGTGAAAACCTGTATTGCTTTAAAGATAGTATTTCTTCTAAAGTTTCATGAATCGTAATGTTAGGCACAAGCAGATAATCTTCTTCAACCTGAACTAAATAATGATTTAAAAGTGCTTTTAAATCTTCTGAAGGATGTGGAAGTAAATTGTTAATCCCTTCAAAATTAGTTGGATAAACTGGTATTTCTATTGATTTCTCTTTTTGTAAGAACAAATTTAAATAAAGCTGGACGGAATCTTCCGACATTCCTAACAAAGCTATACTCCCCTTTCTACCCATTAAATCTCAAGGATATAATCAGCAAAATAACCTCTGTGATCAGTTAACTTACCTTTAATTTCCCACTCAGTCCCGCTACATATTTTATCCAAAATACTATTACTGTATTTTCTAGAAATTTCTGTATACACCATTTCACCTGCTTCAAAATGAACGATAAAATCTAATGCCTTTATTTCAACCGATTGCTTATCCATACTCTGTATGGCGCTCTTTGCTATACCAAGCTCTTCATCATACTCTGGGCAATGTTTAAACTTTAACAAATCAAAATTAGCATCAAACTCTCGATTTATACGTTCTAATAAATTCAAATTAAAGGCACTGGTAATACCTTTAGAGTCATTATATGCTGGATAAATTATAGATTTACTTTTCATTAAATCTACTCCTAAAAGAAGTTGATCTCCTTTGGATAAATTTTCTGCTAACCTTTTTAAAAAAGTATTCGCTAATTCATCTTTCATATTTCCTATGTTTGACCCCAAAAAGAATAACACTTTTGGATGAGATGATTTTTTTAAATCATGTAGAATTTCGAAATAATCGCCTTTCTTAGGATAAATTGTTGTCTCAGGTAACTGATTAGCAACTGTTGATTTAATCTGATCTAATGCTTTTTGCGAAATATCTATTGGAATGTAATCATACTGATATTGTTCTTTTTCTAAAACCTTTAAGAACTCTATCGTTTTGTAGCCATCTCCAGCTCCAAGCTCAATCAATTCAAATGGAGTATCTTTTCGAACTTTTAATTGTTCAATAATCTCCTTAGATTTTAATTGAAAAATCTCTAACTCAGCGTTAGTTAAATAATACTCAGGCTGTTTCATAATTTCAGAAAACAATGAAGACCCTCTTTCATCATAAAAATATTTTGATGGAATCTGTTTTGGAAATTGACTAAGCCCTTCTTTAATATCCTTTGCAAAAATTTTATTCATCTTACTAACCTAATACCTGTATATTGCCACCTCTCATTGGCATGAAAAAAATTACGATAACTCGCTCTACTATGATTGGGAGAAGTAGCGATTGAAGCTCCTCTAAGAACCATCTGGTTAACCATAAATTTACCATTATATTCTCCTATAGCACCTTCTGCTTTCTTAAATTTTGGATAAGGTAAATAAGCACTATTCGTCCATTCCCAGCGTTTTCCCCATTTGAATTGATTAGAAGCTACTTCCCATTCAAATTCAGTTGGTAGTCGCATCCCTTTCCATTCAGCAAAAGCCATAGCTTCATAAAAACTAACATGCTTCAAAATGTGTTGAGGATTTATTTGCTCAAAACCTTTCAAGGTATATGAAAACCACTCTCCATCAACTTTATGCCAATACAAAGGAGCTTCTATTTTATACTTTTCAAGCCAACTCCACCCTTCATCTAACCAAAGGTTAAAATCAGTATACCCTCCTGCTTCTATAAATTCTAGATACTCTCCATTGGTAACCAATTGTTGGTCTATTTCAAACTCATGTAAGAACACTTTATGCCTCCCTAGCTCATTATCATAGCAAAAACCATTTCCTTTATAGCCTATTTCATATACACCTTCAGGAATTTTTACTTGACCTAACTCTTCATTTATTTCATGGTTCAATAGAAAAGTATTTGCATCGTAAACAGGAAACAAGGGGTTTTGACCAAACATATATTTAATATCAGTCAACAATAACTCTTGATGCTGTTGCTCATGGTTTAGCCCTAAAACAACAACAGACCAAACATCATCTATAACACCCTGATTTAAAAGCATTTGAATTTTCTTATCTACATGTTTACGATAAGCATAAACTTCATCAACAGTTGGTCTGGATAAATTTCCTCGATTAGCACGTAAGACCCTATCTCCTGCATTGTTATAATAACTATTAAATAAATAAGGAAAATCAGTATTATAAACCCGATAACCTTCTAAATATGGTATCAATACAAAAGTCTCAAAAAACCAAGTTGTATGAGCTAAATGCCATTTTGCTGGACTTGCAAACTCTACCACTTGTACCACATAATCTTCTGGTTTTAATGGCTGGCATAGCAACTCTGTGTATTTTCGTATCTTTTGATACTGCTTTATTAAATCCATAAATTGTTAAAACTTTCCAGTATTAGCCCACTCACTTCTTGGAGGAA
>JAUHZI010000240.1 GCA_030426105.1 Bacteroidia bacterium | reverse complement strand
TACCGCTTTGTATCCTAAATGCTTAAGAGGCATATAACTCAAATCGAAATGTACACCTTCAACTAATAAATCTGTAGTTATTACAGTTTCTTTATCTGATGCACTAATTACAGCTGCATCATCTCCCACACCTTTAACTGTTGAAGAATGATACATTTTAAAATGCTTTGTTAAATGGTTTATTAACCCAAACTCTCCAAGCTCAGCTAACGAAGTTCTTTCTTGATTTTTATCTTCTAACATGCTGCAAAGATAACGACTAACTAACAAAAAGAACTATTTTGCTTAAGGTAATCTATACAAAATAAAAATAGGGTTTTGCAGTTTTTGTATGTTATATAAATAGTTAATTACTTAATTTAGTGATTTTAAACCCCGATTTATGAAAAACTTTAAAATTCTATTTGTTTTAGCTGGGATGTTGTTTTTAACTTCTTGCTCGTCATCTTCAAATGAAACCCCAATAGAAACCAATAAAAGTACCTGTTCTAATGGTAAAGCTGGAATTTACCCTTGTGACAACTATGATTTGTTATTGAATATTCCACTAAGTACTTTTAATGCAATTAGTGGAAGTGATTGCTGGGGATGGACCGATGAAGCAACCAATAAAGAATACGCTATTATGTGTGTAGACAACGGAACTGTTTTTGTAGACATTACGGATACAGAAAATCCTGTTTATTTAGGCAAACTCCCTACAGCAACTATAAGTGAAGATTGGTGGGATGTGAAAGTTTATAACAATTATGCTTTTATTGTTAGTGAAGCAACAAACCATGGCATGCAGGTATTTGACCTAACAAAGCTTAGAAACGTTTCAAACCCTCCAATTACATTTACAGCAGATAAACACTTTACTGATTTTGGTAGCGCTCATAACATAGTTATTAATGAAAAATCAGGTTACGCTTACCCTGTTGGTACAAATAAAGCGGGAACTTATAAAGGAGGCCCTTTGTTTATCAACATACAAAACCCTCTAAACCCAATAAGTGAAGGTGGTTGGGGAATGGACAACTACAGCCATGATGCACAAGCAGTAACCTATAATGGACCAGACACAGACTATACAGGCAGAGAAATATTAATAGGGAGTAACGAAAATGAAGTTGTTATTGTAGACATCACCGATAAGTCTAACCCTGTAAACATTTCTAAAATATCATATTCAAACGTTGGTTATACACATCAAGGTTGGTTTACCGAAGATCAAAAATATTTTATTTTAGGAGATGAATTAGATGAGCAAAAATTCGGAAATAACACAAGAACAATTGTTTTTGATTTTTCTGATCTAGACAACCCAAAACAACATTTTACATACACAGGATCTACAAAGGCTATTGATCATAATGGATACATTAATGGTAGTACTTTTTATTTAGCAAACTATAACGCTGGAGTACGCTTTATTGATATTTCCAGTATTGAAAGTAAAAACATTTCTGAGGTAGGATATTTTGATACTCATCCAGAAAATAACAATGCAGACTTTAATGGTGTTTGGAGTGTATACCCATACCTAAAAAGTGGAAAAGTTGTTGTGAGTGATATTAATAGAGGTTTATTTATTCTTAAAAAACAATAAATGCTCAAGCAACTTTCACTATTACTTTTTATATTAACTATTTACAGTTGTAGTAAAGATGATGGCATACGTTTTAATTCCTCATCAAAAACTCCTGAAGTCAGCTTAGTCAAAACTCTTGGAGGTTCTGTAAACGAAAGTGGCAGAAGTGTAATAAGTACTTCCGATGGCGGCTATATTGTCGCTGGATATACTCAGAGTATTGATGGAGATATAGAAACCACTCGAAATACAATTCAACATGATTTTTGGCTTTTAAAACTTGATGCAAATAACAATCTTCAATGGCAAAAGACCTATGGAGGTTCAAAAGACGACAAAGCATTTAAAATTATTCAAACAAATGATAATGGCTTTGCTATTGTTGGTTACGGAAAAAGTGATGACGGAGACGTAGATACAAACGAAGGGTTTGATGATGTTTGGATTCTCAAGCTAGATAGTAATGGTACAATAATCTGGAAAAAAACTACTGGTTTCTCAGGAGTTGACCAAGGTTTTTCTATCATTCAAACTTCTGATGGAGGCTATTTTATAGGGAGTATTCTAGACGTAACAGCATCCGGAGGTTTAGGAAACTCTAAACAGGCAGCAAAGCATGCTGGTGGAGACTATTGGGGGATTAAACTCAATACTAATGGAGACATTGAATGGAGAAAGTATTTTGGAGGAACAAATACTGATACTTGTTACGACATAGTAGAAGCTACCAATGGATATTTATTAGTTGGTTCATCTGACAGCAATGATGTAGACATAAAAAACAATAAAGGCTCTTACGACTTTTGGGTTGTTAAAACTGACAAAAGCGGAAATTTACTTTGGGAAAAATCTTTCGGTGGTACAGAAATTGATGAAGCTAGAGCAGTAACAAAAACTAATGATGGGAACTTTATTATTGTTGGGGATACACGTAGCTCTGATAAAGATATTTCCCAAAACAATGGTGGTGCTGATTTATGGGTAATCAAAATAACAAGTCAAGGTGAATTACTTTGGCAAAGAAGTTATGGAGGTTCTAGTTTTGATGTTGGTCGATCAATTAAAAAAACATTAAACGGAGATTTTTTAATATCTGGAAGTTCTAGAAGTGCTGACAACAACTTTACCAATAAAGGTCAAAATGACGCATTAATTATGAAAATTGATTCAAATGGAGACCTTCTATGGCAAACAACAGTTGGAGGTACAGAAATAGATTTTTGTTACGATGCTGTTGAATTAACAAACGGAAATATTATTGCTGTGGGTGAAAGCAGTAGTAATAATCAAGATATAACAACAAACAAAGGTTTTTCAGACCTATTAATTATCAAACTAAAATAATAAATGAAATATTTTTTAACTTTCTTTCTTAGTGCATTACTTTTTTCTTGTAGCTCAGATAATGATGAGTCTATCAAAGAAGTTTCAGTAAAACTAAAATTTAGTCAAAACTGGGATGGAACTGTAATTGAAAAATCTGATTTAGAGAACACCGAGTTCACCAACAAAACAGGAAGTAAACTTTCTATAAGCAGACTACGCTATTTAATATCACGCATTAGTCTTGTTAATGGAGCAGGAGACACAACCAAATTTGATAGTTATAAATTAATAGATGTAAGTAAACCAGACAGTTTAACCTATGCTCTTTCTAAAAAAGTATCAGAAGGAAGTTATAAGCTACTTTTTACTTTCGGTTTCAATAATGATGATAATAAAAGCGGAGTATATCCAGACCTAAACTCTGCTGATTGGAATGTACCAGATATGATGGGTGGAGGATATCACTTCA
>JAUHZI010000239.1 GCA_030426105.1 Bacteroidia bacterium | reverse complement strand
GCTTTTTTTACCCATACATCCTCAAAAATATACTTTTTGAACTATTTTTTAGTTTATTCATCAACTCCACAGTCCTTATCATTGGACTTAAATACATTTTTGAGCTTACACATTAACTCTTTAAATGTACTAAAGTTTTCTTGATAAAAAATACCTACACCTTGTGTATTGACACTATTATCAGCATTAGAAATATCAAATTCATTAGACTTATTAAAAGCATGTACTCTTACATTTCCTTTATCATTTAATTGATACTCTACATCAACATCTCCGATAAAATTATTGGTTGACTCGCTGGTACTACTACCATTGGTTCCACTAGACACTCCTAGATTAGTCGATATTGTCAGTTTATCATTAAGCAATTGAGTTGACAGGGCTAAAGCGACTTCGTTATTACTTATTTCGTCGCCTGGACGATAGTTAAATCCGACATCAAAATCATCTGTAAAATTGGACAACATATTACTCAACTGATTGGACAGCATTTCACTAGTTGTAGCTCCTAACACTCCTGAATTTGCAGTTGCTGACACTGCATCAACTCGAGGCAAAAACTTATTCAATATCAGCAATGAAAACACTTGTCTATTCATTTCAGTTGGCGTGTCAACGAGATTAGCAAGTATACTTTTTGCATTTTCATCACTACGTGGAAGACTTACATTAAAATCGATATTCGGATTAAACAAACTATTCGTCAAATTCATCTCACATTCTACGGCTACTTTTTGGCGATATAAATCCCGCTCACTTTCAGGCATTATATCATACAAGCTTGCTTTTAATGGATAAACAGCTACAAGGTTGACATCTGCATCATAAGGGTTTCCATACCAACTAATTGTCCCACCTTCTTTGACATTAAACTTTTTATTGATAAAATCTCTAAGCGTAAATAAATAACTACCTTCTTTTACTGTATAATTTCCAAACATATAGAAATCATAAAATTGATCAATATACATATCTATGTGACCTGAACCAGTTCCTCGCATTGCATCGCCTACAACATCATCGAAAACAAGTTGAATTTCTGCATCTTCGGTAATATCCAAGCTTAAATTCAGATTAATCCCATCCAGATTCACTTCATACTCATCATCTTCCTCACTATCGTTTACAAACGTAATAAAATCTTCTAATACCACTTCTTCAGAACCATAAAGAGGCAAGGTTACATTCGTTCCTTTTTCTGATTGTGCATTGACTGTAATCTCGAGAACTTTTTCATAATTAATCGAGACATCTCCTGTTGCAAATGCATCTCCGTAATACAAATTATTCTGTTCATAATTGGTATTCATAACTAAGAAAGGGCGATCAAAAAAAGCGAAGAAATCATAACTATATTTCTTAAAATTATCATGAAAAAAAGACCCAATTAATGTGGCTTCTGTTCCAAATTTATCTTTTACTGCCAACGCTTCTAACCCTATTAAATCTTCTTCAATTTTGATTGGCCCATTGGTATAGTATGTGGTATTTAACATTCCTATTGTAACCTCAGCACTATCTAGATACAAGTCTCCTTTCAACTTAGGTTGTGTTAACTCTCCTTTAATTAGTATATCTCCTTTTAAATCCCCTTTTAAGTCTTGTAATGTAGTTGGTAAGAAAACATTTACAAAAGTCAAATCTGTTTCTTGAAACGATAGAATCATATCCAAATTATCTTTTTCTTTTTTAGGATAATAATGCCCTTGAACCAACTCTAAATCTTTAACACCATTTTCTCTACTCAAATTACCATTTAGTTCAACTCTTTTCAATAGCTCATTCCAATTCGAGTTTAATTCTAAATCCCCAATTAATTCTTTATTAACTGAAAGATCATCTACCCATGAGTATGCATCAAAAAATAAATCATTATATACATCTGAGACAAAACCAGATAAGTTTACCACACCATCAAGTAATAATGAGCTGTCTTTTTTATTGATTAGATTATTAAAGTTACTCAATTCAAAACTTCCTAATTCAAAATTTAATTGATCTATTGGCCTTTCAGAAACCTTCCCGTTTATTCTAATTGTTTGATAATCATTGTGCGCTACCAGATTATCTACTTTCACTGAAGTGGTATCAATCGAAATATTTGCAATTCTTTGTATTTCCCAACGTCCAACTTTTTCATCATAAAAAACTGATGGCAATACTTCTGTTTCAAAATGATGAGGACTCAAAACATAACCATCTATATCTAGATAACCCCAATAAGAAGAATCTGCATTCCCCCACAAAATTTTTGAAGCTACATTATCCTGATATGCTTTTGCTTGTAGTTCTATATTCTCAACTATTCTTCCTTGAACAGGAACCAATGTGTCGACCTTTAAATCAAAGACATAAAACGGATCAAACCCTGTTATTTTTCTGGTTGTATCCAATTTAACTCCCTTAAACTCTATGTTATTATATTTAACATAATTTGAATGAAATGCGAGTGCTAACAAATCATCTTTACTTTGATATTCACAACTTACTTTCGTTTCATTAGAAACTTTTAAAGCAGGAAAAAACAACTCAGTTAACATTGACAAATCGTTTACTTTAAAGTCCAAATCAAAATATTGATTTTTCATTTCTATTCGTTCTTGCTCAGTAAATATAGAAGGTAATATTTTAGACCCTAAACCATATAAACTTTGAGGCAAGGAATCTAAGCTATAATCTCCTTTCATACTTAGCTCTGCAAATTGCGCATACACATCAATACTATGGTAACGCGAGTTACTTTGAGATTCAAAAAGTATTGAATCAAAATAATAGTCTTTTCCATTCTCGAAATATGAAACATCGTTAAGATGGACATACCCTGAAAAATCATCTAGATTATTTCCAAAACCATTTGCTTCTATGTTCACACAAACAATAGGAGAAATTCTATCATTTATTAAATTTAATGCTTCTAAATCTACTTCTTGAATATCTGCTTCAAAATTGAACTGCATCGGCTTTTGATTAAGATCAACTATTCCATCGAAAGAAAAATCTACATTCCTATCTTTCATATCGACACTACCATTAAATGATGAATTTTTAAAATCTCCATTTAAGGCAACATTTTTATACGCGTATCCCCTATACTCTATTAAAGGAACTTCTCCTGTTATAAATAAATCTAAATCGCTTAACGTTGTACCTTTACCATCTATATTTAAATTGGTAGATATTACCCCTAAATCTTTTACCCCGCTTAAATCACCCAATGCTAACTCTGAAGTATTTAATACTCCTTTATAGCCAAACTTACTGTCTTGATCTATTGAGCATAATAAATCTGCTTCTACTGCTCCGATATCAGAAGCTATATCTAAGTCCATTTTAAAATCGTTATAAAAACCGTCAATAACTCCAGAAAGATTTACTACTCCCAAACTATTTAATTGTTCTGGCAACTCTAAATCATTTTCCAACCCTAAAGACTTAAAGTCAAT
>JAUHZI010000238.1 GCA_030426105.1 Bacteroidia bacterium | reverse complement strand
GCTCCCTTCAGTTTAATGGTAGGTGTTACTTGTGCTTCAATACCAAATTCAGCCCCAATATGTTGTTTGTTAACACCAGTCATGGTTTCTTGAAACAAGGCTTCTAGTTCTAGCCCTTGTGCAAAGAAAAAGCTTACTTCTGTAGCGTCTTTAATTTGTGTATAGTATCCAGTTAATTTTGATGTAATAAAAGGAGTTCTTAAAATATAACTAGCATCAGCTGTTAAGATTTTTTCAGTTTTTAAATTGTCAACAATGTTGTTAGTTTCTCGAGCATTGTAGAAAACATTTCTAATTAAAGGAGCCTTAGTAATATACCCTCCATTAAAATCTAATAAATGGCGCCCTGAAATTTTATAGGTAAAGCCTGCCTTACCACTAAAGCTAGTAAAATCAATTTTATCAGATTTTCCTAATGAAATAGTTGGAAAAGCCCCATTTTGATATAGTCCTTCTCTTTGGTGTGTCGTTTTATTAATATCTGCAGCAAGATAAAAATCAACTTTATTGTATTTAAATTGTGCTTGAACAAAACCATTTAATACTTCAGAGTTTAATTTGTAATTGTATTTAAAACGATCTCCAGTAGTAACAGTTCTATATGGGTTTTGAAGATCATTTTGTCTTTCGGAATCGATATCAGCAAAACCATCTACATCTAAAAATTGTTGTCCTCCCAAAAGGTCTAACATATAAGCAAAGTTTTCTGAGTTTAAACGAGAATATTGCACTTTAGCATTTAAAGTAATATTGTCGTTTAATTGAGAGTTTAAAATACTATTAATGTTTAATTGCTTGTCATCATTTCTGTCTTCATATAAAATGTAAGAAGAGTAACCGTTATTTGTTTCTTTTCTGTTAGCTTTATATAGGTTGTCCCAGTTTATTTGACCATTGTTAATAAAACCTTGTTGCACTTCGTAAACATATGGATTTCCTTGTCTGATAGCATAACTTGGAAGCTTTTGATAGTAGTCTGCTGAAGGGTTACTTCCGCCTAAGCTTACGATATATGGGTTACCTGTGTTTGCATCAATTCCATCTAATTTATGACCACCATAATCTAAACGACTATTTCCTATTTCTCCAAATTGGTATCCAATATTGGTGTTTAAAGTAGTGTTATCAGATAAATTCCAATAATGGCTTAACATGATTATAGGTTCTTCAACTCTCTTGATACGAGAATTTCTCATATCTCCATTTTGATACCCCCAATAAGAGTTGTATTTTCTCCCTTTTAAATCGAAAACCTCTTCGGTATTTGATGAAGATTTACCTCTTCTGTTCTGAGCATAAATTGAAGTGAAATTTAAACTATGTTTATCACTTAATTTTTTTTCTATAGAAAAGAAAATTGAGTGTGCATTATAATTTGTTCCATCGGTATAGCCTTCATCAGCATATCTTTTACTACCAGAAGCAGCGATAGCCCAACCGTTTTCTAATAAACCTGAAGCATAAGTTGCCATTAAACGGTGATTATAACTTCTATTAGAAGAAGCATAAGAAATACGCCCTCCTTCACTATACTCAGAAGCTCTAGTACTAATGTTAGTAGATCCTAAAACACCACCAAATGTGTAATTTGAAGGAGCTAAACCATTACTAAATTCTTGGTTACGTAATACATCGTTTAATCCACCCCAGTTACTCCATTGAGGTCTTCCGTTGTACAGCTTATTCATTTCAATTCCGTTAAGTAAAACTTTACCATTTTCAGAATCTAAACCACGAACTCTGTAAAAAGAACTACTCCATTCAAAAGCGGCTGTACGTAAGTATACATCTCTTGTAGCTTGTAATAAGCCAGAAATATTATCTGATGCACTTGTATCACCACTTAATTCATCGTCAGTGATAGTGATGGTGCTTAAATCTTGATCTTCAGATAAATCTTCATACATAAAGATTGTACCTAAATCTACTGTTTTTCCAGATAGTTCAACTGGAAAGTTTTGGGTTTCATACCCGTTTAATGATACCGTTACAATTTGTCTTCCGTTTGGTAAACCATTTAGTGTAAAAGCACCACTAGCGTCTGTAGTACTAGTGACGTTAGCTTCTTTTACACTTACAGAAACACCTTGCATAGGATTTTCAGAATCGCCGTTTATTACGATCCCCTTTACAATATTCTGCGCATTCAAGCCAAATAAACCTGAAAAAAGCAATAACATTGTTATCGTAAAATTTCTCATAAATGATTGTTTATAAAATATTTGAATATATTAATTCCCAGAGCCGAAATTATGGCAAAAGGGAGGCAAAATTACGAAAATTATGGTTATGTTAATATTAAGTTAAAGTTATGAAAGCTAGTTTTGTGTAAATTATAGGTTTTGGCTTGAAAATTGTTTTTACTTTTGTCGCGTAAAATTTATTAAATGAGAAATATAGCTTTACTTTTAGTCTTAACTCTTGTTGTTTTTTCTTCATATGCACAACAAGGAGCAAAAAAATATAAAATAAGAACTGTTGGTTTTTATAATTTAGAAAACCTTTTTGATACTAAGAATGATCCTGAAAAGAATGATGAAGCAAGTCCAATTATGGAGATGAAAGGAGATAAAGAAGAGGTTTATATAGATAAAATTGATAAACTGGGAGAGGTTATCCTACAATTAGGAGCAGAAAAGGCTAAGACTAGTCCTGCAATTTTAGGTGTAGCAGAAGTTGAGAATAAAAAAGTTTTAGAAGATTTAGTAGCGTCTGAAAGGTGAAAAAAGAAACGTTATAGTATTATTCATTTTGATTCTCCAGACAAAAGAGGAATCGATGTAGGGTTGCTGTATCAACCACGTTACTTCAAGCCGATTCATTTTGAGGCATTCAACCCTAATATTTATGATGAAAACAGAAAAGTTTATACACGTGATATTTTATTAGTTTCAGGTTATTTAGATGATGAATTAATACATATTATTGTAAATCACTGGCCATCTCGAAGAGGTGGGGAGGCAAAAAGTAGACCATTGCGTGAAAAAGCAGCTTATAAAGTGAAGCAAATTATAGAAAAAATTAAGCTGAACGATCCGAACCCGAAAGTGTTGATTATGGGTGACTTTAATGATGATCCTATCAACTCTAGCTTTAAAACTGTTTTGCAAACTAAAAGTAAGAAGAAGAATGTAAAAGAAGGTGATATTTATAATCCGTACGAAGATATGTTTCGTCGTGGGTTTAATACATTAGGTTATAGAGATAATATTAATCTATTTGATCAAATTATGTTCACTTCTCCTTTATTAGATAAAGGGAAAAAAGATTTTTCAACATACAAAATGTTTAAGTCAGGAATCTTTAATAAGCGTTTTTTAACCCAAAAGAGTGGACGTTATAAAGGGTATCCTTTCAGAAGTTTTTCTTATGGGAGGTATACAGGAGGGTATAGTGATCATCACCCACTAATTCTAGACCACTATAACTTTTGTCAATAATAGCAAGACCAGGTTTACTAATGTCTAATC
>JAUHZI010000071.1 GCA_030426105.1 Bacteroidia bacterium | reverse complement strand
CAATTAGATTCTCCAAACTATCTGATTCAATCAATAAATCATCTGGTTTTGTGGAGCTTTCAGGGTCAAACTTACCTAAAAGTAGTTTGCCTTCATAAAACACAAAAATATCTTCCTTACTCCACTTCAAGTCCGTTTTGACCTTGGGATATTCCTCATAAATCTTATCGAGTGTGAGCAATTTCATTTTGTGTAAATCTTTATTCATTGCTAAAGTTACGGAATTCTCAAAGGTTTTCAGTCTTTTTTGTTCCAAAAGGTTGTTTTTTGCCATAAGCGTTACTTCTTGATATATAAGTGTTTGCATCTTAATCAATATCTCTGTCTCGGTTTACTTGATTAGTGTACTTAATTAGCTTTACAAAGCTCTCTTCTAATATCATAGCCTTGTTTTCTTTTCCGCTAATAAACCCAACCAGTAATCCCGATCTAAAGAAAATTCCAATTTTCGTTGCTGTCCACCCAATCTTCTTTGCCTTTGGATAAATCTCCAAAAGCTCGGCAGGTGAATAGTGACGAATTGGGGTCATAAGATCTTAAAGTTTAAGTTAATACATATATATAACGCAAAAATTTCAAAAAACTACATGCCTTTTTAGTAAACGGAGCATTTTATCTCTTTTTCGGGGCACTTTTAACATAGTTTAAACGAGAATCAATCATTTTTATTGACTTTTTTTCAAAAAAAGCAGGTACGTGTACCCCCCTAGTACCCCCCTTAGGTTGTCGCCCACCGCTTTTTGTCTTCAGAGATTTGTATCAAACAATGCGATATGAGCGAATTGAAAGGAGGCATATACATCACACCAAAAGACATTCAGATTTTGAATGGCTGTGCGATAAATGCTGCTCGCAAAGAACACCTTGCTATTCGAGATTCATTAGGTAAGAAAATCAACAGATTAACTGTGTTTGAATATTGTGATTACTGTGAAGTAAATCCAGAACACATTATTCGATACCTGAATCAGTTTCGCTAAAAATTTAGAGATATGAAAATCGACAAGAAAGACATTAATGTGTTTTTGGCACTCTGGATAAAGAGTGATCCAGAATTATGGGGAGAGTTGAGAGATATACAAATCAAACTTCTCCTGCAACGGATAGTAAAGGAAATGTCATTTGCACAAATGGCAGCAGAACATCAAGTAGATGAAAAGAAGTTAAGGCTGATATTTCAAGCCATTCTCAAACGAATTGAATTAGGACTTGGAAAGGAGGTTGCTTCCTATTTGGCAAAGCTCAATAACATGCTTGAGCGCAAGAATGTGATGCGTATTGAATCAGATTTTAATCAAATCTTCTTGAATTAGCACACCTTTTCACACCAATGCACACGCATTCAACCTGATCCACACCTTTTCAAAAAAGGAAACGGACAAACCTCTTGAAATTTGTAACAAACAAAAGATAAAAACTATGGAAGCATTACTCATAATCAATTCACTCCTAGTAGCCATTTGCCTCTACTTCATAAAGGATTTTCACGGAGACTTTAAAACAGTCGCTAAGAAAGTAGGCAAGCTAGATGAGAAAGTGAACAAAATAACGGAAGAGCTAAAAGGGCATGTAAGTGCGGTAAAAAAAAAGCTCAAGAAAATAAAGAAGTAGCATAAACATGAAAGGTTTAAAATACATAGCATTAGGCATTGGAGCTTTTTTCGGAGGACGTTATTTGTTCTCCTTAAATAGAGCCAAAAACAAAGTCTTAACCATAGTAACGGGACAAAAGGAATCCATTACCGCTCAGGGGATAACTATACGAGTTAAGTATAATATCAAGAACCCCACAAGGGCTAATATGAAAATGACAGCACCCTTGATAAAGTTGTCATTCGGAGGAAAGTTACTAGCAAGTAGCACGATGAAAATGGTAGATATTCCACTTGATGCCAGAGATGAAAGTGGAAGAATTGTAATCAAAGCCTTTAATGAAACAGGCGAAATTTCTACCACAATCCTAGTCCCTTGGTTAAGCGTTTTGGGCGTTAGTCAACAACTCCTTTCAAGGCTTCAAAGCCAAGATCCCAATGAAAAGATCAAATTGGAGATCGAAACTACTTCTCGAATATACACTATGGCAGGCAGCTACCCTTTTGACGAAATAACAACAATAACAATATGACCAGCATGATGCTGGACACAATAAAAAAAACAATGAAAACAGGAAAAAGACATATTAAAAATGGTAAGCAGTATGACTACCTGTTTCCAACTCCAAAGGGAGAGAATAAAATCATTAAACGAGTTGCCAATTTGGATGACACCATCCATTTAATGAAAGAAGTAACCGCTACAACATTAGAAGATACTCTGGAACTATCCAAGATGTTAAAAGCTGATACTGAAAAGCAGACCTGTTCAAATATTTGGAATTTCTGTTTCAACCACTTGCAATACACCAAAGATGAAATGGGAAAAGAGCAAGTAAGGCGACCATCACGAGTTTGGCAAGACCGAGAGCAAGGTGTGGATTGTGATTGTATGAGTGTTTTCATAGGATCAATTCTAACCAATTTGAGAATACCCTTTTCATTTCGATTGACAAAGTATCAGTCACCCGAATTTGAACATGTGTATCCCATAGCACACACAAAAAACGGAATATTAATCTTGGATGCAGTAGTTCACAAATTCAATCGTGAAGTGCCGTATTCCGCTAAAAACGACATCAGTATGGAACTGCAATATTTGAATGGATTTGACAATGAAGATTTAGGAGCTTATGATTTTGTCTTTTTAGATAGCGTTAACAAACTCAGGTTATCTCCTGAAGAACTAGATGCTTTCAAAAAGGAATATCCAGAAACATCTTTTATCTACATATTTCAAACTACCAAACTTGGAAACTTCAGAGGGGGCAATGAATTTCAACATGATGTAGATGTAGTTATTGAAGTAGCGGAAAAAGGAAAAGCAATACAATTTGGCAGGTTTAATCAAGGAGGAGCGATTGACATATTCGGTCGCTAGTCGTGAATCGACAAGTATTAACTCTAAAAATTAAACAAGATGAAAAAGAAGAATAAAATAGCATTAGTGCTTAGTGGTGGCGGTTTTAATGGCGCATTTCAATTAGGTGCAATCAATTATATCAATGAGAATTGGAAAAAAATAACTGGTTCAAATCAACCTATGAAGTTTGATATTATTGCAGGTGTGAGTACTGGAGCATTGAATGGATCTATGCTTGCAATGGGTAAGTTGGATTTGCTAAATGATCTTTGGATTCATCAAATTGGTAAAAATGGAGTAACAGAAATCTACACTTCTGATTTTATTGACACTTCTAGTAAATCAGATAAAGTCCAGTTAAAATTGGATTTAAAATCAGCAGCCAAAAAGCTTATTCCTGAACTTGATATTAAACTGAACTTCTTCAAAAAGTTAGGATTGATTTTCTCAAAGAATAAGAGAAAACAGATTATGAAAGAGCTATTGAAAGATATTGAATCAGGTATTAAAAATAGTTTACCCAAAATCCGAAGTATTGCTGACAACACACCTTTAAAGAAGAAATTGGAAAAATACTTGGATCGTTCTCAAATTAGAGACACCGACTTTATTTGCGGTTTTGTCTCGTTAGATTCAGGGAAGTATCATAGCGTAATGCACAATGATTTTTCATCAGAAAAAGACTTTATCAATGGTGTTTTAGCTTCTACGGCTATACCTATGATTTGGAATCCAGTTGATAGTATTCGTTTTATAACTGAAAACGGAACGATCAACAGTCTAAGTAATGTAGATGGTGGAGTTAGAAACGTTTCTCCTTTAGGAGACGTGATTAAACTCATTAACAAAGATCCTGAATCACATTATAAAATCATCATTATCAATTGTAATAGTGGAGAAGCAAAAAAGAAAAACTTTGCTAAAAAGTCTATTGCTGCCATTGCTGCACGCTCACTATATGAAATTGCAGTAACGGAAATCTTTAATAATGATGTGGATCACTTTGTTAAAATCAACAACTTGATTAAACAAGCCGAAGCATGGGACAATGAGATTGTTTTCTATTCAAACAATAAGGAAGCTTTAAAGTCTTTTGATGCTGTGATTATCAACCCTCACAAGGATATTGAAATGGGTAGTTCATTGGTTGCAAATAAGCAATTAATCAATCATAGAATGCTTCACGGAGCTGAAATGGCAAGAATTGCCTTTGAAAATAATCTTTTCCACAATGAGTAAGTTCCCCAAACATAGGGTGCAGAAAGCAAAGGAAAAGCTAAGAGAAATACTGAGTTATGAGAAATTAAAAACCAAAACTAAGTATAGGGATCTTACTAAGGAACAGTATTTTGTGTTAATTAATAATTTGGAAAAAATCTCATTTCTGATATTGGAGACCTATTTTAGTGGAAACGATCAAAGAATATGAGCAATTTAGAGCTATTCAAGTCCTTTGCATCAAAAAAGGATGACCAAATACAGATAGGGAATAACGCTGTGATATACACAAGAGTATCTCACCATTCACAAGAAGACAACACAAGTTTAGAATCACAAAAAAAATACTGCGAGAAATTTGCAGAAAGAAGAGGCTTAAATGTAGTTGAGTATTTCGGAGGCACTTACGAATCTGCTAAAACAGACGATCGTAAGGAGTTCAACCGAATGCTTAGCTATGTAAAACGTTCTAAGAATATTACGTATGTGGTAGTATATTCTTATGAGCGTTTTTCTCGTTCTGGGATCAATGGTGCTTCCATAGCAGATGATCTACTTAAAAAATACAAGGTAATAACACTTGCCGTTACCCAAGAACTCGATCCAACTACACCATCAGGATCATTCCAACAAAAGATTTTATTTCTATTCGGACAAATGGATAACGAATTGCGAAGAGATAAAACCGTAACAGGAATGACAGAGCTATTATCTAAAGGCTATTATGTACATTCTGTACCAAGAGGATATACCAATCTCAATAAAGGATCTAAAGCCGTTAATCAAGAAATTGTAGTAAACTCTGAAGGTGCGCTTATCCGAAAGGCTTTTCAATGGAAAGCAGATAAGAATATGTCTGTGGCTGCAATCTCTAGGAAGCTATCTAAGCTCGGTTTAGACCTGAATGAACGAAGATTACTTGAAATCTTTAAAAACCCTTTCTATTGTGGTTTAATTGTAAGTAAGATGCTCCCTGGTAAAGTTATCCAAGGTCATCATGAGCCAATGGTCAGTCAAAAACTCTTTTTGAAGATCAATAACATTACCGCTGAAAAGCGAAATCATCCAGAAACACATAACTTGAATGACGATAACATGCCTTTAAAGCGTTTTATGAAGTGTGGTGTATGCGATACTCCTATGACAGGCTTCTTGGTTAAGAAAAAAGGACTGTACTATTACAGATGTCGCAAAAAAGGATGTAAGAACGTTAAAAGTGCAAAAGCTTTGCACGAAGAGTTTGAAGCAATGATTGGAGCATTTAAAATTGACGACACCTATTTGGATGAAGTTAAAGAAGCTGTGGAGATTGTTTTGGAAACTGTTTTTGAAGAACAGAATGAAAACAAGAAGTTGATTGAAAATAAATTGAATGAAGTAATAAGAAATATTGATAGCATTGATGAGCGTTACGCAATTGGTAAAATCAATGATGATTTATACAACAAATTCACGTCAAAATATAGCGCACAAAAGGTTCAATTATTAAAAGATTTAGAGGACTTGTCAAAAACGAGTTCAAACCTTAAAAAAGTGACTGACTTCACGGTTAAAATGTGTTCTAAACCCTTGTTATGGTGGAAAAGTAGCAGAATGGTAGATAAAGCAATTCTTCAACTTTTCATCTTTCCGCAAGGAATTATCTATAATCGAGAAATGGGTAGAGTTCAAACCTTTGAAATAAATTCTTTCTTCTCTCTAATCCCAGAGATAGCAAGGCTTGTCGTAAAAATAAAAAAAGGGGATTCGATCAATTTTGATCAAATCCCCGCTTTGGTGACCTCGGCAGGATTCAAACCTGCAACCGCCTGAGCCGTAATCAGGTATTCTATTCAGTTGAACTACGAGGCCTTAATTTCGGTTGGCAAATATAATAAAATTATCTAGTATAAACTTCTATTTCAGTTAAAAATTCTTTTATATCTGCTATTCTTCTTTCATCACTTGGGTGTGTGCTAAAAATTTCTGGTGGTTTTTGACCTCCAGTAGCGGCCATCTTCTCCCAAAATCCTATCGCTGCTTCTGGGTTATACCCCGCTAAATACATAAATACTAAACCTAATTTATCTGATTCAGATTCATGATTTCTTCCATACTTTAACATCCCTAACGCTGCCGATCCCATAAAAACCTGCTGAAAAACGCTTACTTGTGATGTATCTTGTGGAGCTAAAACATGTCCCATTCCGTTAATCAACATTTGATTACTCATACGCTCGTTACCATGTCTAGCTATTGCATGAGCTACTTCATGCCCCATAACTACAGCTAATTCGTCATCTGTTTGACATAAGTCTAATATAGCCGTATAAAAACATACTTTTCCACCTGGCATACACCAAGCATTTACAATGTCATCTTCAACTGTTTTGAACTCCCAAGCAAAACCTTCTAACCGCTTTGCATGCCCTTTTTTAGTTAAGAAAGCTTCTGTTGCATTCTTTACCTTCTCTCCCACTCTAGCAACACGTTGTGCTCTTGGGTCTGTACTTGGTAACACTTTAGCTCCTGCTAAAAACTCTGAATATTGTTGCTTAGACATCTCAATGAGGTTGGTTTCCTTCATCAAATTCGTCTGTCTTCTATTCGTAATTGGAACTTTTGTACAACTCAAAATTCCAACTCCTAAAAATAAGTATGTAACTATTTTTTTCATCACTAGCTTATTAATGTTTCTCCTAATTCTGCAATTAATTTATATAAATCCTCTTCTGTCTTTTTATTGACAGGCACTAAAGGCAAACGTACATTATTTTTACATATGTTTAATAATGTTAAGGCAAATTTAACACCTCCAGGATTCCCATCTTGGAATAAAGCATTAATAATATCGAAAAGCTCATAATGCTTTTCCCTAGCTATAGCAAAATCTCCATTTAACCCAGCATGTACTAAATCAGCAGTACGCTTTGGAAAAGCATTCCCTACAACAGAAATTAACCCATCCCCTCCACTAGCTAGAATTGGTAAGGTTAACGCATCATCTCCTGAAATAACTAAAAAACCTTCTGGTTTGTTTTGAATGATATCCATTACCTGCTCAACATTTCCTGAAGCCTCTTTAACAGCCACAACATTTGAACAGTCATTTGCTAATCGAAGCGTTGTTTCTGGCAACATATTACTCATTGTTCTACCTGGAACATTATATAAAATAATAGGCAAGTCCGTAGCATTCGCTACAGCTTTATAATGCTGGTAAATTCCCTCTTGCGATGGTTTATTATAATATGGACTTACTGATAATATCCCATCTAGATTTTTAGTTTCTAGGGTTTCTAAGGTTTTTACAATCACTGCTGTATTGTTTCCTCCTACTCCTAAAACTACCGGTAGACGCTTATTATTAATCTCTATAACGAAATCTAAAACAGCTTGCTTCTCCTCATTAGTTAAGGTTGCAACCTCACCTGTTGTTCCTTGTACCACTAAATAGTCTACATCGTTTGCAATCTGATGCTCAACTAATTTTTGTAATCCTACAAAATCTACATTTCCATTATCTTGAAAAGGAGTTACTAATGCCACTCCTAAACCTTTAAACTTTTCCATATCTTATCTTTTACCTCTTTTTATGGCATTATATTGCGTAATATGCCCTGGATCTAATTTAGAAAAAACTCTATAAGCTTCTATTCTTATTGCTGGCTGAGCTTCAATAAAAATATTGATTAACTCTTCATACTTTGCATTAAAAAATGATTGGATATTAAACGATCCTGGCTGTGTCTTATATACTTTTTCAATTTCTTTTACAGCCATCAGAATCTTATTGACAGACTCATCTTTCTTAGCATATAAATTATCCATACCAACCAAATGATAATCATAATGACACTTCCTTAGTGGAGAATATAAGTCTTGTAGTAAATTATTAACTAAATGAAAACGGTTATTTAAAAACTTAGCTCCCCAACCTTTGTCCCCCTGGTTGTTGGAATAATTACTAACAATTTGTTGCGCCTTTATGAAATATTGATCTCCTCCTTTTAAAGAAAACGAATCATAATCCATACCTATAACGATATAAGCATAATAAGCTAGTACATCTACTAAACCTCCTACTGAAGCTCTATCTGGAGTATAAACTAACGCAGTATTTCTTAAATAAGTAAACCTCAAATTAGCATCATTATGGTTAAATAAACGCGTTTTATAGTTAGAATTATAAACTGGTCTAGACGATGATACTTGAATACTTCCTTCATAAGTATCTGTCGATACAACTTTAGAAATATTAATTAAAACATTACATTCAATACGTTCTTCTTGTTTGTAATTATCATTGGTCCATTTTGTTTCATTTAAAAACTCAAAAGCTGCGGCTTTTAACGACTCTATAATTTCTTCGTTTTGAGAATTCCCCTGTAAAGTAGGAGCAATAACAGAAACCTGACAATTCAACTCTTGAGCAAGTGTAATCGATAAAGTACCTATAATCAAAAATAGTGTAAGTAGTATCTTGTACATAATTTTAAAGTTTGTTGAGCGCTATAATTTGATTTAGAATGTCTAAAGCGACTTCTTCTTTACTCTTTAACTCAAATTCTATTGTTTTATTATCTTTTCTTAAGATTGTAATTTTATTCGTGTTGTGCTTAAACCCTGCTCCTTTATCTTGAAGTGAATTTAAAACGATAAAATCTAAATTCTTTTTTACCAATTTTTTATGTGCATTTTCCTGCTCATTATTTGTTTCTAACGCAAAACCAACCAAGAATTGTTCCTCTTGTTTGTTTTCCCCAACCCATTTTAAAACATCTTGTGTTTTTTCTAATGCGATAGCCCAATCATTTGCATTCTTCTTAATCTTAGTTGTAGAAACAGTTTTTGGTGTATAATCAGCTACAGCAGCAGCCATAATAATAATATCTTGATTACTGTAATGAGCTTTACAAGTTGTAAACAACTCTTTTGCTGTAGTAATATCTATCCTTTTAACAGCTTCAGGTGTTGGCAATGCTACTGGTCCAGCAATTAATGTTACATCAGCTCCTAATTCCTGTGCTTTTTGAGCCAAAGAAAACCCCATTTTACCAGAAGAATGGTTTCCGATAAAGCGAACAGGATCGATAGGTTCAAAGGTTGGTCCAGCAGTAATCATTACTTTTTTCCCCAACAACGGTTGATTTTGCTTAAAATAAGCCGTTAAATAGGCTACGATATTTTCTGGTTCAGCTAACCTTCCTTCACCAACCAAACCACTTGCTAGTTCACCACTCTCAGGAGAAATGATAAAATTACCTCGCTCTGATATTTTGGCTAGATTGTCCTTAGTAGAGCCATGCTTATACATATCCAAATCCATTGCAGGAGCAACAAATACAGGACATTTTGCAGATAAATATGTTGCCATAAGAAAACTATCAGCGTGCCCAGTCACCATTTTAGACAAGGTATTAGCTGTGGCTGGAGCCACTAAAAAAGCATCAGCCCACAATCCCAAATCTACATGATTATTCCATTCTCCAGTGCTGTCATCTTTTGTAAAATCAATCAGTACAGGATTTTTTGATAATGTAGATAAAGTAAGTGGTGTTATAAAACTACAAGAGGCCTCTGTCATAATAACTTTGACAGACGCCCCTAATTTAATTAAGTCTCTTATAATGTAAGTAGCTTTATAAGCGGCAATACTTCCTGAAACTGCAAGTATTATTTTTTTGCCGTTAAGCATACTTTATTTTTCTTTTCCTTTCCAAGATACTTTACCTTCTTCAAACTCTTGAACAGCCATTGCTCCAGGTTTTGGTAATCTTTCATAAAAACGAGAAACTTCGATTTGCTCTCTGTTCTCAAAAATCTCTTCTAAATTATCTGTTGAAGAAGCAAACTCTTCTAATTTAGATGATAACTCCTCTTTCAATTCAGTGTTAATTTGATTCGCTCTTTTAGAAAATACAACAATAGACTCATAGATATTTCCATTTGCTGGTTGTGATAAACTATCTAAATCTCTAGTAATTGTTGTTTTTTCTGCTGTGCTATCTCTATATGCCATAATCTTTTATCCGTTAGATACTGGGTTATTTTTTATTTTTGCTAATTCTTTTACGCTCGAATTATAATAGTTTTCGGCTTGTTTAATCCACTTACTACTACCGAACGAATCTACAAATTTATGATAAGATTTGATAGTTTCCTCATATCTTTCCATTTTTTTTGACTCAATACTGTTATTTGCAAACAAATAATTTGATTTTACAATTAAAAATAAAATTTCTTCTTTATAATCTGTGTCTGGGTATGTTTGTAAAGTTGAATTAAAGGCAATTACTGCAGAACGGTATTTTTCCATTCGATAGAATAACTTTCCATTCTCATAGCTCTTCTTCTCTAGCTTTGCTCTTAATACACGTATTTCGGAGTTACATGAATCCACCAAATTACTATTCGGATAACGATCCATAAAGAGTTGAAACTCATCAATAGCAGCATAAGTTTCACTTTGATCCAAATTATAATCAGGTGATAACTCCTTCTTACATATTGCTCCTAAAAATGCACATTCCTGAGCTCTAGGGCTATTCGGATAACTTTTTGCAAAACGCTTAAAATAATAAGCTGCCATATAATACTCTTTTAAAGCATATTGGTTTTGAGCATAATAATAATATACATCCTCTCCTTTATCAGTCATCCTGAAAAAAGACATTAATTCTTCGAACAATGGTAACGATTTGTAATACTCCCCTTCGTTGTAATACTCAACCGCTTTAGTATATTTTAATTCGTAATCATTACTCTTTAAAATCTTATTATACTCAGAACAACTTCCAAGAATTATAGATAGTGCAAGTGTAATAATGAATAATCTATTTTTCGTCATTTGTAAATCCTTGTCTGTATTAACTTAAATTACTATTATAAGAAAATGATTCTCGGCTTGCGAAGATATATAATCTTGTTTAAGAAACGTACCAATTCTTAATAAATTGCTCTTATTTAAATATTCTATAAGACTTTTTAACATCTTATTCAGAGAAGCTTATTTTTATGTTTACTTTTGCAAAAAAATTACAATTGTGAATTTCAGTGATTTAAAACTTACCAGACCTATTCTAAATGCGCTTGAAGATTTAGAGTACATCCACCCTACTCCTATTCAAGAGAAAGCTTTTCCTTTAATTCTTTCAGGAAAAGATATGATAGGTGTAGCACAAACTGGTACAGGAAAAACGTTTGCATACTTACTACCGATCTTGAGAAACTTAAAGTTTTCTGAACAACGTCAACCTCGTGTTTTGATTATTGTTCCTACACGAGAACTTGTAATGCAAGTTGTAGAAGAGGCTAAAAGTCTTACGAAGTATATGTCTGTTAGAGTTGCTGGTGTTTATGGAGGAACGAATATCAATACTCAAAAACAAGTTGTTTATGACGGTCTTGATATTTTAGTCGCTACTCCTGGTCGTTTAGTTGACTTAGCATTAACAAAAGTTTTACGACTCAAAAACATTAAACAATTTGTAATTGATGAGATGGATGAAATGTTGAATTTAGGTTTTAGACCTCAAATTTTAAACATTCTTGATTTACTTCCTGAAAAAAGACAAAACATTCTATTCTCAGCAACAACAAATGATGACATTGAATTAATTATTAATGATTTCTTTATTGAACCAACTAAAATCGAAATTGTTAAAAGTGGAACGCCATTAGAACTGATTAATCAGTTTGCTTATGATGTCCCGAACTATCATACTAAAGTTAACTTATTGAATCATATTCTTGATACCAATAAAACAATCACTAAAGGGCTTGTTTTTGTTGCAAGCAAAAAACTGGCAGACAGGTTGCATGAAACTCTTAACGCTATTTATCCTGATCAAATTGGAGTCATCCATTCCAATAAAGCTCAGAATTTGAGATTCAAAACCTTAGACTTATTTGAAGATGGTACCTATCGTGTCCTTATCGCTACTGAAATTATCGCTAGAGGAATGGATATTCGAGACGTTTCTCATGTTGTTAACTTTGATTTACCTAATAATGCTGCCAATTATATTCATCGAATAGGAAGAACAGGTAGAGCAGAAGCTAAAGGTGTAGCAATTTCATTTATTAATGAGGTTGAAAAAATGTATCAAGAGGAAATCGAAAACTTAATGAACAAAAACATTAAAATGCTTGATTTTCCTGAAGAAGTTGAAGTCTCAACTATTTTTACAGATGAAGAACTACCTTCTTTTCATCAAAAAAATTATCTTCCTCAACATAAGATACAAGAAGGAGGTGGTGCTTTTCATGATAAGAAAGATAAAAATACAAAAGTGAATCTTGGTGGAAGCTACAGAAGAATTATTAAAGCTAAATATAAAAAACCTAAAAAGAGAAGTGGAAAAAAGAAGTAGTTTCGTCATTTTTTTTCGATAAACAGACATATTATTCATATATTCAGAATAAATAATTACCAAACACGAATGTATAAAATCATACCCCTAATAATCTATTTTTTGTTCCATAACCTAATGGTAGGTTTTGGTCAGCAACACTCGCTTATTCAGTATAGTGTTACTGAAGGTTTAGCCCAGTCTGAAGCAGCACATATCTACCAAGATAGCTTAGGCTTCTTATGGATAGCTACTACAGGTGGAGGAATTTCAAAGTTTGATGGTATTCATTTTGAAAACTTCAATGAAAACAATGGTCTTGGAGGGAATATTGTTACTGATATTACTGAAGGTAAAAATAACCGAATTTATTTTGCTTCAACTTGGGGACCTCTTTCTTATTACCAAGATGGAGCAATTTACCAGCTCCCAGATCAAGAAACTGGTTTTCACCACATTGTTTACGATAGGCATCAAGATATTATTTACGCTTCAAAGAACAAAAATATTTACTACCTAAATGATAGTATTTGGGAAACAGTTTCTACTCATAACCTTGATAAAATAGAAGGATTTTTATATAACAATCAAACTGAAATTTATTATTATACCTCAAAGGAAGTATTTGCATTAGACGCTTCAACCAAAGAGACTAAAAGAATTTTCCAAACTAAGAAACACATTTCAACAGTAACTTGGAATACAAATAATCAACTGGTTATAGGGATAAGAAATGACGGACTTTACCAATTAACCAATGAAAAACAACTTGATTCACTACCTTTTAATCACCAATTACCTTCCAATGTAGAGATTAAACATATTGTTTATGATTTAAATAATGTTCTTTGGTTCTCTTCCAAAGAACATGGAGTTTTTAAACATTCCAACAATGAGTTAATCAATATTACTGCTGAGAATGGACTTCCTTCTAGCACTATTAACTCTCTCTTTTGTGATCAACAAAACAACATTTGGATTGGTGTAATTGGAGAAGGTATATTTAAGTATATCAAAACACCTTTTATTAACTATTCAAATGTAGAAGGATTAAACAAGGCCAATAACTTTGCTATTCTTAAAGACTCTAAAGGTAACCTTTGGACTGGAACAAGTCATAATGGATGTTATGTCTACGATGGAAAAGCTGTAATAAACTATACTTCCAAAAATGCGCTCCCAAACAATACAGTCTTTAGCATTATTGAAGCTCCAGATCAGTCAATATGGTTAGCTACTAGAAAAGGTATTGTTCAATACAAAAATGACCGCTTCATTACTATAGATGAATCTAAAGGACTTGTTAGTAACTCAGTAAATTACCTACACTATGATACGCAGGGAAGACTTTGGGTAGCAACAAATCAAGGTATATCTATGCTTCAAAATGGTAAAATAACCAACTATAACCAAGAAAATGGTTTATCTAATGAACAAATTCATGCCATTTTTGAAGATCATAAAGGAATAATTTGGTTTGGGACTAGTGATGGTCTTTTGAAGTATTATGAAGGTAATTTTAGAAAATACAGTATCATTGATGGACTTTGTAATTCTTATGTAGGCAGCATCATTGAAGATGATAATGGGGTGTTATGGGTTGGAACAGATCGATGTATTAGTAAATTGGAAAACGAGCAATTTGTTCCTTACACAGAAAAAGATGGGCTAAACTCAACTATTATTTATCTAATGAACAAAGATAATGAAGGAAACCTTTGGGTTGGAACTAATAAAGGGTTAGATAAAATTACGCTTAATAAACAAAGTGAAATCGAATCCATTGATTTTTATGGTAAGAATGAAGGGTTCTATGGTATAGAAAATAATACAAGAGGTACATTTAAAGACAAGGAGGGGAATCTTTATTTTGCTACAATTAAAGGTATTTTCAAATACTTAGCTAACAAAACAGAAAAGAAAGCTATTAACTTCCCTATTTACCTTACAAATATTAAGTTATTCCTTAACAATATTGAAGAACAATACCAATATGGTAGTAAAAATGCTTTTGGAATCCCTGATAGTTTGATTCTTCCCGCAGACAAAAATCATTTAACATTTGATTTTTTAGCGCTTGATTTGAAATCCTCGACAGAAATTAAGTACGCTTATAAACTAGAAAACTTTGACTCTACTTGGTTTGACAATATGGGAGCAGCCTATGCTGTTTATTCAAATATCCCACCTGGAGAATATATATTTAAAGTTAAGGCAACATCAAAAAATAGCCAATCATCTCCTGAGTTTATCTCGTGCTATGTAAAAATTAAAGAACCTCTACCTCCTTTCTACTATCAATGGTGGTTTATTTTACTTTGTGCTATTTTAATTATCTCTATCATGTATAATCTTGTTTTCCTTAGAAATAGAGCTTTAAGAATCTCTAAAGAAGAATTGGAAGATAAAGTTAGAGAGAGAACAAAAGAAATTAGTAAACAGAATAAAGAAAAAACTGTTTTACTTCAAGAGATTCATCATCGAGTAAAAAACAACTTGCAAATCATCAACTCTCTATTTAATATTCAGGCACATTATACTACTAATGAGGAGACTAAGACATTGTTTAAAGAAAGTCAAAACAGAATTCTTTCGATGTCTAAAATTCATCAATCGCTATATGAATCAAACGACTTTTCAAAACTAAACATTAAAACTTATGTCACCAACCTTGTAAATGACATCAAAGAGAGTTATGCTGTAAATAAAGAGGTTAAATTAGACTTGAATATTGATGATTCAATACACATTGGTTTAGACGGATTGATTCCTTTTGCCTTGATTGTTAACGAAATTATTTCTAATTCTTTGAAATACGCATTTGAGGAACCTACAGGTAATATCATTGAAATAAATATTAAACAACATAACGATAAGAAAACAATTATACACATTGGTGATAATGGAAAAGGATTACCTGACGATTTTAATTGGGAAGACCCAACATCTATGGGAATAGACCTTATTAAAACACTAGCAGATCAACTTGAAGGAACAATTACTGTTGATAGTAGTATGCAAGGAACAAACTATTTACTTACTTTTGTTTCTAAATAAGAAAAACATGAAAATAGTAATCTCTCCTGCTAAATCATTAGATTTTGAAAAGGATTTATCTACAACGTTATACACTCAAAATATTTTTGAAAAAGAAAGTCAACAATTGATTAATAAACTAAAAAAGCTTTCTAAAAAGAAACTTGGGGAACTCATGAAATTAAGTCCACAATTAGTTGATTTAAACCATCAGAGATATCAAGAGTGGGAGTTACCATTCACTCCTACCAACGCTAAACAAGCTGGTTATGTTTTTACTGGAGAAGTATACAGAGGCTTAGACTTTGGTTCTTTCTCAGAAAAAGAAATTAATATCGCTCAAGATAAACTTCGAATTCTAAGTGGCTTATACGGTTTATTAAAGCCACTTGATTTAATCCAACCTTATCGACTTGAAATGGGGACTCGGTTAAATTATAGTAGTAAAATTAAGAACCTTTATCAGTTTTGGGATGCCAAGATTACTGATGCTATAAATGAAGAATTAAAAGCTGATGATGGAATTTTAGTCAACCTAGCTTCTAATGAGTATTTCAAAGCTGTAAAAGCAAAAAATATTACTGGAGAAATCATTACTTGTAACTTTAAAGACAATAAGAATGGAGTCTACAAGGCTGTTATGACCTATGCTAAAAATGCTAGAGGTAAAATGACACGCTACATTATCGAAAATGATCTAAAAAACAAAGAAGAAATCAAAACTTTTGATGTTGATGGTTATGTCTTTAACCCACATTTGTCTTCTGAAGAAGAATATATCTTCACAAGAGGTTAAATCATGTGGAACAACTATTTTAAATAAAAAAAGCGCTATTCAAATGAATGCGCTTTTTTATTTTCTTTATCTTTATAATAAGAATTATAACATTTCTTTAATCTTTTCTAAAGTATAATCTATCTCTTCCTTAGTGGTATAACGACCAAATGAAAAACGAATCGCTTGGCATGGGTTAGTTTTCTCCAAAGCTGATAATACATGTGACCCTTGATTACTTCCCGAAGAACAAGCACTTCCTCCAGAAGCAGCAATTCCATTAATATCTAGACTAAACAAAAACATTCCGCTTTTTTCATTTTCAGGAAAACACACATTCAGCACTGTGTATAAAGATTTATGCTCCTCTACTTCTCCATTAAATGAAATCTGATCATTGATTTTTAACAATTCAGCTTTCATATAGGTCTTTAATCCTTGGATTTGTTTTTGATGCTCTTCCACATCTTCATAAGCTAATTCAACTGCTTTTCCTAAACCAATAATTCCATATAAATTTTCTGTTCCTCCTCTATGCCCTCTTTCTTGAGAACCTCCAAACATCAAAGTGTTCAGCTTATTCTTCTTATTAACATATAAAAATCCTACACCTTTTGGGCCATGAAATTTGTGGGCTGCACAAGTAATAAAGTCAATATGAATTGCTTTTAAATCAAAACGGTAATGTCCCATAGTTTGAACAGTATCAGAATGAAATAAAGCATCATTTTCTTGGCAAAGTTTTGAGACGATATCCAACGGTAATAAGTTTCCAATCTCATTATTCCCATGCATCAGAGAGACCAATGTTTTCTTATCACTTGATTTTAACAA
>JAUHZI010000070.1 GCA_030426105.1 Bacteroidia bacterium | reverse complement strand
TTGCTTATTCAAAAGTCCCATTCTTTTCTGCTCAAGTTTAATCCCCGATAATTTAACTGAAGCGCGTTCTTTTCGAGTAAAAATTGGATAACTAACTTTTGCTCCCCAATTATAGTCCTCTATATTATAAGTTGTGTTCGATGATAGCGAGTTATACTTTAATTGGATTGTAGGCTTTATATTTTCCTTCTTTAGCTGTACATCAATTTTACTAATTTCGACATCGTTTTGATACATTAACACTTCTGGATGTGTTTGAGATAATGTTTCAAAATTTAACGTCTCATTTTCACCTTCTTCAAGATCTAACAAGGGTTCTATCGCTGTAGCTATCTCTAAAGGGATGTACCCTTCTTGCCATAAGAAAGTATTTACCCACATTCTTTTATTTTTTTCAGCTACATTAGCTTGCTCTTGTTTTAGTTTTCTGTCTTGTAATTGGATGGAAACCTTAAGTGTATCTAATGCTGGTTTTTCTCCTCTTACAACACTCAATTGAATTGCATTTAAACGCTCTTCTGCATTTAAAACAGCCTGACTATACACCTGAAACTTTTGATATGCTTTTTGCCATTCAAAGTAAGCTTTCGATGCGTCAAAAACTAACTGATTTTGAATAACCTGCTGCTCTAACAATGTTGAATTCTGAATGATTTTAGCTTGTTTTAAATCAGCTCTTCGCTTATCGATAAACAAGCCTTTACCTAAATTGACTGTCACTCCAGCATTCCAAAGGCCCTCTGAAGGCGTATAAGATTCTGGATTTAATAAATACCCTTCATTTTCATTGTATCCTCCATGTAGACTTACACCAAACCATGTTGGAATAATCAACCCTCCATTGATATAGCTATAATACTGCTTTTCTTCAAAATACTTTTGAGAGATATCCCCTTTTAACTTAGGGTCAAATCCTCCTCTAGCTTTCTTTAACTCTAACACTCCTTTTCCTCCTTCCAATTGAGCACTGTATACCAAAGGATGGTGTTTTTTTACAACAGCAATATAATCTTGATAACTAAAAGTTGTCTTTGTTTCCTGTCCTAATAAAGATAAGGCCCCCAATAAAAATATAACTAACAAATAGTTTCTCATTTTTACTTCTTTTTAAGGTTTTTTGCTTCTTCTTCTTTTACTTCATAATACTCAGGAGGGAAACCATTAATATTTCGCCATAACTCATACCAAACGGGAACATCTTTTAATAACATTAAATTCGTTGCTCCAGAACCGAACCTCAAATCATCAGGCCAGCAGTGATCCGTAGAGTCTTCCATGACCAATACTCTATACTTACCATTAGCACTAATAAATTGGTCGATTGCATATATTTTCCCTTGAAATGTACCATAACTTGCACTTGGCCATCCAGAAAAGACAATAGCTGGCCAACCATCAAATTGAATATTAACATGTTCTCCTTTTTTAATTAATGGAAGATCAATAGGTTTCACATATAACTCGACAGCTAAATCATAGTTCTTCGGCATAAGCGTAAGGATTTGCTGTCCCTCTTTAATCACTTCCCCTATTCCACTTATAAAAGTTTTAGTGATATAACCATCTTGAGGAGCTGTAATAAAATATAACCCATTTCTAAACTGATAATTACTGTATTGATTCTTCAGTTTATTGATATTTGTTTCCGTATCTAACTTTCGAGAAACAGTACTAAATCGCTCTGATTCAATCTTATTATAATCAGATTGAAATTTAACTTCAATATTTGATAGCTCAACTTTTAAATTTAATACTTCATTTTGACTGTTTAGGTATTTATTCTTAGCTGCTAATTCATACGATTTAGTTTCTTGCATTTTCACCCTTCTTTTTTCAAGGTCGATTTTAGATTTTAAACCAATCGTATATAAACTATCCGCCCTGTTATACTGTGCACTTGCTGTAGTATAATTCAACTTTGCAGACTCAAAGTTTATACTGTCATTTTGTACCTTAAGTATAGCTTGTCCCAGCTTGTTTTTAGCTTGGGTCAATTTAAGGTTCATTTGTTTTTGAAGCAAGTCCAACTGATTTGTCTGAATCGCTATTTTATCTCCGTAAGCTTTTACAGATTCTTCTTTTAACTCAATTTGATTTTTCGTTCGTTGCAGTAACTCATCATCAAAATAAGCATCTTTAATTTCCGAAATTTTTAAAATCGTATCACCTTTATTCACATAATCTCCTTCTTTAACATACCAACTATCTATTCTACCTCCAATTATTGAATTTAGACTTTGCGGACGTTGATCTGGCTTCAATGTTGTGATATACCCTTCTGAACGAACGTTTTGTGTCCAAGGTAAGAACAACACAATAAAACTTATCACAGTGAATCCTATGATTATTTTTCGCAACACTCTATTCGAATGCTTTTTTTCAACCTCACTCAATGTTGAATAAGCCTTCGGTAGAATATATTTTGAAACACTATTTTCTGAAATGTTTAACATAATTAAACGATTTTACGTAATGATTGATTTTCAACTAAAACTACTTGATTTACTTTATCTCTCAAATAGCCATCTCTTGACGCAATAACTAACGTCCATGGATTAGACTTGTCTGTAAGAAACTCCATAATTTGCTTACGCTCTTCTCCTACTAATGAAGAAAACACATCCTTTACCAGTAATAGCTTGGGTTTATCTGCTATACTTCTAGCTAAAATTAGTTTATCGACAATACCTTTTGAGAATTGTTTTCCTTGAGGAAAGATTTTAGTATCATATCCCTTATCTAATGACTTAATGAATGGGCTCAATCCTAAGTTCTCAATTGCCCATTGAACATTTTCAAAAGTAGCACTAGGCCTACCCATTGTAATGTTTTCTAAAAGCGTTCCTTCAAACAGTAGCTCATCCATTAGACAGTCTCCAATAACTGATCTTAGGTATTGTGGATTGTAGTTTGAAATTGGTAAATTATTGATAACAACAGTCCCTTTTTTGACTTTATAAAGTCCAGCTAATAAATACAATAACGTCGTTTTACCTGAATCACTGCTTCCAACAATCAATACACTTTCACTAGATTCAATTTCTAGGCTAACATTAGAAAATATATTGTTTTCTTGCCCTGGGTATCCGAAGTCTACATTTTTAAACTCTAATGATAAACCTTTATCTAAATTACAGGTCTCAATTTCTATTCCTTCACAGCTCTCAATTTCAAGATCAGACACCTGCCCTACTTTTTCCAATGCTGTTAGTACATCATAAATTGTTTCTAAACTTAAAATTAACTTCTCTACAGCACCTAACACTAAAAGGATAATGATTTCAGCTGCAACAAACTGTCCTAAGTTCATTTGTTGCTCCATAACCAAGATACTTCCTACTACCAATAACCCTGATGTCACCAAGACCTTGAAGACCACCATTAAGATATATTGGTATTTTAAAATGGTAAAATGATTTTCTCTAGCTTCGATATATTCTCCGACATATTTGTCTGTTCTTAACATTGGTAGTTCAGTATTCCCAGCTAACTTAAAACTAATACTAGTTCTAGCTAACTCCTCTAACCAATGAGCAATATTGTATTTATGCTTCGACTCTTCCAAACTTGTGTCCAATCCTCTCTTAGATGTAACCTTAAAAATGGAATACACCAAAACAATTAGAATTAAACTAAAAACAATAAAAAATGGATGATAAAGCGATAACAACAACAACCCAAACAAAGTTTGCACTGAAGCGGTTGAAAAATCAATTAATACTTTAGATAACCCTTTTTGTACAGAAACCACATCAAAAAAACGATTCATTAATTCAGGAGCATATTGCTTAAATAAAGCTTCCAATTTAATTTTAGGGATTCGAAAAGCAAACTCAAATGCTGCTCTTGTAAATATTTTTTGTTGTAGATACTCTGATATTCTAAGTTGTTGAATTTGTAGAACTCCTGAGATCACTACCCCTAATATTACTAGTGTAACAAGAACAATCCAAGATGTACTCATTTTTCCCCCTTGTATCAAGTTTATGATCGATTGGATACCTATTGGCAATGATAAATTGACAAGCCCCAAAAAGAAAGCATAAATATATACGTTCCTAATTTCTACCTTGTCAGGCTTAATCAATAACCAAAAACGGTTTACTGGACTTAATTGACTCATATTTTTATTTCGTAATTTCTTTAATGACTAATTCTTTATAAAATGTGGTTACCGCATCTTCACCTTCAACTACATCTGTTAAGCGTGGTAAATGTTGAGCAAAAAAACGCTGATGATGCGCCCCCTCTATTACCGTTGACACCAACATGTGAGGATATTTAAACCCTGGATTGATTTCCAAAATAATAGATGATACTCTAGCTACAACATCTTTATATTTTAAAAAATAGCCCAATTCATTATCCTTATCAACAGCCTTATTCAAGTATGCTTTTGAGGATTCGCTAATTACAATCCTATTTAATAAAACTTCGTTTATTTGCGAAAATGTCGAATCCTCTTTAATTTCTTCTGTTAAAACATTAATTGCCCTTTCCAAACGCTGAATTGGACAATCAACATTGGTTAACCTAAGTACCAAGCGGTACTCTTGCCAACCCCAATACCAATGCACTAAATAAATCAGTACATGATGTTTACTTTCAAAGTATCGATAGATTGATGCTTCAGTTGAAGTAATATGCTTTGCTAACTTTTTAAATGTAAACTCCTCAAATCCTAGTTGTTCAATTAATTCAATACTTCCTCCAATAATCTTCTTTCCTAATGTTGAAGAATTAGGATTTTTGAGATATACATTCTCATTAACATTAATACTTAAATTAGATAGCCGATTCATTAATAATAATTTTGAATGCAAAAATAATAGTATTACTATCACATACAAGAGTAAAGCCTACTTATCTATCATAAATGTTGTTAAAAAAACACTAAAACTTCATAAACAAACTATAAAACAATGATTTAAAGCTTTCAACATTGCTCCACTAGCTTTCAAAAACATTTTCCTTTAAAATAGGTTAAAATAATTTTCTTAATTTAACGGCAATTTTCAAATCACTTTGATTGTGAAGGCTAACGAACGACTTTTATTTGATCAACTACTTGAAAAAGTAGCTCAAAAACTTAGGGAAAATCATCCTGAGGTAAGCCTTCCTATACAAGAATGGAAAGGAGAAGAAATTGCACTCTTTCGTGAAGATTTGCAACAAAAAGTTTTAGGCTCAATTAGTGAAAAATGGTTTTATACACATATCAAGAACCAACAAGATAAACTACCAAGAGTAGATACATTAAATCTTTTTACTAATTATATTGAAGAAGAGAGTTGGAAAGCTTTTTCGTATAAATATGCGACAAATGAAACCGCCGAAATTAAAGCTACAACAAAAATACCTCCCGTTCCAATAACTCATGAGCCATCTCAAAACAGCCTCTACAAAAAATTTTTATTATTTGGCCTGGGTACTCTAGTAGTAGTATTTATTATTGTGAATTGGCTCCCCACAAAAACTACTCACTATCGTTTTTGCTTTATTGATCAAAACACACATTTACCCGTTGTTGACTCTTTCTTAGCAGTAAAACTAATAAAAACTAATGAATCTCCTGTTTTTAAGCCTCTACCGACTAATTGCTTTGAAGGTACTGGAAATGAAGTCGAATTTGTAGTTAAAGGCCGTTTCTATAGACCCCTACACATCAAAAGGACTATAACCAAAGAGAGTTATGAAGAAACCATTTTTATTGAACCAGATGATTACACAATGATGTTGCATTTATTTGCGAACTCTAAAGTTAAAGACTGGAAAAAGCGGCGTCAGCAACTCTCCGAAATGATGTCAGAAGAACTAAAAGCTTATGAGATTAGTGAAGATGGTTTTACTATTGCTATCCTGAGTAAGAAGGAGTTTATCAACAAGCTCACCTTACCTACAAGAAGTCTTCAAAGAACAGAAATCATTAATACGATTTATGATGGGGAAAAAATTTCAACTATTAAATTCCTTGAAAGATGAAAAGGTTAATGAATACATATCATTTTTTTACTCTAGGTATACTCATTATACTTTACAGTTGTTCGGCTCAGCATGATGAGCGTAAAGCTTATGCACCATCTCTTGAATTCGAAGAAGCAACATCTATGGAAGAGGCCAAGAATGATGACTTTATCCAAGAAGAGCTGACCGCCAATGGTTCTTCGTTCAATCCTAACAAATGGAGAAAAAAAGCCCAGCAAAAACTAGAAGCTTTGGAAGACTTAATCAAAATACGTCAGGACCATACACTAGAGGAAGAATTTAAAACTGCTATTGAGGAAGAACTGCACAACATCTACTCTTCCATTGATTCTAATGATTATTTTAAAACACCAATTCAACTGAAATTTAAACACTTTAGAGTTTCAGAAAAAAGCAATGATGACACCATCAGAATTGACTTTAAAAACAAAAAAGATAATTTAAATGCTGCCTTCGTGATCAACAGAACAGAAAAACAATTTGGAAATTCTTCAGAATCAGTTGAAGAAATTAGGCTTATTTCTATCGAAACAACTCCTTAATAAAGGTTTAAGTCCTTATAAAATTTAGTTTAATTTATAATACCCCCCTATCAAAAACCATAAATTTTGATCTTTTGATCCTTCTGTCAAATTAGAGAGTCGGTAATCTAATCCAAACTCTAATTTAAGTTGATCAGAAACCACATAACCATAGTTTGGAGAACAACGATACTCAGCTGAGTATGCTCCATCAATTAATATATTTAATAACTCATTATTTAACTTAATATAAGCCTCTTTACTGTCTAATACTGCTCCACTTAATGGAATTTGTATTCCCATACGATAACGTAAACGATTTGTTATTCCTATGTTTCCAGTGGTATGATCCAATCTAAAACGGTGTGAGAACTTAAATTGGTTATATGAACTAAAAAATACAATCTGCTCTATTGCTCTTGCTAGCCATTCACCATCTCTGAAACGTATTAAACTCCCTATCGAGAACTTAGAAGTTACTCCAATTTTATGAGCATAAAGCATGCTGTAATCAGAAAGAATATAACGATGTTGTAATCGATCAATAGAATTTAATACTCCGAAACGTTGCTGCGTTGCAAAATTCAAGCTATTCCGCTCCTTTAATTTATAAGTTAAATTTACTGAAGGTAAATAACCTAATGCTCTATTTCCTTGTGCCAAAAACTGAGTCCGCATCAAAAAAATTAGCAACAAAAAAAACACTATTTTCAATCTAATATTCAAGGTGCTCTGTTGAATTTAATACAATTTTCTTACTACTTATTAACTCTCCATTTATATCAAAAAAACATTCATAAAGTGACAACCCATCAGAAGAAAAACCTTTGATAACAAACTCATAACCCGAGCAGTAAACCTTTTTATCTAAACTAAAGATAAAATCTAACTTCTCAATATCACCTTTTAATTGCTCTTGAATTTTAAGCACCTTAAATCGCTTGTAGTTATCAGATAATATTGAATTTATTTGCTTTAAAGTTGATTCAGGAAGTTCTACTTTATTGACTTCAATTTCAACATCTTCTAACTGACCTAAAGTGTCAAATTCAACACTATATTTCTTATTGTCAATTTTAAATTTTGCCTCAATTGAAATACCTTCAAGGCTCTCCTCTCTATACCATTTTAGTTGTTTTATCTCTAAATCGACACCAATAAAATTGAGCGCTTTTCTAGGAACATCACTTGACTTCAATCGACGCTCCCTTTCATACTTTACTTGACCAAAAGCCAAATTTAAAGCCATTATTAAACTTAAGAATATACTAATACGCTTCATTACATGGGTATTTTCCTAATAAACTAGTACAAAGTTAATCAATTATCTTATTGTTTAGTTTTATTCATAATTGACATTTTTTGGCTTTTTTTAAAATAGACTATTAAGTTTAGTAGCTATATTTGCAACATAGTTGCAAAAAAAAAAATAAACATCCATGAATCAATTTGAAGTAATAATAGTCGGAGGAAGTTATGCAGGCCTTTCAGCAGCAATGTCTTTAGGACGTTCTTTAAGAAAAACACTAATCATTGACTCGGGAAAACCTTGCAACAGACAGACTCCACATTCTCACAACTTTTTGACACAAGATGGAAGTACCCCAAAAGAAATCTCAAATATTGCAAAAAAACAAGTACTAAAGTACAACAGTATAACCTATCATGAAGGACTAGTTATAGATGCTACTCCTGTAAAGGAAGGTTTTGAAATAACGACTTCAAATGGAGGTATTTTTATTGCAAAAAAATTAGTTTTTGCAACTGGAGTAAAAGATAAACTTCCTAATATTAAAGGTTTTGATCAATGCTGGGGAATATCAGTTGTACATTGCCCTTATTGTCACGGTTATGAAATTAGAGCTAAAAACACTGCTATTATTGCTAATGGAGATAAAGCTATACACCTTGCCTCTCTAGTACATAATTTAACACAGCAAATTACTATTATAACACCTGACACAACGCTGTTTAATAAAGAACAACTGGAAAAACTGAACAACAATAACATCAACATTATTGAAAAGGAAATAACTGAAATAATACACAAAGAAGGGCATCTTACCCATATCAAATTTAATGATGGTAGTAAAAAAGCTTTTGAAGCAGCGTATGCCGCTGTTCCCTTTGAACAAAATACAGAACTACCTCAAAAGCTAGGTTGCAAACTCACAGAAACTGGACATATAGAAGTGGACTTTATGCAAAAAACTACACAAAAAAATATTTTTGCTTGTGGAGATAGCACTACAATGATGCGTTCTGTAGCAAACGCAGTATATGGAGGAAATATAACGGGAGCTGTTATAAACAAAGAGTTTGTTGAAGAAAGTTTTTGAAGTAAAAAAAACTTCTAACCTTCATTCTTTTGTCAACTCTAGTACTAGAAGTTCAATTAGATAGCACAATTAACTATCTTTGCACCATGAATTCAACAACGCTACACATCAAAAACATGGTTTGCAAACGCTGTATCAAAGTTGTTGGGGATGAATTCGAAAAATTAAATTTAACAATTCAAGAGCTTGAACTGGGAAAGGTAACTGTTGCTACACAATTATCTCCAAAGCAAATTGAAGCAATTAGAACTGTTCTTAAAGACAATGATTTTGAATTAATTTTGGATAAAAAGAGTCAATTAATTGATCAAATAAAAACAATAATCATTGAAAAGGTACACTACTCACAAAACGCATTAACATCTATTAATAGTTCAGCCTATATTGCACAAGAATTAGGCTATGATTACTCTTATCTCAGCAATTTATTTTCATCTACAGAAGGCATAACTATTGAAAAGTATATTATTAATCAAAAAATAGAAAAAGTAAAAGAACTAATTGCATACAATGAATTCTCATTAAACGAGATTGCTTTTAAATTAGGATATAGTAGTGTCCAACACCTCTCTGGTCAATTTAAGAAAGTAACAGGCATGACTCCTACAAACTACAAAAAGCATCAAGAAAACAAAAGAAAACCTTTGGATGAAGTCTAATCCAAAAATCATATAACTCTTTTCTAAAATCGTATAATACCCTTCTCATATTTTCTTTCTTCTTTTGTATTATCAAACTTTTTACAATGCAACTACAAGAATATATACAAACATTTCTTGGTGACTTTTTTAAGATTTTGGGCGAGATGGCTCCTTTTCTTCTTTTAGGTTTTTTCTTTGCAGGCTTGCTTTATGCCTTTATTCCACAAAAGAAAATTGAACGTTATTTTGGTGGTAGTCCATTTAAATCATCGGTGTTAGCATCTATTTTTGGTATTCCTCTTCCACTCTGTTCTTGTGGTGTAATTCCAACTGGCATGGCTTTTTATCAGAACGGCGCTTCTAAAGGAGGAACTGTCTCTTTTTTAATTTCCACTCCACAAACAGGAGTCGACTCAATATTAGCATCCTTTTCTTTAATGGGATTGCCTTTTGCTATTATAAGGCCTATTGCAGCTCTTGTAACGGGAATAACTGGAGGTTTTATAACAAGTGTAGTTACTCAAAACGAAACTGAAACGAGAGTTTTTGAAGAGCAATCAGAAAAACCGAAAACTTTCTCTGAAAAATTCATTAGCATCTTTCATTATGGTTTTGTAGAGTTTATTCAAGATATTTCAAAGTGGTTGATTATTGGGCTAGTATTAGCAGCTATTATTTCTGCTTTAATTCCTGATGATTTTTTTGAACTACTCAACCTCTCTCCTTTTGTTCAAATGCTTTTAATCTTGGTTGTTTCTATACCTCTTTATATCTGTGCAACTGGCTCTATTCCCCTAGCTACTATTCTGATTTTAAAAGGAGTTAGTCCAGGTGCTGCTTTTGTATTATTAATGGCAGGGCCTGCAACTAATGCTGCTACGATTACTATGATTGCGAAAGTATTGGGTAGAAAAAGTTTATTTACATATTTAGGCTCTATCATAGCTGGAGCTATAGGATTTGGACTAATTATCGACTATGTGTTACCGTCTGAATGGTTTACCAGTATTACACAACAACATTTAGGACACGACCATTCTGGAGCATTGAACTGGTGGGAAATAGCTTCTAGCATTCTTCTAATAGGTTTAATTCTGAATGGATACCTTCAAAAATACCTTAAATCAAGAAATAGCAATCCAATTAACCTAAACAATAATAATATGACAACAAAAACAATCAAAGTAGAAGGAATGACTTGCAATCACTGTAAAGCAAATGTTGAAAAAAACCTTGAAAAGCTTCCTTTCATTGATAATTTACAAGTCAACTTAGCTGATAAAACAGTTACCTTAGAAGGTGACAATATAGAACTAGAAAAAGTCAAAGAAACCATTGATAATTTAGGCTATCAAACGATTTTATAAGCTCATTTGATCATTGTATGAAAGCTGAAGTATTCTATTATCTTCAGCTTTTCTTATTTAAAACTTTGAACTTTTAAAAATTTAAGTCATAGTATTAATTATATAACTAGAATGGCTTAAAAAGAATTCTGTTCTCCCTATATTTGTGCAAATGGAGCAAGACAAGATTGAGATAATATATGAAGATGAATATTGTATTGTAGTAAATAAACCGAATAATGTTTTGATTCACCAATCTCACTATGCTCGTAACATTAAGGATCCTACATTAATCGATTTATTAGAACAACAGTTTAATCAACGTTTCTACCCTGTTCACCGGTTAGATCGAAAGACCTCAGGAATTCTATTATTTAGCAAACAAAAAGAGAACGTTTCTGTATTTCAAGAACTATTCACCTCTGATAATATAGAAAAAAAATATTGGGGAATTGTTCGTGGTTTTTCGGCTCCAAATGGCAAAATAGATAGTCCTGTAAAAAATCCAGATACTAAAACCTATAAAGATGCCTTGACCTATTTTGAAACCTTGTCCTCTATTCAGCTGGATATTCCAGTACATCCATACCCTCAATCAAGGTATAGTTTAATCGAGTTAACTCCTAAAACAGGTAGGATGCATCAATTGAGAATACACTTAAACAAAATCAGTCATCCATTGGTTGGAGATTATAAATATGGAGATCGTTTTCACAATAGGATGTACGAAAATGAATTTGACTGTCACAACCTATTCCTACACGCAATACAATTAAGCTTTACTCATCCTTTTACAAAAGAAGATTTAACACTTAAAGCATCTCTTAACCAAAATTGGAAGCTTATCTTTGAACGTTTTGGATGGGTTACCAACTCAACACTTTCTTAACAACCTTCACCTCCCCTACATTGAACTGAAACAGTAAGAGTCCTTTATTAAAACTACCAAGTTCAATCACATCTTCAGAAACAATTGTTTCTTTAATTAATAATTGTCCATTAATGGTATAGATAGCCAATTCCACAGGTTTATCTCCATTATAACTAACCAATACATTTTTGTCGATATGGTTCATTATCAGGTCAACTTTGAAAGACTCATACTCTTCTACTCCAATGACATAATCAGTTGAGCACTCAGTGGTAGAATCTAATTGACTGTAAAACAACTGGTCATTTTTAAAGAAACAACTTATTTTACCTGCTCCATTAACATTAGGAGTTCCTCCAGGGGCATTGATTAATGATAACGAACCAGCTCCTTCGACCCAAACTGCATTTTGTCTTCCAGCTTGAACTGTATCCAATGCATGTAAATAAAAATGTCTGTAACTATTCCCGTCCACTAAAGGGAGCGTAGCAATAGAATCAAGCAGATACATCCCTGCATCGAACGCAAATGGAGCTATTGGATTATAAACATTCATTGAGTCCCCTACAGACAAAGAAAAATCATATAATAAAAACTCATCAGGTCTTGAAGCATAGTTAGCTAACTTCATATAAACCTTTCTTTCCTGTACATTTTCTCTCAAAAGAAAAGTCCTTGAAATATAATGGTAGCCATCCAAAATCTTATACGAATAACCATCAACTATAGTATCTCCATCAGTATAATACTTATCATCAACACATCCAAAATAACATGAAGTCAATTTCCATTCATTATAATTATCCAACAATGGTCTATATCCTTGAGAGAGTAGACCTAACCATAACACACTAAACATTCCTACTAAAAGTACTTTTTTACACATTTTACTAAAGTTTATATTCTTAATTGGAAGTCTATAATTCGTTATCTTCTACCCCCTCAATATCAACTATTTTTATTAAATTTGCAAGGATTTTTTTAACTCAATTTAAAACTAAATACACAAAATGAAAGAAGTTTATATTATTTCGGCTGTTAGAACTCCTATAGGAAGCTTTGGAGGATCATTATCAACTGTTCCTGCTACCAAATTAGGTGCTGCAGCAATTAAAGGTGCTTTAGGTAAAGCTAACATAGATGCTCAATTAGTTGATGAGGTATTTATGGGAAATGTTTTACAAGCAAACTTAGGACAAGCTCCTGCTCGTCAAGCTGCAATTTTTGCTGGTCTTTCTGAAGATGTTCCTTCAACTACTGTAAATAAAGTATGTGCTTCTGGAATGAAGGCTATTAGTTTAGCAACCCAATCTATTTTAGCAGGTGACAACGATATTGTTGTTGCAGGAGGAATGGAAAACATGAGTATGGTACCTCATTACTACAATGCTCGTAATGCTGTAAAATTAGGAGATGTTAAATTAGTAGACGGAATGGTTAAAGATGGTTTAACAGATGTTTACAACCAAGTACATATGGGAGTTTGTGCTGACAAATGTGCTACTGAATACAATATCACAAGAGAAGATCAAGATAATTTTGCTATTGAATCTTATAATAGAGCTGCAAAAGCATGGGATGCAGGAAAGTTTGATGAAGAAATTGTTCCTGTTGAAGTTCCACAAAGAAGAGGTGACGCTATCATTGTCAATAAAGACGAAGAGCACACTAATGTTAGAATGGAAAAAATTCCTCAGTTGAGAGCTGTATTTAGCAAAGAAGGTACTGTTACCGCTGCTAATGCTTCAACTTTAAATGATGGTGCTTCTGCATTGATTTTAGCAAGCAAAGAAAAGGTTGAAGAGTTAGGATTAAAACCAATTGCTAAAATTGTTGGATATGGAGATGCTGCTCACGAGCCAGAATGGTTTACTACTGCTCCTTCGAAAGCTGTTCCAGTTGCTTTAAAGAAAGCAAACTTAGAAATTGCTGATATTGACTATTGGGAATTAAACCAAGCTTTCTCTGTTGTTGGACTAGTGAATACTCAAAAATTAGGATTAGATCCTGCAAAAGTGGATGTAAATGGAGGTGCTGTTTCATTAGGACACCCTCTTGGTAATAGTGGTTCTAGAATTATCGTTACTTTAATCAATGTGTTAAAGCAAAACAATGGTAAGTATGGAGCTGCTGGTATTTGCAACGGTGGTGGAGGTGCTTCTGCTATGGTTATTGAAAATGTATAATATTACCAATAAACTTTTTTAAAATTAAAAGCCACTTGTTACATGTAACAAGTGGCTTTTCTACAATTAAACTTTTATGACTATTTACGAAAAGCTTATTACTACCCTAGGTTTTTTAGGATTTTTTATCCTATTACCCCAACTCCTTGCGATTTTTGGAATAAATGACCCACAATTATTCTTAGAACAAAACCTTGGAGCAATAGGTACTGCCTCTGCTCTAAGTACAATTGGTCTTTCACTAATATTACTTGCTGTAATTTTTGGTGGTGGAGAAACCATTGGTGCTACTTTTTTAGGATTAGTCATTGGGTTTATACTTATTTCTACATCAGTTGAAGTAAGTTTTATGGTTTGGTTAAAAAAGATCATGGCTTTGAGTAACATTACGTCTAATTTCAACCTGAATTACCTCGTTGGTGTTGGCTCTATTTTATTAGGCTTGCTCTTAAGTTACTCTTCAAAGTTTTCTTTCAAAACTTTGTTTGCTATCATTATCATCCTACCCTTATCTTTTATTGGCATATCTCAAGCTTTCGAACTCTTTCAATTTGAAAACAAATTTGAAATCACCGTAGACAAAGGTTTTTCTTCTCTTGCTAGTCTTATTGACCCTGAATATCAAGACATGCCTGAAGTAATCTCATACATCCAAACTGTTGAAACTGATTCCGTTTTAAATCAAAAAGAGAAAAAAGAAAAAATAGAAGAACTTCAAGAAAACATCAATAAACTTGAAGGTGACAAAGCTACATTAGAACAACTTAAAAAAGAGAATGAAAAATTTAAAGCACTAATTAAACAACAAGCTAAAGAATTAGCAGCTATTGGTTGGTGTAAAAGTGCTATGGATACCAGTAGTCAAACAAAATCTTTTGAAGAAGCCGTTACAACAGATGAACCTTGTGTTAGAGATTATGCCTTAACCATTGTTCAAGATTTTCCTGGTAATTTTTACGATACTGAAAGAGGACTTCCTGGTAAAAGTGGTATTAATCAAATTTGTGCTTTAAACTTACACTTATTCAGCAACTGGAAATACATCAGTGACCCAACAGTATTGAGAGACGATTTTTATTCTAGAGCTGATCGAACAATCGCAATAGGACTAGCTGGAGATTGTGATGATTTTGCAGTATTAAGCGCTGCTTGTGTTGAGTCAATTGGTGGAATAGCTCGTATAATGGGCGGACAATGCGATGGAGGCGGTCATGCTTGGTGTGAAGTTCTTGTTGGGACTGAAGCTCATTATAATGCAGCCTTGACTAATATTAGAAGTTTTTATAAAGATCCTAGCAAAAAATTAACTCCTACAATTGATGAAAACGGACTTTATTGGCTAGTCTTAGATTGGAGAATTGGAGAATATACTTGTAATGATTTTGGCTTAGAACAACTCTATCCTAAAAATAAATTACAGTTAGTTAAATAATTACTTTAGTAGCATAAACCCTGTATACAAAACCACACCTATAGCTATACTGATTGCATAAAACTGATTTTGTGCTTTTTGTCCTTGGTTGACTAATGTTTTAGCAGCTATATAGTTATAATACAAAATTGGAAGCAACAGCAAAAAAATCGCTCTCTCAGAAAACATCAAGGAATTAAATCGAATGTTTTGCTGTTTTTGAGGTATAGATTTCAGTTCTTCACCACGATTTTTTAACGCTTGCTCAAAGATAATTCTATCTCTCAATAAAATAGATTTGTTTTGCGCAAGAGCATTAAGTGTTTGTGTTGATATTTTTATTAATCTATCCATATAAAAAATAGACTTGTTCATCAACAAGCCTATTCTATTCAATAATTTTATGCAACCACAATTAAATTACCACTTTGCATCAGGGTATTTATTATTTAGATATTGAATATCTAATAAAATATACCCCATATGATCAGTATGATGACCATTTTTTCCGTATTCTAAAGAATATACTGGCATTTCAGGTAAAGTAAGTGTTGCTTTAGTGAATACTTCTTGTATACGTTCATTCCATTTTTCTTGAACAGCATTTAAGTCTACTCCTACTCCAGCTTTTATCATTTCTTCATCTGTTTCATCCATAAAGAACAATTCGTCTTTATACATCCACAAGTGATTAATTGCAGCTTGTATTTTTATGTGACTTACTTCTGTACCATCTCCAAGACGATACATCCATTGCGTACTTCTTCTTAGATGATAAGTAACTTCCTTCAATGATTTCTGTGCCAAAGCTGCCAAAGTTTCATCTTTACTTTCAGTTAAAGCTTCTAAAAAGAAAAACTGATAAACATCAAATAAAAACTGTCTTGCCATAATATAGGCAAAATCTTCATTAGGATATTCTACCAGTTGGATATTGTAATATTCATGTTCTGCTCTTCTAAAAGCAAAATCATCAGCAGATTTAGTTCCATCTAGGTCAGCAACGTATTTGTATACTCCTTCAGCTAAACCGATATGATCTAAACCTACATTCGTAATAGCTAAATCTTCTTCTAAAAAAGGTCCTTTACTAGAATATTCTCCTAGTCGATTCCCTAAAATCCAGCTATTATCAGCTATTCTTAAACTATATTTTTGTAAATGGTTCATTTTATTTTTAGACTTTAAGATTTTAAGACAGAAGGGATTAAGACTTCTGCTTATCTCTTATTGATTCAATGTTATACCTAGACCTAGCAGTCTTTTTTTGACTCTTGGGGTCTATAGTCTAAACTACTATATGTGTTTTGCTCCTTCGGGCATTACATAAAACGTAGGGTGACGATATGCTTTGTCATTAGCAGGATCGAAAAAAGCACCTACATCTTCTGGTTGGCTAGCGACAATATCTTCAGCTTTTACCACCCATAATGCTGTTCCTTCAGAACGACGTGTATATAAATCTCTTGCATTTTCCATTGCCATGCTTTTATCATAAGCATGAACAGCTCCTGCGTGCCTAAAAGGCTTCCCTGGTTTTGTTTGAACAAATACTTCCCAAACTGGTCCTTGATTATCTGTACTCATTTTTTTTTATTTAGATATAAGACTAAAGATTCAAGATAAAAGACAATTTAATTTTCTCTATACTCTAATCTTGTTTCTTTATCATTTATTATTTTTTGGCGTTCCTATTGGTTTGGATATCCACTATATCTTTTTTGCAGTTCTTAATAGAATTTCATTTTTTTAAAATTAAATCACTCGAATTGACTAAAAGTATGTCGCTTCTATCCTTAACGCATTTTTCTTAACTTATCTTACCCTACTAATTCCATTTGTTTTTTACCATATGCAGCAGCAGCTTCTCTAACCCAAGCTCCATCATC
>JAUHZI010000237.1 GCA_030426105.1 Bacteroidia bacterium | reverse complement strand
CCTTCACGTGTAGTAATACTTTTTTCAAAGATGTTGTTTTCCTCCCAATAGTTTAATATTTCTTCTGCTACTTTTGGTAAATCCAATCCTTTGTATTCAGTAAACTTCTTACTCATTTTGTCGGTTTATTAATTGAATGTGCGAAATTACGTATTTTCTTGTAATTGTTAAATTTGAGATATAAAAAAACACCTCAAAATTGAAGTGTTTTTTACATAATTCTTAATTTTATATGAACATATTAACTAATCCCACGTTCTTTTTTAATTTGTTCATAAGCAGCCTGTATTTTTTGAAACTTATCTTTAGCTCCTTTTTTATGCTCTTCTCCTAAGTTTTGTAACTTATCTGGGTGATGTTTTTTAGCCATTCTTCTGTAGGCTTTTTTTACTTCATCGTTAGTCGATTCTTTCGTTATCTCTAGCATTTTATAAGCTCCATCAGACTCATCATAAAACATTGCTTTTATTGATGAGTAATCATATTCGTTGATATATAAATAGCTTGCTATTTTTCTAATTTCTTCTTCCTCTACACTAGTTACTTGCCCATCTGCTTTTGCTATTCCAAACAAAAAATGTAATAATTGTAATCGCGTAGCATGCGACATATACTGACGTATTTGTAAGCAAACTTGACGTGTAGATATTTGTTTTTTAATAATTCCATTGAATAGTTTGAATGCGTGATTTGCTCGTTCTTTACCATACATTTTTACAAAGTAAGCACGAACATAATCTAACTCTCGCTTATCTATTTTTCCATCAGATTTTATAACTACTGATGCTAATATTAATAAACTTATTTCAAAGTCACCTGATGTAGCTCTCCCTCTTCTTGGTTGACCTCCAGTCTTTTTTTGATATTCTTGCTGCTCTTGTACAAAATCTTCTACAGAAATTCCATCAATAAGGCTTCCTACAGCAAACCCAATTATTGCTCCTATTGGCCCTCCTAATGTAAAGCCAGCTCCAGCTCCAAGCCATTTTGCAAATTTTCCCATTGTTTGTTTTTTAGAGGCTACAAAGATAAAACATTACCTATCTATCTCCATACTTATTTCGAGTTGATTGTTGGCATGAAAAGAAGTATCTTTGCCTTAAATTTTTAATTCAAAAATATGTATCCAGAAGAATTAGTAAAACCAATGCGCGATCAATTAATCGATGCTGGTTTTGAAGCTTTATATACTGCTGAAGATGTTGACAATGCTTTAGCCAAAGAAGGAACAACGTTAGTAATGGTAAACTCTGTTTGTGGATGTGCTGCAGGTACTGCAAGACCTGGTGCTATCGCTTCTTTAGGAGCAGATAAAACTCCTACTAACTTAACTACAGTTTTTGCAGGTGTAGAGAAAGAATCTACAGCGAAGGCAAGAGAATATATGATTCCTTTCCCTCCATCATCTCCTGCAATTGCTTTATTTAAAGATGGTAATTTAGTACACATGTTAGAGCGTCATCATATTGAAGGACGTTCTGCACAAGCTATTGCTCAGAATTTAGCCGCTGCTTACGAAGAGTTTTGTTAATCTTTTTTAAGACACAAGATTTTTAGAATAAAGACAAAAAATCCAGCTATTTGCTGGATTTTTTTTATTTTGAGATTCTTCATACAAAATTCAGATTGACTCTTTGATCTTTCTAAAAAAGTCTTGATTCTTCTGTCTAACAGCAAAGCGGTCTTGGTTCTCTGCTACACCTTCTTAATCACATTAGTTACAACTCCCCAAATAATAAAGTTGTTTTCTTCGGTAATTTTTATAATTGGATAATCTGGATTTTCAGGTTGTAGCCAAACTTCACTACCTTCTACTCGCAGACGTTTTACGGTAAACTCACCATCTAAAAAACATACTGCAATTTTATTATTGGTTGGAGGAATACTTCTATCAATTACCAATAAATCATTATCATCTAAACCTGCACCAATCATCGACTGTCCGCTTACTCTTGCAAAAAAGGTAGCTTCTTTATTTCTAATAAGTTCTTCATCTAATGAAATACGCGTTTCCCTGAAATCATCAGCAGGTGAAGGAAACCCTGCAGAAATACCTGTATCCATTAAAATAGCTCCTTCGCTTTCATTTAACTCTTTTGGTAAGAAAAAAGTCAATGCCTCTGATGCTTTTACTGGTTTTAATTTTCGTAACATCTTATTGTTTGTTATTTAACTAAACTTATTTTACCTTAATAATATCGTTAATATTTGTAGTGTATTTGGGCGATAATCGTTCTTGACGCATCTTCCAAGTACGTTGTAAATCTTGATTGGCTAATTTAATCTTATCTGCTTTATAAGTCTGATTAATTTTATCAATCGCACTCATTAAAGAGGTATGCTTCGGATTTTCGCTTGCAAACATATCTATCTGATAATTATCTGAAGGAACCAATCCTGTTACAATTACTCCTGCTCTTTTATACTTTATTCCTTCTTTAAATATAGTTGTTACCGCTTGTACTGCACTTTTACTTATCGTTAATGTGGAGTTTGTTGGATATGGAAACACAACTGTTTTACTTACTCGATGTTGTTCAGTATCTTTTTTATGATAATCACTTCGTAGCAAAACAATCACCATATGACAACTAGAGTTTTGTTTGCGTAATTTTTCTGCACAACTCACTGCAAAGGTTGAAATTCTTTCTTTAATATTATCTAAATCTGAAAATGTATATTCAAAACTTCGGGTTGTTGCTATTGCTTTCTTATTAGTAGGTTCATCTAATTCTATTTTAGACTCTCCTTCTAAATCTTTTTTCAACTTCCAACCTGTTATAGAAAGATTTTTCAATACCCAATTATCATCTAACTGGGTAAAATCGTATGCTTTTTTACATCCTTTGGCTTTTAATCTCTTTTGTATGCCTCTACCAATTCCCCAAACACTTTCTATAGGAGTCCACTGTAATGCTTTAATTCTTTTTTCTTCGGAATTTATTACATATACTCCTCCTGTTTCTTTTGGAAATTTACGAGCTATTTTATTGGCTACTTTACTTAACGCTTTTGTTGGTGCAATTCCTACACAGGTTGGAATCCCCGTCCATTTCAATAGTCTTTCCCTAATTTCTTTCCCGTAGGTATTAAAATCATACTCATCAAAACCTTTGAATTGTAGAAAAGCTTCATCAATAGAGTATACTTCTACATCTGGAGAAAATTGTTCTAAAATCTTCATCACCCTAGCACTCATATCACCATATAGTGGATAGTTTGAGGACAGTACCGAGATATTGTTGTTTTTACAGAACTGATCCCACTTAAAAATTGGTGCCCCAAACGGAAGCTGTAACTTTTTTGCTTCATCACTCATTGAAATAACACAACCATCATTATTACTTAAAATGGCTACTGGTTTTCCTTGCAAATTCGGATTAAAAACCCGTTCGCAAGAAGCATAAAAGTTATTACAATCTACCAACGCATACATAACTGTAAAGGTACAGAATATTGAAAAAATGAACTCTAACTAACTTTCCTT
>JAUHZI010000069.1 GCA_030426105.1 Bacteroidia bacterium | reverse complement strand
TTTTAGTTTAGTTTCATCAAAACCAGTAAGCCATTCAATAACCGCTAACAACTCTTGTTTGGTTCTTCCTTTTTTTTCTATTTTGGTAATGTAATGAGGGTAAATTGAAGCAAAAGTCATTTTTGCAATACGTTCGTCGTGTTCTGGAGTTGTTTTCATAATACAAATTAATTTTCATTTTTGTCTGCTCTATATTCATAGTGGACAGTAAATCCTGATTCAGGGTCAACTACTTTTTTGTAGCCTTTGGCTTCCATTTCTTTATCTAGCGCTTCTTCACGTTCCCAATCATAAACTTTTTTTTTAAAAGTAGCTCCTTCTTTTTTATAATAATAGGCTAGTATTACACCAACGATTGCGCCAAATAAGTGACCTTCAAATGAAATTCCTGGATCTCCAGGGAAAATTCCCCATACCATACTACCATATAGAAAAACAACGAAGAGAGAAATAGCCATTAGCTTTAGTTCCTTTCGAAAAACACCACTAAAGAAGAGAAAAAAGGCTAAGCTATAAATTACACCACTTATTCCTATATGAAAACTACTACGTGCAGCAATCCAAACGAATAAACCTCCTATAATCCAGGATAAACTAAGAATTTGCCAAGCAATTTTCCTGTAAAAGTAAAAAAGTGTCCAACCTAAAATTAAAAATGGAGGGGAATTATTGACAATGTGGGTAAAATCACGAGTACTATGAAGTAATGGAGAAAAAAGAATGCCTATTAATCCGCTTTTATTGCGAGGTAAAATACCATATTGCGCCAATTGAATAGGGAAGAGGTAGTCAACCAAAAAGACTAACCACATTAATGCAAGAATTATCAAAGGATATTCTAAAGAAGATAATATGGTATGTTTTTTTTGTCTTTTCAAAATTTTATAATTTATATTTCATCTAATCATCTAATCATCTAATCATCTAATCATCTAATCATCTAATCATCTAATCATCTAATTATCTCATTATCTCATTAGCTAATTCTCTAATTAACTAATCACCCTCAGTTCATTCCTCGTTCTTTTTTAATGCTTTCATATGCATCTTGTATTTTTTGGAATTTTTCCTTAGCAGCCTTTTGATACTCTTCGCCCATTTGAGCGAACTTATCAGGGTGGTGTTTAACAGCCATTTTTCTGTAAGCCTTTTTCACTTCTTCGTTTGTTGCACTCTTTTCTATTCCTAGCGTTTTATAAGCACTACTAGTACTTTTGTAGAACATTGCTTTTAATTGTTCAAATTCATAGGAAGAAATACCAAGAAGAACAGCAATTCGATTAATTGTTTTTACTTCTGCATCAGATACATGGCCATCAGCTTGGGCAATACCAAATAAGTATTGGATTAAAACACTTCTTTGTTGTTGTGGTTGTGCTTGTTTTATTAGATTACAAACTTGTTGTATATCAAAGTTTTTCTTAAGAATATCTCTAAAAGCAAGCATTTGTTTTTTAGCAAATTCAGGAGAGAATTGTTGATTAAAAAACTGCTTGACATAATTTAACTCAGATTTAAGAGGATTTCCATCAGATTTCATTACTTCTGCTGATAAGACTAATAAAGCAGTAGCAAAATCATGTTGAGAGATTCGTTGCCTATAATAGTTTGAATTTTGTTGTTGATATTGTCGTTGGAATTGTTGTTGAAAATCTCTATAACGCTGTTGAGAGTTGGAGTTATTATTGTTTTGATTGGTAAATTGTTTGACAATTAGGTTTACCAAATAGTAACTAACGATAGCTAACAGAAAGCTATGTGTCCTAGAGTAAATGATAATTCCTGCTATTATTCCTATAAAATTCATTCGTTACTATTAGTTTAAAATTTTAAGTGCTACTTTTGTGTTTAATTGTTATGCTCAGTTTTCCTATTGAATATCCACCAATCCCATCGGGACAAATTTACAAATTTACTTCAGCCAAAGGTGTTGAATATGAAGTTCGTTTTGCTCGGAAAGAGGGAAATCCATTACATGTATCTATTGTTTTTGGTGTTTTAAATGATGAATATGAAGGAGAAGAATATGCTTTAACAAATAAAGGAGAGGCTTATCGAGTAATGGCAACTATTGTAACCATTATCCAAAACTATTTTAAAGAGCATCCTCATATTAATATGTTTGAATTTGCAGGAGAGCCAACAGCTGACGAAGATGCTGAGTTTCCTCAAAAGCGATTGAACCTATATCAACGATACTTGCCATTATTATTCGGATCCAATTGGAACAAAGAAATCAAAGGAAATCGTATCGTTATTTCAAAAAAGCAATAAAAAGCCTTTTCTAATTTTAGAAAAGGCTTTTTTGATGTTCTTATGATTAATCAATTAAGTTTAAACTTCGGTTGATAAAGTTGGTCAAATCCGCACCTTTTAACATCCCATTAGAAAGTAAAGCTAAATCAATAGCTTGTTTTGCTAAGCTTTCTTTTTTAGCAGCATCAGATTCATTTAAAATCTTAGATACTAATGGATGGTTGTTGTTAACCACTAAGTTAAACATTTCAGGGAAGTTCCCCATCATGTGCATACCTCCACCTAAAGCTTGTTGTTCTTTCATTCTACGGATAAACTCGCTTTGTGTAATTAAAACAGGTTTTTCTGTTTCACTTAAGCTTTCGAATTGTACAGTAAATTTCTCTTTATCAACACTTGCTTCAAAAACTGGTTGTAATTTTTCTTCTTCTTCTTTTGAAAGTTTAGAAGGTAATTCCTCATCTTTAGTAATCAATTTATCTAAAGTATCAGCATCAACACGAGCAAAACTTACATTTAGTTTTTGCTCCAATTTTGTAATTAAGTGACTATCAAGAGGACTGTCCATTACTAAGACATTATATCCTTTTTCTTTAGCACTTTCAATGATTGAATGGTGCTCTTCAATATTGTGAGTATATAGATAAACTAATTTACTATTCTTATCAGTTTGGTTGTCTTTTACTACTTCTTGATACTCTTCAGCAGTGTAATATTTTCCGTCAGTGTCTTTAAATAAGTTGAATTTTTGAGCTTTATCTTCAAATTTATCATCCGATAAAATTCCATATTGAATAAAGACTTTGATATCATCCCACTTCGTTTCAAAATCAGCTCTATCATTTTTAAACATTTGAGCTAATTTGTCAGCAACCTTTTTCGTAATATATGTACTAATCTTTTTTACATTGCTATCGCTTTGTAAGTATGATCGTGATACATTTAATGGAATATCTGGAGAATCAATAACTCCATGCAACAAGGTTAAAAAGTCAGGAACAATATTTTCTACAGAGTCAGTAATAAATACTTGGTTACTGTATAACTGTATTTTGTTTTTCTGAACTTCAACATTGTTTTTCAATTTAGGGAAGTATAAGATTCCAGTAAGGTTGAATGGATAATCAACATTTAAATGAATATTGAACAAAGGATCCTCAGTAAAAGGGTATAATTCATTGTAGAATGATTTGTAATCCTCATCCGTTAAGTCAGCAGGCTTCTTAATCCAAGCAGGTTTAGTATTGTTTAAGATATTTGGAACTTTTGTTTCAATTTTCTTTACATTACCTTCTTCATCTTTTTCTCCAGATGGATCATCAATAAATTCACTTTTCTCTCCAAATACAATATTAACAGGCAAGAATTTACAGTACTTGTTTAAGATTGTACTTAGGCGTGCTTCTTCTAAAAACTCTTTTGCATCTTCTGAAACAAACAGAACGATGTCGGTTCCTCTTGTCTCTTTTTCTATTTCAGTAATCGTAAACTCAGGAGTTCCATCAGATTCCCATTGTACAGCCTGAGCTCCATCTTTATGAGATAATGTTCTGATATGTACTTTATCAGCAGCCATAAAAGCTGAATAGAACCCTAACCCAAAATGACCGATAATAGAGTTGGCATCTTTGTCTTTGTATTTTTCAACAAACTCAGTAGCTCCTGAAAAAGCAATTTCATTGATGTATTTGTTAACTTCTTCTGCTGTCATCCCAATACCATTATCTCTAATCGTAATGGTACTGTTGTCTTTATCTAAAATAACTTCAACCTGTAAATCACCTAATTCACCTTTGAATTCTCCAGCTGAAGCTAGAGTTTTTAATTTCTGTGATGCATCTACTGCGTTAGAAACTAATTCTCTAACAAATATTTCAGTGTCTGAATACAAGAATTTCTTAATGATAGGAAAAATATTCTCCGTTTGAATGTTAATTGTTCCTTTTTGCATTGTTATATCTAAATTTTAAAAATTAAGTTTTGTTTGATTTTCTCAATGTCAAACTACATGCCAACGAAAAATAGCTGACAGATTGTCCAAAAGGTTGTTAAATAGCTTTAAAAAACTGCTTTTTTGGCAATAGGATAATGAGTTAATTAGATAATTAGATAATTAGATAATGGGGGATAAATATATATTAGAATAAGTTGTTTAGTAGGACTCAATTATAAATCCAAAGTAAAACAGGTGTTTTTTCTTTTCCCAAATAAGTATCAAGCTCTTTCATCTTCTCATTGTTAATCGCTGGGCATCCCCAGCCTTCGGGAGTACCATTGGGATATGTTTCATTTTTTTCAACTGCTTCCCATGAATGTAAAACAATAATACGTTTGTATGCATTACTATTTGTTTTATCGAGGCCATGTAGTTTGTAATTGACATGAATTCCCCAATTGCTCCAACCTCTTTTACCGATTTTATATTTTCCCAAAGATGAAAGGTGACTATCGGGTTGGTTGCTAAAAATAGGGGAGTCCTTGGTTTCGTCTAATCCCCAAGGTTCATCTCCACATCCATGACTACATAGACCTGATAAAACAATTTTATTCGATTTAAAATCCCATAAGAATAATCTATTTCTTCCTGAGTGAATGTTCATATCAATCAAAATACAATAGTTATTATTCATTTTATTTTTTTTAGTGTATGCTAAAGCTTCTTTAGCTTTGTTTTGCAACCTTATTGTATCTAAGTTATATTGAGGTTCTGTTTGCTGTATGACAGATTCAGGTTCATTTTCATTAGCAGGCATTTTTTCGGAAAACCCTGCACAAGAAATTAACGCTATATTGAAGAATATGAAAACGGCTTTAAACATAAAGTCTTTTTTAAAAATAGTTATAATAGGTTTAGTTAGATTAATTGTAAATCCAAAGTAAAACAGGTTTTTCTGTTTTTTGAAGTTTAGCATCTATTCTTTTCATCATCTCATTTGAGACGGCTGGACATCCCCAACTTGTCATAGCTTTATTAGGGAAAATCTCATTTTCTGATAAGCCATCAAAAGAATGTAAAACGATTATTCTGTCAAAAGCATTACTATTAGTAGCTTCAAGACCATGAAGTTTATAGTTTACATGAATTCCGTAGTTACTATAACCACGTTTTCCAATTTTATATTTTCCTAAAGACGAACAATATGAATTTGGTTGATTGGTAAAATAGGGGAGTTTTTCTCCATTAGGTAATTCAATATTAGCACAACTTCCATGAGAGCACAAACTTTGATCAACAATTGTGTTTGAAGTAAAATCCCAAGTGAAAAACCGATATTTTCCAGAAGGCACTTTCATGTCTATTAGAATACAGAAAGTAGTATCGAAACCATGATCAATGCAATATTGATTGGCTTCCTTAGCTTTTAATTGTATTTCTTGATTTGTATGGTTAGTTTCTTTTGTTTCCATCGAACAACCAGTTAAGAACAGTAGTATAAAAATAAAAATTCCCATTAGTTTTGTTTCTAATGGGAATGTAGTATTTGTAAAAAGGTACATTTAAGTTCTTTTAATATCGATTTTTAATAACCGTTTCAGCTCTAAAGAACTTCATTTAATATTCTATAGCTTCAACGCCATTGATTTCAGGAGCTACACTTTTTAAGGCTTCTTCTAAGCCAGCTTTCAATGTCATAGGACTCATTGAACAGCTTTTACAAGCGCCAATTAATTTAACTTTTACAATATTATCATTAGTAATTTCAACTAATTCCATATCACCTCCATCACTCATTAAATATGGACGTAAATCATCAATAGCAGCGTTGACTTTATTTGTTAATTCTTCCATCATGTCGAACAAGCAGCTTTTTCATTTTGTACTTCAACAACTTTTGTTGGAGCGATATTTCCATTCCTCCAGTTTATTTGCTCAACTAGTTTAGTAGCAGCTTCTTTTAAAGCTAGAGCAACAGGAGTAGTTTCTTGTAAAATAGCTGGTCTTCCAACATCTCCACTTTCACGGATGCTTTGAACCAATGGAATTTGTCCCAGTAGTGGAACTTCTAATTGGGCCGCTAAATCTTTAGCACCTTCTTTTCCAAAGATAAAGTACTTGTTATTTGGTAACTCTTCTGGAGTAAACCAAGCCATATTTTCAATAATACCCAAAACAGGAACATTAATATTATCCAATTTAAACATATTAACACCTTTTCTCGCATCAGCAAGAGCAATGTTTTGAGGCGTACTTACAATAACAGCTCCAGTAAGTGGTAATGCTTGAACTAAAGTTAAGTGAATATCGCCAGTACCAGGAGGTAAATCAATTAATAAATAATCTAATTCTCCCCAGTCAGCATCAAAAATCATTTGTTGAAGCGCTTTGGTTGCCATCGCTCCTCTCCATATTACAGCTTGGTTTACCTCAGCAAAAAATCCAATAGATAATAATTTGACTCCATAGCTTTCAACAGGAACAATCTTTTGCTTTCCATTAACATCTCTTGCTAAAGGTTTCTCATGTTGAACATCAAACATCAAAGGCATTGATGGTCCATAAATATCAGCGTCTACAAGTCCAACTTTATAACCTTCTTTAGCTAAAGATACAGCTAAATTAGCCGTCATCGTTGATTTTCCAACTCCTCCCTTCCCAGAAGCAATAGCAACAAAGTTTTTGATGTTAGGTAATTTACTATTTGTAGGGTTTTTAGCTTGTTCAGGGCGTTTCATTACCTCAATTTCACAATTAACTTTGATATCTCCAGCAACGGTTCTGTTAATTGCAAATTCACAAGCTTCAATCATTCTTTTTTTAGCATGCATTGCAGCATTTTGCATTGCTACTTTAAAGGAAACTGTTCTTCCTTCTATTTTTAAAGCAGTAACAGAACCCAAAGAAACAATATCTTGTTTTCGATCTGGATCAGCTACTTTAGAAAGAGCTTTAAGAATATCTTTTTCTAATATTTCCATAAAATTGTGCACTGAAATTTTAAACAGTGTAAACAAAAATACTACAAATAACAATAAAATGTAATGTCTAGATTAAATTATTTCTAAATAAGGTATTTTGAAGATTGTTTTCGATAGAAGAATTTTAGTAGAAAACTAAGCTCATAATCTGATGGAAAAGTTTTATAAAGTTATAAAATATTGAGTTCATACAATTTTATGTTATACTTGCCGTTTGGAAGGAAATAATAATTAGCTTACAGAATGAAAAAAATAGTTGTAGTTGGATTAATATGTAGTTTATTTGTAACTGCATTTGGACAAGATAAAAAAGAAAAAAAGATAACTGCTGAAACGCAGTTTAGACTAATAAATCTTGGGGATAACGCTTATGTTCCTAATTTGAAATTAAGGTATTTTATTTCAGAAAAATCTGCTTTAAGAACGACAATTGATTATCATTCATTAACATCAAAAGTGGAAATAAATGAAGTAGACGGCGAAGGTGTTGGTACAGTTGAGAAAAATAATTCATTACTCACCCTTTCTTTAGGGTATGAGAAACACTTTAAAGACGGAAATGTTTCTCCCTATGTTGGAGGTGAATTAAAAGTGAGTACTGGTAATAACAATGAATTTGGGTCTAGAACAGATTCTATTGATTTTATTCCGAATTACAATTATTCATCTAAAGTTCCAGTTACAGGTTTTGGAGTTCACTTGTTTACAGGAGTAGATATTGAGCTTTATAAGAATTTATACGTTGGAACGGAATTGGGGTTAGCTTATCAGTCACTTCAAGAAAAGCGTGGTGAGTTTAATGTTAAAGATGCAAGTTCTTTAACCGATCCTGATGTAACAACAAGTATTCCTGCTTCAACAAAAACAAGTTTCCAATTGGTCAACTTAGGAGTTATTCGATTAGGTTGGAGGTTTTAGTACTACGTAAAAAAAATACGGTTTAGAGTCGTTATTTTGTTGAATGAAAAAATTAAAGGGACAAGGAGCTGTTCAAAATATTCAACAACGCTATCAAAAAGTACAATACGAGGATTATTACGACGATTTAATTTGGGAAGAGCAACCCAAAAACAAAGTCGAATTAATTAAGGTTTTTCCAAAAACTATTGTAAACTATGTAAAAGGAATGCCTTTTGGCTATTCTGTTAACCCATACCAAGGATGTGAACATGGTTGCAGTTATTGCTATGCTAGACCATCTCATGAATATTGGTCATACAATGCGGGGGTAGATTTTGAACGTAAACTATTATACAAAGTCAATGCTGTGGAGTTACTTCAAAAAACGTTTGCTAAAAGGTCTTATGTTCCCAAACCCATAGCACTTTCTGGTAATACAGATTGTTATCAACCTGTCGAAAGCAAACTAAAGCTGACCCAAGCTATATTAGAAACTTGTTTATTGCATAAACATCCAGTTCAAATTTTAACTAAAAATGCTCTGATTCTTAGAGATGTAGATTTGCTTTCTGAGTTAGCTAAAAATAATTTGGTAAGTGTATCATTTAGTATCAATTCTCTGGATGAATCCTTGAGAATGGCCATGGAACCTAGAACATCGACGATAAAGAATAGGTTAAAAGCTCTAAATATTCTTGCAGAAAGGGGGATTCCTTCATCTGCGATAATGGGACCAATTATTCCAGCGTTAAACAGTCATGAAATTCTTAATGTTATGGCTGAGGTTGCTAAAGCAGGAGGAATAGGTGTTGGAATGACTATTATTCGTTTAAATGACACTGTTGCGCCCGTATTTGAAGATTGGGTGAGGACACATTATCCGCAACGTGCCGATAAGGTTTTAAATCAGATTAAAACATTGCATAAAGGTGAATTAGGAAATTTAAAGAACAAATCGAATCGGACAGGCTCTGGCAATATTTCAGATATAATTAAACAAACTTATGAATTGGGATTAAAAAAATATTTTAGTGAAAAGCCATCAAGAAGGCCTTTAGACTGTTCTCAATTTATTCCCAAAATAACGAATCAACTACGAATGTTTTAAAAAGTATAAATACAACCTCCAATTGCATCTTTACGAGCTCCAGTTACAGATGAAAGTGTATTGATAGAGTTATTTAACCTAAGCGCACCCAGAAAAGCAAAAATTAATGCTTCTTTAAATTCGATCAATTGATGATTTGGAATTGTAATTTTAGCACTGCTTTTTTCTTGAATTAAGGTTATCCAAAAATCATTAAATGCACCTCCACCAGTTATTAATAAGCTACTTTTAGAGGTAATATTATCGGCGATTTTATCAGATAAATGATGAGCTAGTGTATGGAGTTGGTCTTCTACAGAGATTTTAAGCTGATCGATATAGGGTTGTATATGTTTTACAAAAGTTTCCTTTCCTAAAGAAGAGTTGTTTTCCGTAGAGGTAGTCACAGTCTGATTGAGTAACTCCAAAAAAGGAGGGTAGATTTTTCCTACTTTAGCTAGCTTTCCTTGATCATCAAAATCTTGATTAATTTTTTGACAGATATGGTTTCCAATCATGTTGGCAAAGGTAATGTCTTTAGCAACTCTATATGCATTCTGCTGTGAAGAAATGTTAGCAATCCCACCAATGTTTAGGCAGTAATCATATTCTTCAAATAAAAGTTGATCTCCAATGGGAACAAGAGGAGCACCCTGACCACCAAGAGCAACATCTAAAGCTCTAAAATCAGCAATTGTTTTAATTCCTGTACTAGCACACAATTGGGCTCCATTTCCGATTTGAGTTGAGAAACCTAAATGAGGTTGGTGGTAAATGGTGTGGCCATGAGAAGCGATAGCATGTATGGAGGTATTATCAAGATTAAATTCAGTGAGAAAAGCATTCACTTTTTCACCAAAAAGAAGTCCTAAGTCATGATCTGTTTTTACAAAATTTAAAGCAGATTCATTTTCAATATTTTGTAAACGCCTTTTCCAAGCTTCAGTATAAGGGTAGGTTTTACTTTCTATAATTGAAAATTCCCATTTATCATTTGTTTGTTCAAAATGACAAAAAGCAATATCAAGCCCATCTAATGATGTCCCTGACATTAATCCTATTATTGAATATTGGTTTTGTTTCATAAGTTAATATAGCCAAAAATAAGAATATTTTAAAGAGCAATCAAAAGGTGATCTGATTTGTCAATTTTCGGCAAACGATTTATGAACTAAACAAACGATCTTCTTTGTCCTCTGCTGAATTATTATTAAATTTGGGAGATTATTTTATAAAAGAATTAAAAAAAGATATAACAATGGAATTTAAGTTAACAGAAGAGCAAATAGCTGTTAGAGATGCAGCACGAGATTTTGCTCAAAACGTTTGTAAACCAGGAGTAATTGAGAGAGACACTAATCAAACAGTTCCTTTAGAACAATTAAAACAATTAGGTGAACTAGGTTTTATGGGAATGATGGTTGATCCAAAGTATGGTGGAAGTGGTATGGATACTATTTCTTATGCTTTAGCAATGGAAGAGATCTCAAAAATTGATGCTTCTGTTTCTGTTGCAATGTCTGTTAACAATTCTTTAGTATGTTGGGGATTAGAAACTTTTGGTAGTGAGGAGCAAAAACAAAAATTCTTAGTTCCTTTAGCTAAAGGTGAAAAAGTAGGAGCATTCTGTTTATCTGAACCAGAAGCTGGTTCTGATGCTACATCTCAGAGAACGACTGCTGAAGACAAAGGGGACTATTATTTATTAAATGGAACTAAAAACTGGATTACTAATGGTAGTACAGCATCAACTTATTTAGTAATTGCGCAAACTGATCCAGAAAAAGGACATAGAGGTATTAATGCTTTTATTGTAGAAAAAGATATGGAAGGATTTGTAGTTGGTGCTAAAGAAGATAAATTAGGAATTAGAGGTTCTGATACACATACATTGATGTTTAACGATGTGAAAGTTCCAAAAGAAAATAGAATAGGAGAGGATGGATTTGGGTTTAAGTTTGCTATGAAAACTTTAGCTGGTGGACGTATAGGAATTGCATCACAAGCATTAGGAATAGCTGCTGGTGCGTATGAATTAGCATTGGCTTACTCGAAAGAAAGAGAAGCTTTTGGAAAAACAATTTCTAATCATCAAGCTATTCAGTTTAAGCTATCAAAAATGGCTTTAGAAATTGAAGCAGCTAGATTATTAGTACATAAATCAGCTTGGCACAAAGATCAAGGTATGGATTACAATACATCTGGAGCTATGGCTAAATTATATGCTTCTCAAGTGGCTATGGATACTACCGTAGAGGCTGTTCAAGTTCATGGAGGTTATGGTTTTGTTAAAGAATACCATGTTGAGCGTTTAATGAGAGATGCTAAAATCACTCAGATTTATGAAGGAACTTCAGAAATTCAAAACATTGTTATCGCAAGATCAATTTTGAAATAATAGCTAGAGATTTATAAATAAAAAAGCTGTAATTAAATATTAATTACAGCTTTTTTTATGGTATAATTTAAAGGTTATTCTTCTTGAGCAAAACTATTGATAAGTGCCTCGTTTTTATTTTCGTAAGGTGTAACTGCCAATAAATGTTCAATTGCAGCAATTCTTGCTTTTGTCTTTTTATTTGCCTTAATAATTTTCCATGGGGCATACTTTGTATTGGTTTTTTTCTGCATCGCTTTTTTATACTTAGTATATACATCCCATAGCTCTTGAGCATTTTCATCAACAGGGGTCATTTTCCATTTTTTAAGTGGATTCTTTTTGATGTCTTCAAAACGTTTAGCTTGTTCTTCTTTTGAAATAGAGAAATAGAGTTTGATTAAAATTGTTCCTGATTCAGTAATCATTTTTTCAAAATGGTTAACTTGATTCATAAAAGTGTCATACTCTTCAGGTGTACAAAAACCATTTACTGGTTCTACAATAGCTCTATTATACCAACTACGATCAAAGAAAACAATTTCTCCCTCTTTAGGTAATTGATTGACATAACGTTGGAAATACCATTGACCTTTTTCAACTTCATCTGGTTTTGGAAGGGCTACTATTTTAAAGTGACGAGGATTGATATGTTCCGTTATTCTTCGAATAGCACCACCTTTACCCGCTGCATCTCTACCTTCAAAAACAACAATCATTTTTTTATTATTGTTAATGACCCAATTATGTAATTGAATTAATTCTACTTGTAATTCATCCAAATAATTTTCGTAATTGACGTAACGAATCGTTTTCTTTAAATCAATTTTTGGGTATGAAATTAAACGCTTTAAACCAGCTTTAGAATTTAATACTTTGATATCTTCTTCTGTTAAATTTATTGTTTCTAGTTCCATATTTGATTTAGTTATCGATTTGTTTTACATGTCTATGGTATCTATTGATGATATTCGGGTCAGGAAAAAGGGTAGTAGAAGCCTCTTTTTTACCATCATATTCAAACTGAGAAAGCACATATCTAATACTCTCCAGACGAGCTTCTTTTTTATCATTGGTTTTTACAATAATCCAAGGACTATATGATGTATGTGTTTTACTGAACATTTGTTCCTTATAGAAAGTATAATCATCCCATAACTCTTGCCCTCTTTTATCAACAGGACTAAATTTCCATATTTTTAAGGGGTTATTTAGACGACTTTCAAAACGTTTAATTTGTTCGTCTTTTGAAATTGAAAACCAAAACTTGATAAGAATAACACCATCTTCATAAAGCATATGCTCAAATTCTGGAACTTGGACCATGTATTTATCATATTGTTCTTTTGTACAAAAGCCCATAACAGGTTCAACAACAGCTCTGTTATACCAACTCCTATCAAAGAAAACAATCTCTCCAGGGTTAGGAAGTTCTTTAATATAGCGTCTAAAATACCATTGGCCTTTTTCAACTTCAGTAGGTTTAGCAAGGGCAACTACACGCATAGAACGAGGATTTAAGTGTTCTGTAAAACGTCTAATTGATCCTCCTTTTCCTGCAGCATCACGACCTTCAAATATTACTGCAACTCTTAATTTGTTTTTGGAAATCCATTGTTGCAAATTAACCAACTCAACTTGGAGCTTTCTAAGTTCCTCTTCGTAATTTAATTTCTTTAAAACTTTAGAAATTTTTATCTCTTTTTTCTTCGCAATCTCAATAAAATCTTCTTTTGATTTCATGGAAAGGAAATCTTCAGCACTAAACATATAAAAGGGTTTTATAAATAATGCCTTACACTTTCCCTAGTGCAAGGCATTATAAATATAAGTTATAAATTAAATATTCAATAATATTAATTAAAGAAATTGATTGTAGACTTTGTTGTACTCAAATGAACAGGTTGAGGAAATTCAGCATGTAGAATTAAAGTGTTTTCATGCCTGTGCTCTAATTCACTTAATTTTTTTCTGTTTAATAAAATCACAGTAGAGTGACCGTGATGATCGGTTTTGTCAACGATAGTTTCTTCATTAAAATCACATTGCCAATGCGTTTCTCCAACTTCTTCTTCATAAACAATAGTCATCGTTGGAACTTGAAAATAATGATGTTCTCCAATTCCTTCCATATCAAAAACAAGTCTTAAGAGCCCACTTTCTAGTGTAATTGAATCCCCCTCAATACCAAGGTCTTTTAAGCTCACTTTTCCTTTTACAGGCTCATTAAATTTAATTTTAATCTCTCCTTGATTAATCTCAACAGTTTGTGTCATACTTTTACTTTTTTGTGTTATTTAATTTCTATACCCCTAAGGTAGAAATTCAAGTAAATTGTTTAAGTGAGATTTGTCAGCCTTAAAACTGATTTTTTATAAATCAAAGCGATTTCGTTCTTCCACCATCAATAGGTAAGTTAACTCCATTAATATAACTTGCTGCAGGAGAAGCTAAAAAAGCAACTCCATTGGCTATTTCTTCAGCTTCAGCAAACCTTAACATAGGGACTTGACTCGTCATCGTTTGACTAACTTTATCTATAGATTGACCAGATTTTGAAGCTTTATTTTCAATAATTGTTTTTAAACGAATAGTATTTGTTGCTCCAGGGAGTACATTATTTACGGTGATATTATATTGACCAAGTTCATTTGCTAAGGTTTTTGACCAGTTAGCAACAGCACCTCTAATTGTGTTGGAAACCCCCAAACCATTTAAAGGTTGTTTTACAGAAGTTGAAATAATATTGATAATACGACCATATCCACTTTCTTTCATCAAAGGGACTAAATGTTTAGCTAAAATTTGATTATTAATAAGGTGCATATTAAAAGCATGAATAAATTCATCAGTATGCGCATCTATTGCTAATCCTCCAGCTGGTCCACCAGTATTATTAACAAGTATATTGGCAGAAGGATGTTTGTCAATATATGCACTAATTTTAGTAGCAACATTCTCAGGGTTAGAGAAGTCTACAGCAATATAATCGTGTTTTTGATTTTCTGAGTTTGGTAAACTATTTTTTACTTCTTTTAAGGCAGTTTCATTTCGAGCTATAAGTACAATGTTAGCTCCTTGTTCTGCTAGTTGAGTTGCTGTTGCTTTACCTATTCCTTGTGTGCTTCCACATACGAAAGCAGTCTTGTTTTTTAATTGTAAATCCATGTTAGTCAGTGAATTATTGTAGTACTTAAGATCTTATGTGAAGTTAAAGTTTCTACAGGTGTTTTTATAGTTTTGTGAAGTTACTCAAACTTATCAACTAATTAAATGAAAAAATGAAAAGAATATTAAAATTTATTGTGCTACCCTTATTTTCTGTTTTAACCGCTAGTGTATGTGCTCAGGTTTCGTATACAGAAGATTTTGAAAATGGGTTAGGGATTTGGTCTGGAACATATCATACAACCACTTCAGGTCCGTGTGAAGCAAATTCATCTGTAAGAGATAACATATACACACCTTCAGGAGGAGAATTAACATCAGGCCTATTAGGAGTTTCAAATGGAGGGCAAATAACATTAGATTTTATGTATAAGGTTGTTGATTGGCCTGGTGGCGGAGCTACAACAGTTAACTTTGGTACGACAGAAGTTCAGTATTCGTCTAGTGCTTCAGGACCTTGGACAACAGTTCATACAGTTGACGTATCCAATCACACACCATCTACTTTTTGTTCTTCAGTCAATGTAACTTTTAATCCTTTTCCAGGAGACATGTATATGCGATTTTTTACAACTTATAGTTCTGGGGATTATTATTTCTATATAGATGATATTGCTATTTCTCAAGGTACTCCTCCTTCTTGTCCTCGTCCATCTGCTTTGACTACCTCTAATATAACAACAAATGGAGCAGACATTGGATGGACAACAGGAGGAGCATCAAATTGGAATATAGAATATGGTCCAGCTGGGTTTACACTTGGGGCAGGAACTATAGTTACAAATGTTACGAATCCATATAGCTTATCAATGTTAACACCCAATACAGGTTATGATGTTTATATACAAGATTCATGTGGAGTAGGAGATGTAAGTAGTTGGTCTAAGATTAGTTTTACAACCTTTCCAGGTATGCACTCATTTCCTTTAACGGAAGATTTTGAAGATAGTGTATTAAATTTTGAAAACGAGAATAATTTAGGTACTCCATGGGTTTTAACTAGTGACTTGGCACATTCTGGTAATCAGAGTGCATATAATGGATATGGATCTAATAATGTTAATGTTTTACATGAAACAGGTTTTTTAGACTTTACAAATACAGGCGCGCCAGTGATAGAATTTTGGCACATAGCAAAAACAGAAGGAGGTTGGGATAAGTGTTATGTTCAAATCTCAACCGATGGAGGAGCAACATATAATAATATACCTACCTCTGCTTATAGAGGTTCAGGAGCTTATCCTGGCTATTTTCATGAAGATTCATATGCTGATTGGGGAACTTTTTTAGAGACTCCAGATAACAATTGGTGGAAAAAAGAAAAGTTTGATTTGAGTACTTATAATAATGTTTCGGGAGTTCGTTTTAGGTTTGTTTTAGAATCAGATGGAGGTTCACAAAGAGATGGGTGGTATATTGATGATATTCATATTTTTGAGCCAACTTGTCCAAGCCCTCATCATATATCTAGTTCATATGCAAGTATGGATACTTTAGTTTTAAACTGGAGCCCAGGTTATCAAGAAACTATGTGGAATATAGAATATGGTGAAGTTGGATTTGTACAAGGAACAGGAACAACATTAGCTGTAACGAGTTCAACTGATACAATTACAGGATTAAATTTAGGCGCTGTATATCAGTTTTATGTTCAAGCTGACTGTGGAGGAGGTGATGTAAGTGATTGGACAGGCCCATTTATATATGCAACTCCAATAATCAACGATACAACTTGTGATGCAATTTTTATAGCTCCAAACGTTGATTTTTCTCCAAGATTTTATTCTAATATAAGTTCAACACTTCAGCAAAATGAAAGTGCTTTGCCAGGTACTCAGCAAAATACAGTATGGTTTAAAACAGTAGTTCCAGCTTCAGGACATTTGTTGATTGCAACTTGTGGCTCCGAATTTAGTACAGTTGTAGGAGCTTATGCTTATGATACGATTATCTGTGACAGTATGGAAACATATGGTCAAATAGCATATAGTTCATCCAACTATAGCTTATGTGGGCAGTCATCAAGAGGCTCAGTTGAAATTTGTGGAGAAACCCCAGGCGATACAATATTGTTTTATGTAGGTGGAGCAAGCTCGTCTCAAAATGGAATTATATACTTAACAGTTTCTGACTATGGTCTAGACGGTTATGCTGGTGAAGGACCTCTAGAGCCCCTATCCGTATGTGCAGGTGATACTCTTGATTTATGGAGTTATCTTTCAAATGAATTAACTGATCAAGGAAATTGGATTTATGAATCCAATCCATTGGTTATAGTCGATGACACTACGGCTAATACTGGAGCTTTTACATTAACAGGGAGTTCTGTCTACTATATTGTTTCAAATACATGTGACGCTGATACAGCAGCTATAGAAGTAGATGTATTTACTGAATCAAACTCAGGAATCGCCTTACCAAATTTTCAAAGTTGCAGTAATGGAGATGTATTTTTGTCTGATGGATTAACTGGCACTGTTGATGCTGGTGGTAATTGGACTGACGATACAAATACAGGACTATTAAATGGTAATAAGTTTGTTGCAAATGGGTTGCCAGATGGT
>JAUHZI010000236.1 GCA_030426105.1 Bacteroidia bacterium | reverse complement strand
ATGCAAAGTTACAAAACTGAAAGAGATTAATTATGGCAATTATAATAACTGATGAATGTATAAACTGTGGGGCTTGCGAACCTGAATGTCCAAATACAGCTATTTACGAAGGTGCAGATGACTGGAAGTATGCTGACGGAACTGATTTAACAGGAAATATCGTTTTACCAAACGGTAAATCTGCTAATGCGGATGAAGATCAAGAGCCAATTTCGGATGAAATTTATTACATCGTTGTAGACAAATGTACAGAATGTAAAGGTTTTCATGAAGAACCTCAGTGTGCTGCTGTTTGTCCTGTTGATTGTTGTGTTCCTGATGAAGATAATGTAGAAACAGAAGAAGAGTTATTAGCGAAACAACGTTTTATGCATAATGAATAATAAAGTCTTGGCTTTTAGAGTTAAGAAATAAAAAAATCCTGAGAGTATTCTCAGGATTTTTGTTTTATAAAAAGTCTATTAAAGTTTAAATCCTAACCGAGTAAAGAAATAAGCACCGTCTGATCCCATTTGTACAGAATCAGCTAATCCTCCCTGATCAGTCCATCCATCAAATTGTGGAGTAGGATACACGTTAAAAATATTATTCCCTCCAATTGTAAGCGTAATTTTATCAGTGAAAGCATAACTTAAACTTAAATCGGTTGTTATAGCTGATTTATACATATCATTTCCTGCTTTATATAAATTAGTATCTCCAATACCATCCTCATCAGTATCAAAATTTAAAGCTTCACTTTCATTGGCAGGAGAGTACTGTACCCATTGAAAATCAAACAACTCAACATCACTGAATTTAGTTAGATTTAGAGATACATCAAACTTCTTATATCCATACCCTAGGTTTAAACCGAATTTGTGATCTGGAGCTGCTGCTTTTAAATAAGCTTCAGAAAAAGGACTAAAGAAAGTAAATTTGTTTAAGTTTCCATTCTTAATTTTTTCAATTTTAGTATCGTTAAAGTTTCCTACTAAACCTACATCAATTCTATGGTCTTCAAAAGATTTCTTATAGTTTAAAACAATATCTAATCCTTGAGTTTTTGTATCAACACCATTAGCAAAGAATTGTGCTGCATCTACACCTAAATTCAATCCAGAAGCATCAAAGTTATCTGTTAAAATAATACGATCATCAACAGTTATAGAATATGCATCAATGGTAGCGGTAAATCCACCTATTTTATAAGTAAATCCTAAACTAGCATTGAATGCTGTTTCTTCTTTTAACTGCTCTATTCCGAAAGCTCTAGTTACGGTGCTGTTATTAGCAGATAATAATGAAGGAAGTGATTCACCATTAACAATATTGGTAAATTTTAAATTATAATATAATTGAGCTAAAGATGGTGCTCTAAAACCAGAAGAAATAGAACCTCTTAGAGTTAAATTATCACTTGCTTTAAATCTTGAAGCCAATTTAAAATTGAACGTACTACCAAAATCACTGTAATCTTCAAAACGAACAGCAGCTCCTACTAAGAATTTTTCTGTAAAGTTAAACTCAGAATCAAAATAGATACCTACATTACTTCTTGAACGGTCTACTTCATTATCTGGTCCATATCCAGGAAAACCTTGAGATCCTCCAGATAGTTCATCTCCATTGCTGTCAACAGCTACTGGTTGAACAGCAGGATTTGTCATTAATACTCCGTTATCATCATACAATCCATAAGAAGCTTCTTCTCCAGCAAAGATGATAAAGTTTTCTGTTCTATATTCTAAACCAAAAGCTAGGTTAACTCCACTCATTAAATCTTCTAAGTACTTACTAAAATCTAATCCAGTAGTATTTTGTGATAAACTATGTCCTCCTGCATTAAAATCGGTAGGTGAAGCATCTTTTAAAGAAGCGTTGTTTGAGTCTTTGATGAAATAATGGAATTTATTTTCTCCGTAAGTATTATTAAAATCAATTTCCCAACCATTTTCTAATTTATGTTTAATTCCTGCGGAAACTGAAATATCAGTAATGTTAGAAGTTATTCTTGGTGTAAAACCATTTGGATGTATACTAGGAACACTTCTATTGTCACCTTCATCAAAACTATCTCTAGAAAAAGCATAGGCGTCGGTATCTCTAAAGTTTCTGCCTCCAAAAGCATATACTTCAGTGTTGTCGTTTATAGGTAGACTTGCATTTACCATAAAGTTGAACCCATCAATAGCTGCACTACCATATCCTTTTCGCCAAGAAAATCCTGGTCTCAACGTTCGTTCTTTAGATAACAATTCAGTGGTGAAATTTACAAAACCTCCTTTATCATTCAGTTTTGCTCCGTAGTTTAAATCTAATTTAAAAGTTCCTCCATCAAAACTTTTGTCTTCTCCATCTAATCTATTTTTTCCTTCCACATTGTATAAAGTTTCTCCTGTAGCTTCTGCCCATCCATTTCCGATGGCTGTACTGTAGGCACCATATCCAACACTCCCTGAAACACCATCGGTATTATCCTTTAAAACAATATTAATAACTCCTGCAATAGCATCAGAACCATATTGAGCTGAAGCTCCATCTCTTAAAACTTCAATTCTTTTGATAGCTGCAGAAGGAATAGCATTTAAATCAGTTCCTGAATTACCACGTCCTCGTGTTCCAAAAATGTTGACCAATGATGATTGATGACGTCTTTTTCCATTAATCAATACCAATGTTTGATCAGGTCCTAAACCTCTTAAAGAAGCAGGTACAATATGGTCGGCACCATCTGATCCTGATTGTTTTGTTGCGTTAAACGAAGGTGCTGCGTATTGAAGTATGTCATTTACTTCTACTTTACCATTTTTAGTAGCTAAATCCGCTACATCAATTATATCAACAGGTACAGGGGTGTCTATAGCAGTTCTTTTAGGGTTTCTAGACCCTACAATAACAACTTCGTCTAATTCTAAACCTTCTTTTAAAACTATATTAAAGCTAGTTTTTCCATTAATAGGAATTTCTTGTGTTTCAAAACCTGAAAAACTAATTATTAAAGTTCCATTAGCATTAGCGTTAAGAGAAAATTCACCATTAAAATCTGTGGAAGTACCATTAGAAGTTCCTTTTTCTAAAACATTAGCTCCAGGTAAAGGGTCGTTGTTTGTATCTTTTATTGTTCCTTTAATTAATGTTTGAGCACTTAACATATGAAGTCCCCAAAAAAACAGGTAAATAATAAGAAGGGTCTGTTTTTTCATTTAAATATATTTTTTAGTTAATTTCTTAAAAATAGTAAAAAATCAATCTAAATCTTAAAAAAATGTTAAAAACATAAAATTACTAACTAAAAACAAACTTAAATGAATCATAAATAAATAGAAAATTTAGAAAGCAAAGCACTATATTTGCACTCGCAAAATTTCAATAAAACAATAGAATGAAAGCTGGAATTGTAGGATTACCAAACGTAGGGAAATCAACCTTATTTAACTGTTTATCTAATGCAAAAGCGCAAAGTGCAAACTTTCCGTTTTGTACCATTGAACCCAATTTAGGAGTAGTAAACGTGCCAGATACTCG
>JAUHZI010000068.1 GCA_030426105.1 Bacteroidia bacterium | reverse complement strand
TATACAGTGCAATGGATTTAAGAACAATGAATGACTGGATTGTAAAAAGACAGTTGGCAGGAACAAAAGGAGTCATTGAAGTCAATGGCTGGGGAGGTATGCTTAAACAGTATGAAGTTGCTGTTTCTGCAGCAAAACTAAAAAGCTTTAATCTCAGTGTTCAAACTGTATATGAGGCATTAAATCAAAACAATCAGAATTCAGGAGGAGGGTATATAGAAAAGGAATATAGTACATATTTTATCCGAGCTAATGGAAGAGTTAAAACACTAGAAGATATTGCGTCTATCGTTGTTGCCAATAATAACAATACACCAATTCTAATTAAGGATATTGGAGAAGTTAAGTATGGAAGTGCACCGAGATATGGAGCCATTTCTTGGAATGGAAAAGGAGAGGTCGTTTCAGGACAAGCTTTGATGCTAAAAGGAGAGAACTCTTATGCTGTAGTTAATGCGATTAAAGATAAATTAGATCAAATTCAAAACTCTTTACCTCAGGGGGTTATTTTAGAGCCCTATATGGATCGTTCTGGTTTAATAGAAAGAGCTATTGGAACAGTCACAACTAATCTGATAGAAGGAGGGTTAATCGTGATTTTTATTTTAGTACTTCTGTTAGGAAACTTTAGAGGTGGATTGATTGTAGCATCTGTTATTCCATTAGCTTTATTATTTGCTTTAGGGATGATGAACTTATTTGGAGTCTCTGCTAATTTAATGTCTTTAGGTGCAATTGATTTTGGTTTAATTGTAGATGGCGCTGTAATTATTGTTGAAAGTATTGTGCATCGTTTGAATAAACGAAATGGGAAAAAGACACTGACTCAAAATGAAATGGATGAGGAAGTGAAAACTTCTGCTGTTAAAATTAGATCTTCAGCAGCTTTTGGAGAAGTGATTATCTTGATTGTTTATATCCCCATTTTAGCTTTAATAGGTATAGAAGGAAAGACTTTTACACCTATGGCACAAACTGTAAGTTTTGCAATTTTAGGTGCTTTAATTTTGTCATTGACCTATGTCCCAATGATGTGTGCTTTGTTTTTAAAGAAGGAAAAGGTGGTTAAGGAGTCTATAGCAGATAAAATAATAGCTTTTTTGCAGAAAATTTACGAGCCTATATTAAAATTAACACTAAAATTTAAGTTTCTCGTAGTAGGGATTGTGTTGATTCTCTTTTCCATGAGTGTATATACATTTAGGCATTTAGGAGGTGAGTTTATACCTGTATTAGAGGAAGGTGATTTTGCTCTGCATCAGATTTTACCTCCTGGAAGTTCATTGTCTCAGAGTGTAGAAGTTTCGACACTAATACAGAAACAGCTATTGAAAGACTTTCCAGAGATTGAACATATTGTAACGAAGATAGGAAGCGCGGAAGTACCCACTGACCCTATGCCAATAGAAGTAGGAGATATAATGGTGAAAATGAGGCCTAAGGAGGAATGGCAGTATCAATCTAAAGAGGATATGTTTGAAGCGATGCGACAATCGCTTTCAGTTATACCTGGAGTTCAGTATGAATTTTCACAACCAATTCAAATGCGATTTAATGAGTTGATATCTGGAGCAAGAGAAGATATAGCAGTTAAAATATATGGAGAAGATTTAGTGGAACTTTCTGAAAAAGGAAAAAAGGCTGAACAATTAATTAATGAAGTTGCAGGAGTAGCAGATGTAAAAGTAGAACAAGTAGTTGGTCTACCACAAATTGTAGTAGACTATAATCGAGCTAAAATAGCACAATACGGTATAACCATTAATACAGTTAATCAAGTGATAGAAACAGCTTTTGCTGGTGGTATTGCTGGAGCTGTTTTTGAAGGTGAACGAAGATTTAATTTGGTTGTTCGTTTACAAGAAAATCAACGAAAAAATATCAATGATGTACGAAATTTATTAATTCCAATTTCTGAAAAAGCTCAAGTTCCCCTAAAAGAAATTGCTACGGTTGAATTTAAAAAAGCTCCAATGCAAATTTCTAGAGAAAACTCTAAACGAAGAATTACGGTAGGAGTAAACACTAAAGTTTCAGATGTGGAAGGTGTAGTCAAGGCTATTAATGAAGTGTTACAAAAAGAATTAAAATTAAAACCTGGGTATTATATAGAGTATGGAGGGCAATTTGAAAACTTACAGGAAGCTTCAAATCGACTAATGATTGCTGTTCCTATAGCTTTATTTTTGATTCTAATTTTATTATATTTTACATTCAAGTCAATGCTTCAAGGTTTGCTAATATTTACAGCAATTCCATTGTCTGCAATTGGAGGTGTGTATGCATTGTATTTTAGAGCAATGCCGTTTAGTATCTCGGCTGGAGTAGGTTTTATTGCTCTTTTTGGCGTAGCTGTATTAAATGGAATAGTCTTAATAGGTTATTTTAATCAATTAAAAGAAGAAGGAATAAGTGATGTAACTACCCGAATAATAGAAGGAACAAAAGTAAGATTACGCCCAGTATTGATGACTGCTTCGGTTGCGGCGTTAGGTTTTCTACCTATGGCGGTTTCTTCTAGTGCTGGTGCTGAAGTACAAAAGCCACTTGCTACTGTTGTGATAGGAGGGCTGTTGAGTGCAACAGTTTTGACTTTATTTATTTTGCCAATTTTATACAGTTGGGCTGAAAGAGGCAGAAAAAAGAAGGTCAATTTCAAAGCGATAACCCTATTGCTATTCTTATTTGGTGGAGTAACTTATGCTCAAGATTCAATCGTAGAATTGGATATAAATATGGCTGTAGAAATGGCAAAGTCCAATCACCCTCGTTTAAAAGCAAAACAACTAGAAATTGAACAGCAAAAAGCTATGAATCAGGCTAATTTTCAATTTGAGAAAACAGTAGTAGACTTTAATTATGGTCAAATAAATAGCTCAATGCTTGATTATCAATTAACCATTTCTCAAGGCTTTAAATTTCCTTCTTTCTATAAACAAATTGCTCTATATAATCGTGAAAGTGTAACGACTCTAGAATTAGAGAAAGAGTTAGTGGCGATAGATTTAGAGTATAATATTAGAAAACATTATTTATTGATTCTTGCAATAAAAGAAGAAATAAGTAATAAGCAAGAACTGTTGAGTTACTATGAAGAATATTTGATAATAGCTCAAAAGAGGCTAGAAGAAGGAGAAGGAACGACTATAGAGTATTCAAGTGTTGCATTAGAAGAGTATAAAATACAGGTGGAATTAAAAAACTTAAAGAAAGAGTATGAGGAAGCGTTAAATCAATTGAAACTTGATATTGGGACAACAGCGACAATTGAATTAAGTGAGCGTAAAATGGAAAAAAGTACTGTTGTTTTGGAGGATACTTTGATTAAGAGTTTGCCAGTTATCCGTCAAGCTGAACAAGAATTAAATCAGAAAAAGTTAGCAACTAAAGTAGAACGGTTTAGAGCGCTTCCTGAATTGTCTTTGGGGTATTTTAACCAGCAGATAGATGGAGCAACTGGATTAGATGGGATTAATATTGGAGTGAAGGTTCCTTTGTTCTATCAAACTGAAAAAGGAAAAATTAAAGCCGCTAGGCTACAAGAAGATATTACACTTATAGAAATAGAAAATCAAGAGTTATATATGAAGAAGTTGTTAGTTAGGGAGTATACTAAACTTGAGCAACAAAGGAATTTAATTGAATACATAAACGAGCAGGGTATGCCGCTTGTCAACAAGCTAGTAAAAGCCAATAGAAAAGCTTTACAAGAAGGAGAGGTAAATTATATGGCATATCTAAATGTACTAAAAGAGTTGAATACAATTCAAAAAGAGCAGATAGCACGAATAAAGCTTTACAATGAAAGTATTCTTAATATACAGGTATTGACAGGTACCTTTTAAAATTAATTTAAAATGAAACAGATACAAATAATAACAATAATAATATTGAGTGCTTTACTTTCTAGTTGTTTGGAACGTAATCTAAAAGAAGAAAATGCTCATGAACATGATGAACATCATACAGAAAATAAAGAAGTAGAATTTTCTCAGGAACAGTTGGATTTGATGCAAGTTAAAATTGATACTCCACAAGAGCGGTACATTTCTACTTCAGTAAAGGCGACAGGAGTCTTAGAACTGCCTCCTCAAAATAAAGCAAGTTTAAGTGCTATAGCTGAAGGAAGGGTGAAAAATATAAAAGTTACTGAAGGTGTAGCAGTAAAAAAAGGAGAAATATTAGCAACAATCGAAAATGTAACTTTTATTGAGCTACAGAAGAGGTACTTATCCTTAAAACAAAAAGAAAAGGTTTTGGAAGAGGATATGAACCGAAAAAGAGTTTTAAATAAAGACAGTATTATTTCAAAAAAAATAGTACAAGAAGTCATTGAGAAGTATAAAAATAATCAAATTGAAATAGCAGCTTTAGAGGCTCAGATGAATTTGTTGGATTTAAATTTCGGAAGTATTGCAGATGGAAAGATAGTCTCTTCTATTCCAATTAAATCTCCAATAAATGGTTATGTTCGGGTAATTAATATCAATATGAACACTTATGTTCATCCAGGAGATGTTTTGTTTGAAATTGTTGATAACGAGCATTTGCATATCGATTTAATGGTCTTTGAACAAGACATACCTCTGATTAGAAACGAACAATATGTAACATTTTCAATGCTTCGACAACCTGAAAAAGTTTATGAAGCAACAGTGTTTGCAGTTGGGAAAGCGCTCGAAGAAGAGCAAAGAGCTATGCGAGTTCATGCAGAATTAAAAGAAGAGTATTACTCTTTATTACCAGGGATGTATGTTGATGCTACGATTCATACGAACCGTTACAAACAATTAGCTATTCCATCTGAGTCTTTTGTAGAAGATGATGAAAAAAGCTATGTTTTTGTTCAAAAAGGCAATCAACAAGGTTTTATTTTTGAAAAAATAGCAATAAAAAAAGGGAAAGAATATAATGGTTTTACTGTTATTGAATTATCTAAAAAAATAAAAAAGGACTCTAGAGTAGTAATAAAAGGAGCTTTTTATCTAAATGCAGAGTTAAACAAAGAGACCTTTGAACATTCACATTAAAAAATGAAATAAACTGTTTATGCAACTTATTTTATATATTTGGCGTCAACTGACGAGAAATACATAAAGACTATTATGAAAAAAATACTGCTATTATTGATTCTACCTTTTACTTTTATAACAAGTTGGGCCTCACATATTGTAGGAGGAGATATTAGTGTACAATGGCAATCACAAAATAACTATACCATAACTGTAAGAGTGTATAGAGATTGTGAGAATGCCGTTGTGTCAATGCCAAGTGATGTTGAGGTGGGAATATATGAAATAGGAACAAATAATTTAATTGCAGATTATACAATTAATAGAACTACTTTGAATAACAACTTAAGTTTTGGAGATGCTTGTTATACGCCAACTGACATTTGTGTTGATGAGGGGATTTTTGTTTCAAATACAATAACTATCCCTGATTTTGGAGCTGGTTATTATCTTTCTACTCAACTATATGCAAGAAATAGTATAATAGATAATATTGATAATCCTGGTTCTACAGGAATGACATTTTTTGCAGAAATACCTGATCCAGCATTAGGGCAAAACTCTTCTCCAGATTTTGGAGCGTACCCATCTGATGCGTATTTATGTGTTACAGGAGTAAAGGAATTTAGCTTTAATTTAACTGATGTTGACGGGGATTCTTTAGTTTATTCGTTGGTTGACCCTTTAGCTTCAATCGGGACTACTGATGGTACAAATGCTGGAAGTGGAGCTTATCCTTATTATCCTTCTGTTACATGGAATACAGGATATAGTTTAGCAAATATTTGTGGTGGAACTCCTGCAATGTCAATAAATTCTCAAACAGGGGTCATTACTGCTGCTCCAAATGCATTGGGAGTTTATGTTTTTGCTGTAAGAGTAGAAGAGTATAGAAATGGTGTTAAAATAGGAGAAGTAAGAAGAGATGTACAATACGCATCACTATCATGTACATTGGATACTCCACCAACTATTGATTTAGAAGATACAGTAGATGTTTATGTAGCTTCATCAATTTGTATTGATGTGATGTCTTCAGATCCAGATGGGACTGATACGATATATTCTCAGGTTTTTTCTGATGATTTTGATGTGAATTCGACTTATGTAGCACCAGATACATTTAATAACAATTTATACTATTTAGATTATAGAGGAAATGATACGTTATGGATTAATCATTTAGATACAGTAAATAACGCATATGAAGGTATCGGTCAAATTCCTTTGAGATATTGTTGGACTGCAAGTTGTCTTGATATCGATTCTATCTATCAATTAAATATATTGTCATATTCTTTGGGGTGTTCAGGATCAGATACAACTGAGAAAGAAGTCGCTGTTAGAGTAGTTTATAACCCACTGCCTTTTGAGTTAAATGTACCAAGTAACTTATTTGTATCGTATTCAAATGAAATTTGCTTTGATGTTTTAACGCAAGACACTGCTGGTACAGGCGAGATTTTATCTTTAAAACCTTTGTCTTCAAATTTTGATCACTTGGGTACATATGTAGCTCCAAGTACATTGAATGGGCAAAGTTATTATGCTCCTTTTATGGGACAAGACACTATTTGGATTAATAACCATAATTATGATGGAAATGGAACTGTTTCTGCAATTGGAGATGTGCCAATTAAATACTGTTGGGTTCCTAATTGTAATGATGTTTTTCAAACCAATTTTGATATAGAATATCAAGCTTCAATTACTTTATGTGAAACACATTTTCAGAATAAGACCATGCATGTTACTGTAGAGCCACCTCAAGGAAGTGTAAATCCAGTAGCGAATGTTTTTACACCTAATGGAGCAGATGGGAATGATTACTTTAAGCTTGATGGAACAAGCGACCCTTGTTATGATGTTATGGATGTTGAAATTTTTAATCGATGGGGTAAAAAAGTTTTTGAAAGCACAGACCCTAACTTCAAATGGGACGGTAAACATCATGTAACAGGGTTAGATTGCGCAGAAGGAGTATATTATGTGATTATTGACGGAACTTATGGTAGTCAATATGATTTATTAGGGAATAGAATACCTAACGTAGTTAGAGATCAGTTTACACTCTATTTAATGAGATAATATTAGATAAAGAGAAAAGTGTATCTGTATATAACTTTAGGATTATTCTTAGCTCTTTTAGCTCTATTTAGCTATGCCATTTTTAGAATATTTTATGCTTATTTGTTGAATTACTACATAAGGTGGAAATGTTCTAAATACAAAGTTAATACCTATGCTCCAATAAAAAATGAAAAGTCAAATGTAAAGTTTTGGTTTAATAAATCATTTTATGATTATCAATATGTTTATTACCTATCTCCATTTAAGCAAAACTTATGGTTTGTTTCAATAACTAAAAACAAAGCTTTTAATAGATACCTTTCAATTGATCAGTTTAATGTAATAGTTGTATTAGCTTCATTTCATTTAGTTACTATCGATAAAAAGTTTACCGTTAAGGAACTGAAGCATATAGAGCATTTCTTTAGTAGGATTTTAAATAAAGAAAAAAAGAATGACTTAATATGGTTATTGGGGTTGTACAAGAAGAATAATATTAACTTATCAACTGAAAAACAGAATAATTCTACTTTAAAAGCTTTAATTAAAGGGGCTAATATTTATTTTACGACACAGCATAAGTACACATTACTTTATTACTTATTTGAGTTAGCAGAAGCTGATAAGGCAATTGAAAATAAGGAGTTAAAATTTATTTTCAGTTTGGGACAAAGCATTGGCCTTACAAAACAAGACCTGAACTCAATTACATCATTATACTTTAGTTCTTATATCCCATTTCCTGAAGTGAATAATTCTACTCAAACTAAGAAGGAAAAAACAAGCCATACTAGCAATAGAACGGTGTCAAACTATATCTCTCAGTCAAAATTACAAAATGCGTTGTCAATATTTAATTTGAACGAGTCCGCTTCTTTTGATGAGATTAAAACTGAATACAAAAAGATGGTTAAGAAGCATCATCCTGACCGTGTGGCTCATTTGGGAGAAGAGCATGTAGAAAAAGCAACAGCATTATTTAAGAAAATTACTGTAGCTTATAAATATCTTGAGCAAGTAAAGGGTTAGTTTATTCCGTTATCATACCAGTTACGTCTACGCTGCAGTTTTAAATCTTGAAGCATCGCAGATTTTACATTAATTTGGATGCTATAGCTCTGTAAATTTCCAAAAGGTACCCAATGGAAAGCCATCTCCCAACAATGTAAATCACGTCGAATATCAATTGAAGAAAAACTAAATTGCTTTTCAGTGATATCATAATTGGTGAGGTAATCAATCATCCAATTTTCAGTTATTTTTAATGTTCCATTTACTCCAATAGTTTGAATTAACCTAAATGGATCTTCATTGTTAAAAAGTTTACTATAGTTAATTTTATAATCGAAACTGATACTCCATGGAATGTTGAAGTCTAAATACTGATCTTTATTGCGATTAATTTGGTCTAGTTCAGCTCGAGAGCCTGCAGAACTCTGATAATCTCCTTTTTTACCAGTCTTACTTTTGAATGATAAATTTAAGGCAAAGTCGGCGCTAGTAAATGTCCCTAATGAACCATCAATGTTGGTTTGGAAAGTTTTTGTTCTATTTCCTTCACCATCGTATGAATAAGGGTCTAAAATTGCACTAAATCTTGTATTTAAATTTTTATACAATTTTGTTCTACCAGTAAATCGTATGACATCTAAATTCATGGAGTCTTTTAGAAAATCATAACCAGAATTAAGCGTTAGATTGTCAAGTATGCTTGTCTTTTTGTATGGGTTTTTTGTCGAATCATCTGCTAAGTCTTTTTGTTTAAGTTCAAGCGCATTGATTAAGCTAAAACCTATTCTTCCAGACTCTCCACTAATAGGTACTCCATATATTCCAGTTTGGTATAAGTTGGCTGTGTTTAAAGTCCCATTACTATCTGTTTGGTATTGATATTCGTATGAACTGTTTGGTCGATAAGAAGCGTTTACACTTGGGGTTATGCTGTGTCTAATGATAGCCTCTTTTTTTCCTCGAATAAAATCTGCAAACTTATAGAAACCATAAATTTTTGTTGTCAAACCAGCTGCAAAACTTTGTGTGAAAGGCATCCCAAAAGTATTGAGAGTATCTGTTATAACAGAATCGTTTATAGCATCATATCGTATTTGAGTTTGTTCAAAATAATTATAAAGATTAAAGTTATAATTTGGAGTAAGACTCACTTTTTTATTAAACATTCGAATAGAAGTAGCCGCTTTAATATTGTGTTTAGCTCCATATTCGAAGTTGTTGAGAAGATCGGTTGTAGAAAAATTACCATCTTCATCTAAATCTGCATAAGTTCTATTCTTAAAATTAACACTATAAGTCGTTCCTATTTGTTCATACCAGTAATCTTTTCCTGTGTGCGTTTTGGTTAGTAGTTTTCCGATAAAGAAACGGTTCATATTATAACTTGCCTCAGGTAACCTAAAATTAATTTTATTAGTTACACCATTCTGGTCGTGGCTTAAGTTAAGGTTTAAATTACTTTTGATTTTTCCATTAAAACGTCGTCCCCATGAGATATTAGAGTTAAAGGTATTCGTCAATGCATTAGTAGCAGTTATATTGTTGTAGTCGTTTTGAAACTTGTTTTGAGACCCTAAGTTTACAGTTCCATTAAAAGTACTATTTGGTCTGGCTTTGGCATCTTGATAATGTGTCCATCTTACAAAAAACTGATTCGTAGTACTAAACGTATCAAAGCCTTTTTCCCCACTTAAAATTTGCTGATAACTAATATTTAAGTTCCCATTATATTTGTACTTGTTTTTATATTCAGCATTAAAAGTTGTTCCCCAACTTCCCTTAGAGTAAATATCTCCCGTAAGCATCAGAGCTAATTTATCGGCTAGAGGGGAGTACTTACCGTTTTTTCGTTTTTGGAATTTATAGTAATAACCACCGCCAGTTAAATAAAAACCAAGAGCAGGTGAATTTCCATAAGTAGGAATAATGATTCCATTTGTCCCATATTTTTGGTTAGGGAAATATGCAAAAGGTAGGCCTAAAGGAGTTGGAATATCTGCAATAAACAAGTTTACAGGGCCAGAAATAATCTTATCATCTGGTTTAATAATAGCTTTTCTTAATTTGAAATAATAATGTGGATGGTCTAAATCACATGTAGTATATAGAGCAGTGTCTATATGAATATCTCCACTGGATTGTCTTTTTACTTTATTCCCGTGGATATAACCTTCTCCTTCCTGCATTTTCACTTGATAGGTAATACCTCTTTTTGTTTCAAAATTAAATCCTAAGCTATCTGCTTTGGTTTTTACTTCTCCATCAGTTAATTCAGGAACTCCAATTTTCTTTCCTAATGAATCTCGACATAGTCTAGCCTTAACTTGTTGGGTTTTAAAATCAAACTCAATAAAGCAAGCTTTTAGCTCAAAAGAACCATACTTTATGTGAGCTTTGTTATAGAGGTATGCTTTTTGATTTATCATATCCAAGTCAATAGAATCTTCAGCATCGTAGAATAGGGGACTTTCAAGCTCACTTTTGACACTGTCTGGGGTTGTTTGACTGTAGGATAAATTAGAATAGCTTATTAACAATGATACGAGTATAACAAAGTATTTAACCCCAGTTCTTGGGCAGAAAATTCTGTTAAATTTGTTATTTACTATGTTAATATTAGCGTTCAAGTGGTATTAAAATATTTAGTTATGATAACGAACACAATCAAATATTATGCGAAGAAACGGATTTTTTCTATTTTTTTAGCATTTGTAACGCTTCTGTTTTCAAATATTCTTCCCGCTCAAACAGGGATGGGAATAAAAACTGTAGTCATTGATCCTGGACATGGTGGTAAGGACCCTGGTGCTATAGGAACGAATAAAGTAAAAGAAAAAGATGTTGTTTTGGCAGTATCTTTGAAATTAGGAGAGTTAATTAAGAAAAACTATCCTGGTGTTAAAGTCATTTATACCCGTTCGACAGACGACTTCATTGGATTAGCTGAACGTGCTACTGTGGCTAATAAAGCAAAAGCTGATTTATTTATTTCCATTCATTCAAATGTTGCTGGAAACTCTTCTGCAAGAGGCTTTGAAGCATGGGTGCTTGGGTTACATAAATCAGAAGCAGCCCTAAATGTTGCAAAATTAGAAAACTCTTCCATCTTAATGGAAGATGGACATACTAGTAAATATGAGGCATTTGATCCTTCTGATCCAGATGCATATATAGGCTTGTCAATGAGACAAAATGTTTTTTTAGACCAAAGTTTAATGTTTGCAGATCAAATTGTTAAGGATGCTGTAAATACAATTCATGTGAAGAGTAGGGGAGTAAAACAAGCTGGTTTTGTAGTGTTATATCGAACGACAATGCCCGCTGTTTTAATTGAATTAGGATTCTTATCAAATGCTGAGGAAGAAAAGTTTTTAGGCAATAAAGAGGGACAAACAAAGTTAGCAACAACGATATTTAATTCGTTTTCTAAATATAAAGCAAGAAGGGATAAAGTCGATGGAATTATTAGTACGCCTAAAATTATTGAAGCTCCTCAAGAAAAAGAAACAGTAGAGGCGGAGACAAACACTTCAGGAACAAAAAGTACTATAAAATTTAGGGTGCAAATTGCAACTTCAAAAAATAAAGTTGAAACAAAGTCATATAATTTTAAGGGAATGAACGATGTAGATATGTATATTAGCGGAAAGTTTTATAAATACATTGTTGGAAACTATGAAACTGTTGAAGAGGCAAAGAAGCGTCTGAGCAGTGTTAAAGAAAAAGGATATACTTCAGCTTTTATAATCGCTTTTGAAAACGGAGAGCGTATAAGTGTAAAAGAAGCGATAGCAAAGACAAAATAAAATGAAATTTAAAAAAGAGATAATAGTAGGAATTGTTGCTTCAGTTGGAGTTACAGCTTTAATTGTAGGTTTTTTCTTCTTAAAAGGGCAAAATTTATGGGAAAAAAATCAACGCTTTTATGCTGTTTACGAAAGGGCTGAAGGGTTAGTGACTGGGAATTCTGTGGTAAAGAATGGGGTTCCTATTGGGGTGTTAACTAGTGTAGGGTTGTATCCTAACGATCCGTCAAGAGTATTGGTTGAATTTGATGTAACCAATGAGTGGATTAAAATTCCAAGAGGTTCAATTGCTCAGTTAGAGCCAGGAATGCTAGGTAGCCCACAAATCAATATTTTGTTTTCACCTGAAACACAAAAGTTTCATGAAAGTGGAGATACTATTTTTGCGAAGGCAAAACCAGGAGTTTTTGAAGAGATTAAAGTACAGGTATTAGAGCGAATTGATCCTTCTTTGTCTAAAATTAACAATGTAATTGCAACAGCAGACTCTTCTTTGGAAGTTATGTCTGCAGTTCTAACTAGAAATACAGGGAATCTAGACCAAAGTTTTGAAGGAATAAAAAATGCAATTACCAATTTCGAAAAAGTATCGAAAAATTTAGATACGTTAATTGCTGGTTTCTCAGGTGCAAGAAATCAAATTTTTGCAACATTGGAGAATGTACGTTCGATTACAGGAAACTTAAAAGAAAGTAATGAAGAGATTACAAAGACACTTGCTAATGTTAGTGTAATCACAGATAGTATAGCAGCTTTAGACTTGGCAGGTACCTTGAACAAAGCTCAAGAGTCATTGGATAATGTAAATGCAATATTGTATGAATTAGAAAATGGTGAAGGAAGTTTAACAATGTTGTTAAAAGATTCTACATTATATAATAATGTTAATATCATGGTGGAAGAAGCTGGACGTTTAGTTGAAAATATACAAGAGCATCCAAACAGGTATTTACAATTTGCAGTATTTGGATCTAAAGACAAAGGAGTTAACCTAAGTTCTAGAGATGAAAAGCTCCTACGTAAATACGTTAAAGATAGCTTAAGAACGCTGTATAAGAATCAATAAATCTTAAGCTAAGGAAGCAGGAAACGCACATTGTAACAGAAATAAATAGTTTATTGGTTTTATCATATCCAATTGATAGGTTATGAAAAATGAATGATAAGGAATAGAGTTAAGTATTTAAAAACAAAAAAGCCGAAAAGTAATCTTACTTTTCGGCTTTTTTGTTGAAGATAGTATGCTTTAAAATCTTCCAGCACTTTCAATTAATGATTGGATAATTTCCAAAGAATGCATTAATGAGTTCTGCTCCGATTCAATCAAGTTTAATTTAGCAGAAGAAGTAAATAAGTTTCCTTTATTTTTAACTCCACTAACAACCAATGATTGGTAGGTATTGGCAGCAACTTCAAGAGGTTTCATTTCTGATTGGAATTCCTTAGGAATCTTATCGTAAGTAGCCTTAGGTGTCCAATAAGCAAACATATTATTTGATTTCATCAATTTAAGGGCTTCTCCATTCAATTGTTTAGCTTTAGGAAGTCCATTACCATTATTATCAATTAACAGTTGTTCATCATTTGTAACGATTAATAAATCTCCTTTGATCATGTAAAAAACATTTAAAGGTTTAGCAGGCCTGTCAGAATATCTTGACTTAGGCTCTTGTAATTCATAGTAATCCCCTTTTTTACGAATAACATCAGTTTGGCTCATTAATCGAATGATTTTATCTCTCAATTCTTTATTCCCTATAGTTGCTAAACTAACAAATTCTGGTAATGTTTCTTTTTTAGTTTTTGTTGTTTCTACTCGATTGTAGTTTTCATCATAATCGTATGAAGTATACTCAACTTCAAACTCTTTAATATCTGTTAGTGCAAAAACAAAATCTCCTTGAATTAAATCAAATAATTCTTCTTCATCAAAGAAAGTAAAACCAATGTCAGCAGCAGTTCCTATCCAGTCTTCTCCTATTTCAATATTAGAAAGGATATTAATATACGTGTCTTTGTAGATTTCATAAGCAGGCTCTGGGTTGCTTGCAAAACCAGCAACTCCAATTAAGTTTTGTCCATCAATGTATTTATACATTGCTTTATTAAACTTTTTCTTATTCATTTCTTTTACCTGCTTTAAATAATGTGCCCCAACATGTTGAGTAGATTGAATTTCAATGTCATTTGCATTAAAATTTAAAGCTCCATAAGTAAAGTTATCTTTAAATAAGCTTAAGAAATCTCCTGATTTTTCTCCAGTGTATGCTTTAAAGAAGAATTCACTATTAGTAGTTCCCATAGCATTGATGAAGTATGAAATATCACCTCGTTGAATTGTAGACTTCTTATAGTTAGTATTGTATTTTAAAGAGTGCTGAGGAGTATCGTTGAAAATACTATTTAAAACACTCTCTAGTTTAGCCTTTTTCTCTGCTTCTTTCTTTTTCGCTTCAGCTTCTAAACGTTCTTGGTATGATTCATAATAATTTTCTTCAGTTGTAGTCTCTTCTGCATAAGAATAACGATTGTATCTATATGGTATAGTATAATCAATAAAGGCAACAACATCATTGTTCCAAGCTAAAAGAATATCTTCATCTTTGTAGTAGTGGTAGTTATTGTTTATAGTAATAAGAGCGTCTTTTTGATCTGAAGGAATAATTTTCTGAATGAATTGATCAAACTTGTTGTTGGCTCCTTTAGAGAAAATAAGTGCAGAATGATGAATACTATCATTCATTCCAACAGCGAAGTAATAATCTTTAGTAGTGTTAAGACCATAAGCAGTACCGTTAGTGATAAGTGCTCCAAAAAGATTTTCAAGTGTCAGCCTAGGTGTAGGTTTATAGCTATATTCATAATTATAATCATAGCTATCATATGCTTTGGTAGATGGTTCAGCCTCGTCAATTGCTATTTCAACAGTTTCCTCTTCAATAATTTCAGATTTTATTTCAGGTTCAGGTGGTGGAGGTGGTGCAATAACCTCTTCTTCAATGCTCTCACGTAATTCTTCAACTTCAGCATCAGAAACGCTAGTGTTTTCATCAATCAAAGCTTGCTTATAATCAGCCATTAATCGATCAAATTGAGTTGTTATACTATCATACATTGCTAGTTTACTTAGGTCACTGCTCTTAGCAGATATTGCAGCTCCGTCAAAAGTTACTACAGCAAACTCATTGGTTGGTATATGCTCTAATAAATCAGATTGAGCATTTATGATTAACGATCCAGTTGCTAAAACCGATGTCAAAAAAAGTGAAGTCTTTTTCATTCGAAATAATTAGTTAGTTTAAAGACCAAAAGTAATGGTTCTTAGATAAAATATTGAATTTCTAAAAACTAATTTATAGAGAAACAAAAAACTTTAACAATTGTTAATAAAAATAGCATAGATAAACTTAGTGGTTTCAAATCGTAATTTTATATTTGTGAGACTTTATTTGAATAATGGCAGAAGATCAGTTTATAGTATCAGCAAGGAAGTATAGACCTTCAACATGGGAAAGTGTTGTAGGGCAGTCGAATATTACTGACACGCTTCAGCATGCTATAGATACAGGGCATCTTGCTTCTGCTTATTTGTTTTGTGGACCAAGAGGGGTAGGTAAAACGACTTGTGCAAGAATCTTTGCAAAAACGATTAACCAACAAGAAGGTGGAGATTTAGAAGAAGATTTTTCATTTAATGTTTTTGAGTTGGATGCTGCTTCTAATAACTCTGTAGACGATATACGTTCGATTACAGACCAAGTAAGGATACCTCCTCAGACTGGAAAGTATAAGGTTTACATTATAGATGAGGTCCATATGTTATCTCAAGCGGCTTTTAATGCTTTCTTAAAAACATTAGAAGAGCCACCTCCACATGCAATTTTTATTCTAGCAACCACTGAAAAACATAAAATTATACCAACGATATTATCTCGTTGTCAGGTTTATGATTTTAATCGTATTACAATTAAAGATATTGCAGCTCACTTGGGTTGGATAGCGGAACAGGAAAGTATTAAAGCTGAGCCAGATGCACTTCATGTAATAGCGGAAAAAGCTGATGGAGCACTAAGGGATGCGCTTTCTATTTTCGATCAAATTGTAAGTTATTGTGACGATAATATTACTTATGACGCAGTAATCAAGAATTTAAATATTTTGGATTACGAGTATTACTTCAAGTTAACTGATGCTTTATTAGGTAATAAAATCCATGAAGCTTTACTCGTTTTCGATGAAATTCTAGACAATGGTTTTGATGGTCATAACTTTGTTGTTGGATTAGGTGGCCATTTTAGAAACCTATTAGTTTGTAAAGATGCAATTACTTTGAGACTCTTAGAGGTAGGTGACAATATTAAGTTAAAGTATAAAGAGCAATCAGCAAGTGCATCAGCACATTTTTTAGTGGATGCATTAAAGATAACTGGAGATGCAGATGTGCATTTCAAAGCAGCCAAAAATAAACGACTTCATGTTGAATTGGCTATCATGAAATTAAGCTCTCTAACTGCCATAGAGGGTCAAAAAAAAAAGTAACCCATTAGACTTTGAAATTATCGCTCCTGATTTCTTAGGAATAGATACTCCAAAGGCTCCTAACCCTCAAACGGTTCAACCAACACAGACAGGACAACCTGTGGCCAAAAAAGAAGTGGTTGTAGCTCCCCCTAAGGAAGAGAAAAAAAATATTAAAGTAGCTTCATTTCAACAGTTTAAAAGAAAGTCTAGCCTTTCAATTGGTGGAGCAATAAAACAAAAAACAGAGGTCAAAGCTGAGGAGAAACAGCAAGAAGATTTATCTAATAAGCCTAGAAAAAGTTTTACTGTTGAGCAACTACATGCGAAGTGGAAGTCGTATGCATATCGCGTTCAAAAAGAGCGAAGAGTTAGTATGTATGCAACGCTATCTAAACGACAACCTGAATTAAAAGAAAATTTTGAAGTTGTATTTACAATAGATAGTGCTGTACAACAAATTGATTTAGATAATGAACGTCCAGATTTATTAGCTTTCTTAAGAAAAGAATTAAATAATTATGGAGTTAGTCTTACCATTGAAATGACTGAAAAGGAAGCAACTTCTATGAAGTACTTGTCTGGAAGAGATCGCTTTTTGCAGATGGCAGAGAAGAATGATGCGCTACATCAATTAAGAGAAAAGTTAGGGTTAGACATAGAGTACTAGTATACTAGTATAGGTCTGTCAAGCTTATGTTAACTTGTTTGTATTCCTAGTACTAAAATGTCATCTGTTTGACGTTCATTTCCTTTCCATTTTTTAAGTTGGCTTTTTAAATAGTTTTCTCGATCTGCGATGTTATATTTTTCACACTCCAAAAAATAGTTTTTCATTCTTCGTTTGGTTAGCTTTTTCCCTTTTTCTCCTCCAAATTGATCCTGTAATCCATCACTTGTCAAATAAAATGAATCCCCCTCTTCAAAGGAAATATATTGTGTTGTGAAAGGAAGTGGTGTAGATGATTTTCCGATGGTTTGTCGGTCTGCTTTATATTCGAAAAGAATATGTTGGTCATCATAGGAATTTACTTCTGCGTCAATAGTATCGTTTGTTCTTTTCGTAATTTTATAAATTGAATTATTGGCT
>JAUHZI010000067.1 GCA_030426105.1 Bacteroidia bacterium | reverse complement strand
TTTGTATGGAGAAAAGGAAAATGGAACTATATCAAAGATATAGACGCGAGAACAGGAAGAAAATTTAAGACGAAATACAATAGTCCTGAAAATAACTAACTCCGCTTGTTTTCTTATGATTATCTATGTATTTTTAGCCTTCTAAAAATAGTTAGATAGTTATGATTAAAATTGGAATAATAAGAGAGGGAAAAACTCCACCAGATAAAAGAGTTCCTCTTTCACCTGAACAGTGTGAACGCATTTTAAATGATTACGATAATGTTGAACTTTATGTTCAAAAAAGTAACATTAGAAAATTTTCAGATCGAGATTATGAGCGCTTGGGAATTGCTGTAGTTGAAGACGTAAGTCACTGTGATATTTTAATGGGTGTAAAAGAGGTTCCTGTTGATGAATTGATTCCAAACAAAAAATATCTTTTCTTCTCGCATACATTTAAAGAGCAACCATATAATAGAAAATTATTACAAGCAATAATTGATAAGAATATTCAATTAATTGATTGGGAAGTGATAACAAACTCTAAAGGACAACGACTCATTGCTTTTGGTAGATATGCTGGAATTGTAGGGTGTTACAATGGTTTTTTAGCTTATGGACTTAAAAGTGGACTTTACAATCTAAAACCTGCACACCAATGTGAAGATAGAGCCGAGATGGAAGGACAATTACCTAACATTAAACTACCAAGCAATTTCAAAGCTGTGATAACAGGTAAAGGTCGTGTTGGTGGTGGAGCTCTTGAAGTAATTGAGAAAATAGCAATTAAAGAAGTTAGTCCGACAGCATTTCTAACAGAAACTTTCGATGAGCCAGTATATACTGTTTTAGATGTAGCTGATTACTATGAAAGGGATGATATGCAACCTATGAACAAGCAGGAATTTTATAAAAACCCTAAAGGTTATCATTCTGTATTTCCAAAGTATGCCAAAGTAGCAAATATGTATATCGCATGTCATTATTGGGATAGCGAATCTCCTTTTATTTTTACCAGAGAGGATGCTAAGGCTGAAGACTTTAACATAGAAATTGTAGCAGATATTAGCTGCGATATTGATTGTGCTGTAGCTTCTACTCTACAACCATCTACAATTGCAGAACCACTTTATGGCTATAATCCTCAAACTGAATCGGTTGTTGATTTTACACAAAAAGGAGCTATAGGTGTTATGGCTGTAGATAATTTACCTTGTGAATTACCTAAAGATGCTTCAGAAAGTTTTGGAGAAATGTTTATCGAACATGTTTTGGAGCCTTTATTAGGTAATGATCCTGAAAACATTATAGATAGAGCTTCCGAAACTAAAGACGGACAATTAACATCTCATTTTTCTTATTTAGAAGATTATCTAAAAGGTTAATTCTAATAATATACACTCAACAAAAAGGAGCTATCACGTTTGATAGCTCCTTTTTAACTTTAATCTATAAAGTCAATTAACACAAAAACACTTACTAACGTATTAACTTAAAAGATTAAAAGCAATTATAACTAAATCAATTATTACAGCTAAAATTCCTGAATAAATCACCCATTTCATTGGCGCTACAGCCAACATCATTGATAACGAAAACATCGTTGAAAAAGCTAATAGAAATAGTTGCACAGTGCTATTTATTCCACCAGTACCTACTGCTATTCCCCCCATACATCCTACGACTAATAATAAAATAGCCATAATTCCGTATCGATTAAGGTTTGCATCAAAAAAAAGCTTATCCAAAAATGCAATACCTGTTACATCTTCTTGATTATTTTCATTCATAATTATATTGTAGTTTTTATTTTAATGTAAATTTAAACTACTCTTTCCTATACAATTATGATTTGCATTACCCTAAAAAATGACAAATATCAGAAACTGAATTACACACTACAAAGGCCTACTCCTATTAAAAGAATCAACACTGCTGTCAAGAGAAAATATCGTGCTACCTTCTTTTCTCGAGTAAGAAACAAGATAAAAGCTACCAATAGAAAAACAGCTCCGCCCAATAGAGCTAGCATTCCAAAAACCTGAAGGTCAGATATGTATAATCTAAGAAAAATCACAGCATCATGCTTGAACAAATACCTAAACTAATTATTAAATATACGACAGCTATAATCAATAAAATTTTTCCCGTCTTCTTTTTATTTTTAGCAAAAAATGGAATCGAAATTAGGCTCAATAATATTGATGGACCAAACATTACTAAAAAAATCATTAAAAATAATCCATCTAAATTAACTTCTAAAAATATCATAACTCAGCTCTTATTTGGTTTAACATTTCTACCTTATCATCTCTATAAAGTAAATTCATCGTTTCAAATGGAATAATTTTATAATCTTTATTTACGATATGTACACAAGATTTTTTTATCGCACGTACATCAAAATTATGCGCATCAATAAACTGCATAATAATTACTCTAAACAGATTATCATACCCCAATTCAGGAGCATCAATCTCTGGCAAACAACACATGATTGATTTTAGATTTTCACTAGCACATTCTACAGAGTTTCCAGTACTAAACAATTCAATCATTTTACCATGTAATGCTTCATCCTGCTCATAAACGATGGTGTTTTTCTTACTATTATCTAATAAATCAGCAGGATTAATATATCTAGTTAATGGGAAAACTTCTCCTCCAAGCTTTAATGCATACCCCATAACTAGAGCATCAGGATTACAAGGTACAGGGATTAAATCATCAGCATTAAAAATTGGTGACTGTTCTAGAATTTTTCTTCTAACTTCAGTCAACGTAATTCGATCAGTTTGTTCATTAAAGTTTTCCAATCGACCTGCAATCTGAGTGGGTTGAAACGTAACTCCTCTAACGGCTTTTTGCTGTAATGCATAATTAATTATATTCCCGATTTCACCATCATTTAGTCCATTTTGTAATGTTACCACAAGTGTTGTAGAAAGATTCAACTCATTCAAATGATCAATTGCTTGCTGATGTAACTTCACTAATTCAGCACCTCTTAATTCTTTTAAAACGGTATCACTAAAGGAATCAAATTGTAAATACAACTCAAAATCTGGCATATAACTTGCCAAATGTTGAGCAAATTCAAAATCCTTTGCGATTTTAATTCCATTGGTATTCACCATCAAATGACGAATAGGTAAAGTTTTGGCATAATCCAAAATTTCAAAAAATTGAGGGTGTATTGTTGGTTCTCCCCCACTAATTTGAACAACATCAGGTTCTTTTTCATTCTTTACAACTGCATCCAACATCTTTTTGACCTCTTCCAAAGTTCTATGCCTTCCATAATTAGGAGAAGAACCTGCATAACAAGTTGGACATGTCAAGTTACAACGATCTGTTACTTCAACAATAGTTAAACAAGAGTGTTGTTCATGATCTGGACAAAGCCCACAATCATATGGGCAACCAAAGTCTGTTTTAGTATTAAACTGATATGGAAACTCAGAAGCTTTATTATAGTTCCTTATATTTTTATAATATTCAATATCATCAGCGATTAACACTTTAGAATTTCCATGCTCTTTACAACGTTTGAGCATATATACTTTATCATTCTCAAAAACAATTTTTGCATCCACACGTTTTAAGCATTCTGGACATAAACTTTGTGTATAATCGTAATATGTATATTTTCTAGTAGGCATTTCTAAAGGTATTAATAATCGTTTTATGGTAATAACACACACACAAGATACATAAATATTGAATTGTACTCAATCCGAGCAATAAAAACTCATTAGGCTTTAAAAACTCAATAAAAAATCGAAATAGAAAATAAGCTATCATAAACCATTGAAAAGTCAGACCATAAGCCAGTCTTTGGTTTTTATTTAGAAACTTAAGAACTCCAAAAAGCCCAATCAAGAAAAAAAGTTCATAAAGCGCTATAGGATGACGGCTTATTCCATCTCCCAAATCCATCCCCATAAAAAATGTAGTAGCTTTTCCATAAGTAAACTCATGAACCCCTGTAAGAAAACAACCTATCCTTCCTATAAATATTCCTACAATAATAGGAAATGTAAATAAATCACCTGAGGAATGTTGCTCACCAATTATCTTCTTAGCAAGCTCTACTCCTAATAAACCACCAAAAAGCCCTCCCATAATCGTTTTGGTGTTCATCAACTCTAACCAATTTTGATTCGCTATTAACAAAGGATTTTCAAATATTCCCACTATTCTAGAACCAATTAAAGCACCTAAAGCTGCACCTAATATAATAGACAATCGATTATTGGATGAAATGACATCTTCAGTGCGTTTTCGTAAAGAAATATAATAACGGAAAGCGACAAAAAAGGCTAGATACTCTAAAATTAAATGAACATTAATCGTTTTCCCAAACAATGTTGGTTCAAAAGGAATATCTATTAACATTAAAACAAACTATTTTCCTTCTGTTGAAGGTAACTTTGAAGAATAATTGTGGCACTAACTTCATCTATTAGTTCTTTTTTCTGGCGATTCTTTTTCTTAACACCAGACATAAAAATAGCTTGTGAAGCTAATTTAGAAGTAAAGCGCTCATCTATTGTATCTATTTTTTGTTGCGGAAACTTTTTAGATAAGTGTTTAATTAGTTTTTCAATTTCATGTGAAATATCTGTTTGCTCATTTTTCAATGTCTTAGGCTCTCCTACTACAATTGCCTCTACTTCTTCCTTCTCTATATACTTTGATAAAAAATCGATTAAGTCACTAGAATGTACCGTTGTCAAACCAGATGCTATAATCTGCAAGTCATCTGTAACAGCAATCCCCACTCTTTTTGTTCCATAATCTATTGCTAATATTCTAGGCATTAAAAAATATTTTTTTCAAAGGTTCATTAAATTTTTCAGAGCGTATAATACTTCTCGTTGTTATTGTTTCTTCTCTTCTTATTAAATAGTTCTCTACTTCTTCTAATGTAGAAACCCTAGCCTCGTCTGTATTTACAAATCCATACCCTTTATACGTTCCTTTTTCAACAAACACAAAGGATTCTTCTCCTAAAGCTCTTCCTCTACCAGTGAGCACATACGAATCAGAAGCATTATCATATTCTTCTAAAAATTTTTGAATATTCTGTTGATGCTCTTCTTGTTCTACTGTTAAAGAATCAAACTCTGGCATCCCACACAATTGAGGCTTCAATTCAAATTCCTCAATTCTTTTAATTAACCAGTTTCTGGTATCTGAAAGACTAGGAAAAGTCTTTAAAGGTTTGACTTGGTTTCCAATTTTAGTAATTCCCAATTGTGCTATCCCTTTTTGATTTTCGTAATGAAAAACACCAAATTTATTAATCCTACTTTTTTGGGCTCGATTATATATTGGCCAATGATGCTTTATCTCAGCATCTTCCAATAATGAAGCAATTAACTCTGTACCTGTAAGCTCAGTAGAGACATGGTGAACTTCTTTATAAAATGCTAATTTTTGAGCTGTAGCTTTTCCTGTAAAATGTGTCGTAACTCTCTTTTTAATGTTCTTAGCCTTCCCAATATAAATAATTTCTCTAGTACTATTATAGAAAAAGTAGACCCCAGTTCCTTGAGGTAATTTATTAAAAATGCGTTCAGGTAAATTTGCTGGCAAATTCGGTTGTTTTGACACTGTTTTTAATGTTGCCAAAATATCACCTTCCCCTTTTTCTATCAAAAGATGAAAAAGTTCAGTTGTCGCCATGGTATCTGACATAGCACGGTGTTTACTTTCATGCTTTATACCTAAGGTTTTTGTTAACTTACCTAAACTATATGAAGGTAACCCTGGTAATATTTTTCTCCCTAGACGTACTGTACAAAGGCGAGGTTGACCAATAGAATAACCTGCTAACTCCAACTCATATTTAACATACTTATAGTCAAAATTAACATTATGAGCGACAAATATTTTACCTTCTAAAATTTGAGCTATCTCTTCAGCTACATCTGAAAACTGAGGAGCATTTTCTACCATTTCATTAGAAATACCTGTTAAATTTTGAATAAAAGGAGGGATAAAGGCATTAGGATTAATAAGTGTTTCGTAGGTATCCAATACTTGCTTACCATCTGTAACGACAATTGCTATTTCGGTTATCCCACCATTAGAGGAAAAGCTCCCCGTAGTTTCTATATCTACTATTGCATATAAATTATTCATACTAATCTATGCTAAGGTAATGATTTTAGGATTTTTAACAGCATATATCTATAGAGATTTATATCTTTAAAAGATAAAGCATATTTTTGCCTTACAAAAAACTATTGAATGAGGAAACTTCAAAAGATAACTACAATATTCGCTATAAGTATTCTAACTCTTTTAATAATTGGAGGAATTCTTTTTATGAATCAACCAAAAGGAAGTAATACATTAAGCATTGTTCCTTACAATGCCACTAATGTTGTTTTTATTAAACCTGAAAAAATTGCCACAGACTTTTATACCTTGCTCAAAAGGAATCCAACTCTTCTAGACTCAGCTACAAATGCCTCTGTTGATCTCAAAGAAATTGAAAATAATATGGGAGGAAATGGGCTTAATCCACTTGTTGATGGGGTACTTTATACTTTCACTGATTCAACAGAGCAAGCCAATTATATTGGAATCATTTGTGAAGTTATTAATGAAAATAATTTCATTAAATCCTTAACTAAAAGCCCTAGTACTATCCAAAGAAATGTATTTCAAGAAGGTGAAATTATTACACTAACACAAGAGAACCTTATTATTCTAAGAAAAGAGAATAAAGCGGTAATCCTTCAAAATATTACACCAGATGGACAAACAATTACCAGTATAGCTGAGCAACAATATCAAGCTGTTTTTTCTAACCAACCTAACTTTTTAAATGAAAAAGATTCAACCTACTCTAACTTTATTAAACAAGAAAACCATCTTGGAATTTGGTCCAGCAAAGACAACCCTATATTTAAAGAATATTTTGATTTATTTGCTTTTACTCAAAACTTAAAAAGCAAAACTTTTAGTTTAAATAGCACCGACAAAAAGATTGATTTAAAACTAGTTAGCAAATTAAAAAATAAAGAAGCATTTAACTTAGAAACAAACAATAAAGCTACATTAAACACAAATGAAATAGCCAAAATAAGCCTATCTACTACCCCGTTTTATTTTAAAGATCTGTTTCAAAAATCATTAAATAAAGAGCAATATTATATTCTTGATTATTGTACTGGAGCTTTTTGTTCTAGCATTACTGGTTATAAAACTACTCCTGTTTTTACGACCAAAATAGAACAGAAAATAAATCCTGAAACTTTTGCAACCATACTAGCTGTTGACACCGTTGAAGCAAGTCCTTTATTTAATATCCCAGAAATAATGCATGCTGTAAAAATTTCAAATCCTAGTGCATTATTTGATACATTGAACCAAGATACACTAATTCAAAACAAGGCTGGGTATTGGACAATCCCCCACCCTTACTTTGTCAATGAGTCTCTTTATTTAACCTTAAAAGATGATATACTTTACTTAGGAACAAACAAAGAATTCGAAGCGATAACTCCAGAGTTTACAACTTATAGTTTTATTGCAGACCTTCCAAAAGCAATAAAAAATTACCCTCCTAAAAATGCAATTCAAAAAATTGGGATGTCTGTCATTCCTGACTTAAAAATCTCAACAATAACTTTAGAATATGAGAAAATAGAAGGAAATAACCTACACTTAAAAGGAGCTATTCATACTACAGATAGCACCCAACACTCTATGTTAATCTTAGCAGGTGAAGTTCTTAATCTTCGTGGAATACTAAAAGGCTTCATCTAATTAACTATGAAAATTTATTTTAGTAAACTCAAGCGAGGGACTTCTACTTTTTGGTATGCAGTAGATATCCTAATGATTATTCTCATTCTTCTGAACTTATTTTGGATGGGATTTGACTTAGCCTTTACAACTAAGTTTTTTAGAGGTTTAGTTTTCAGTATCAGTGAGGATTTTCACACTTTCTATTACAATGTAATTCATCCAGATTTTTTATTCTATGACTTATTTTTTGTAGCAATATTTCTTTCTGAGTTTTTATTGAGATGGGGGTATGCCATTTACCATAAAAAGTTTGAAAAATGGTACATTTTCCCTTTCTATTTTTGGTATGACTTAATTGGGTGTATTCCGCTACAAGCCTTCCGTTTCTTGAGGCTTATCCGTATAGCTTCATTAATCATTCGCCTTCAGAAAAAAGGAGTAATAGATGTAAGAGAAACTTGGTGGTACCAGGCTTCTATGAAATACTATTATATTTTTGTAGAAGAAGTTTCAGACCGTGTTACAGTTAATGTTATATCAGGTGCTCAAGATGAAATCAAAGCTGGAAATCCTATTGTTGAACAAATTATTCGTGAAGTTATTTACCCTAAAAAAGATATTATAGCGCATTGGGCTGCTGAACGTGTCCGTTATGCTTCTGCTCAAATTTACGTGGATAAAAGAGATGATATAAGAGCTTATGTTGCTATAGCTGTTAAAGAAGCTGTTGCCAATAATAAAGAAATTGCCGATTTAGAAAAAATACCTGTTCTCGGTAAACAAATTGCTAAGACTCTAGAGAGTTCTATTAGCGACATCACTTCTAATGTCATAGAAAAGACATTAGTAGACATGGCTCAGGAAGACTCTACAGCCTTATTAAATGAGGTAATTGAGGTTTCTCTAAAAACAATTTTACACCCTTCTGAAGAAGCTAAATTTGAGGAAGCTGTTACGGAAATGACAGTAGAATCACTCGAATTGGTGAAAGAGCAAGTAAAAATAAAACGTTGGAAAAATAAAGATTAACTTTATATGCGTTGGGATTATAAATTGGTCTACTATTTACTATTGACATACTTTATGTATGGACTATTTAATTGGTTCTCCTTGGGTGATTTTGTTGTCCCACTTCCACTATCGTTTGTATTTGCATTTATAATACCAGTAGCATATCTATTTGCTACAAAACCTAGCCTCTATAATTTGCTATACCTTAGCATTCCACTATTATTGTTTAAAGATTTAGTTATTTACTATAATGAAAACATTGGAATAGGACTGATTTTAACCAGTTTAACAGCTTTTGTGGCGTTAGGCATTATTCTTTTAACAAAAAAAGCTAAAAACAGGTTAATATCAACTAATGGAATTCTCTTTACTATAGCACCTATCCTACTAATAGGGAACAATATTCTTTCTGTAAGTTATATCGCCTTAACAGCTTTACTAACCTTTCGAAACATACAGTCAGAGTTCATCAAACACATACCACTAGAGCGAGCACTATTAACGAGCTTATTTATTCAAGTGCTTTTCCTGTTAAACGAATGCTCAAATTGGCTTGTTAAGACATTTTAAACCTTATAATAATTGAAAGCCCCCACTTCCAATAAATAGAGAGAAATCAATAGAAATATGAGTTAGCTTTAAATTGAACTTTAAAATTAACGATTATGAAAACAAGTTTACTTTTTATTTTAACGCTTAACTGCTTTATAGGGTTATCTCAAACTAATGTTTATGATTCTTTAGGTGTAGATGGACCAGACTCCCCTGTTTTAAATATATCTAAGAATAATAATGTATTAAATTTTTCCATTTCCAATCCTCCAAGTTCGAATAATTATGACCACATGTATTATGAAATTTGGAACCTATATAACTTTGACTTACATCTAAAATTTGAAGGGTATTTAGTTTATCAATTAGAGCATGATTCTATTGGCTTTCCTTTTATTCCAACGTATCCACTTGATTCTAACAAGTATAAACTTGTATTTCAAACTGATTCTTTAAATGATATAGATGATATTTATAATTATACGTATGATTCCGTAAATGCCACTTACGATTCAACACTTATGATAAACGGTAATAATCAAGGTTTAGTTACTCAATTCGATCTACAGGAGGACGCATTTACCAATACTTCTTTCGATTTTAATAAAGACTATTGCTTTATAGCTCTTTCTTACGCATACATTAGAGATTCAAGTAATTCTCCTAAAGGTTTTCAATTCATCTATAGTCAAAAAGCTCATATGGGTAGCATTCAAAAGGTTTGTCTTTCTCAACTAAGTTCTGTGCAAGCAAATAATTTTGATGATATCAAAATTAGCCCAATCCCTTTTGGAAATACTCTATCAATAAATTTAGGAAACTCAAAGCCTCAAAAAATAACAATAGTCAATACTATTGGGCAAACCATAAAGGCTCTAAATAGTATAGATACGGAGATTATATCTTTTGACTTATCAAATCAAAGCCCTGGTATCTATTTCGTTTCATTTGAAGATAAAAATGGCAGAATTATTTCAAAAAAAATAGTCAAACAATAATTTTAAGTATAGCAAGGTAATTAAACTGCCTTGCTATTTTTATATCATCCAAGCAGAGCTAAAAACTCTTGTTCACTCAACATTGTAATCCCCAATTTCTCAGCTTTTGCTAATTTACTTGGCCCCATTTTGTCTCCTCGAACCAAATAATCTGTTTTACTTGAAATAGAAGAGGCATTTTTACCTCCATGTGACTCAATTAATTTCTTTAGATCATTTCTACTCATCTCAAAAACACCAGAAACCACAATAGATTTCCCTTCTAATGCCGCAGATTGTTGTTGATGCTCAGTTTCATCTAACTCAAATTGTAATCCAGCTGTTTTTAAGCGATTTACAATACTCACATTCATTTCATCTTCGAAAAAAGACTTTACACTTTCTGCTATTCTTCCTCCAATTTCATCAACCGCTACTAACTCTTCTTCTGAGGCAGCTATTAAAGCATCAATATTTCTAAAATATTTGGCTAGTTTTTTTGCTACTGTTTCTCCAACATAACGGATTCCTAAAGCAAACAACACCTTTTCGAAAGGAACTTTTTTAGAGTCTTCTAGCCCCTTTAAAAGATTATTAACCGATTTCTCTGCCATTCGCTCTAAAGGCTCTATCTGTTCGAATGTTAAATCATATAAATCAGCACTATTTTTAATTAATCCAGCTTCAAAAAGTTGCACAACTGTCTCTACTCCTAGCCCATCTATATTCATCATTTTACGCCCAATAAAATGTTCTATTTTTCCTGTTATCTGAGGTTTACAATTGGAAGAATTAGGACAATAATGTTGCGCTTCCCCCTCTACTCTTACTAACTCTGAACCACATTCTGGACAATGTTTAATATAGACTGTAGGTTCAGATTCTTTTGGACGCTTAGAAAAGTCTACCTCTATAATTTTTGGAATGATTTCTCCTCCTTTTTCGACATAAACCGTATCCTTTTCTCTTATATCTAATTTTTCAATTTGATCGGCATTATGCAAATTCGCTCTTTTTACTGTAGTTCCAGCCAATTGAACTGGTTCCAAGTTTGCGACAGGTGTAATTGCACCAGTTCTTCCAACCTGATAAGTTATTTCATTTAATACAGTAGAAACTCGTTCTGCTTTAAATTTATATGCAATTGCCCAACGTGGAGATTTAGAAGTAAAACCAAGTTCCTGCTGCTTATGGTGGTTATTCACCTTAATTACAATTCCATCTATTTCAAAAGGCAATTCTGACCGTTTTTCATCCCAATAATTAATAAACTCCATGATTCCTTCAATAGAGTTAACTTTTTTAATATAATTATCGGCTAAAGAAGGTGTTTTAAACCCCCAATCTTTTACCGAATTAACCGCTTCAAAATGACCTTCGAATGGGTTAACATCAGCATAAAGTTGATACAATTGACAATCTAGACCTCTAGATGCTACAATTGAAGAGTCCTGCATTTTTATTGTTCCAGAAGCTGTATTTCTAGGGTTTGCAAAAATCGGTTCTCCTGCAGCTTCACGTTCTTGATTTAGTTGATTAAACGCCGCTAATGGAAATACAATTTCACCACGCATATCGAAACTTTCAGGATAATCCCCTTGCAATTTTAATGGAATCGCTCGAATAGTTCGCACATTAGCCGTTACATCTTCTCCTTCAATTCCATCTCCACGTGTTAAAGCTCTTACTAACTCCCCATTTTCATAGGTAATACTTATCGCCACACCATCATATTTCAACTCACATACGTATTCTATTTCACCTCCTATCAATTTCTGAATACGTTCATCAAATTCTTGAATTTCTTCCTTAGAATAGCTATTCGATAAAGAAAGCATAGGAAAACGATGCGCTACAGTTTCAAAGTTTTTAGTGATGTCTCCCCCTACTCGTTTAGTAGGAGAGTTAGGAAAGGCATATTCAGGATGTTTCACTTCCAACTCTTGCAACTCTTTCAATAACATATCAAAATCATAATCAGAAATGACAGATTTATTTAATACGTAATAATTATGATTATGCTGATTAAGTTCTTTTGTTAAAAACGCTATTCTCTCTTTTATTTCCATTAATCCTTTTTATTTAGGTCAAATATGCCTTCTTTTTTATTATCCTTCTTTTTATCAAATAAATTTTTTCTCCACTTATAGAACACACCAGCTTTTTTACATGGCCTACCCAACTTAATTTTCAGCATGTAATAAGGGGTATTGAAATGTTCGTTCACTAAATCATCTTCATGTATTAAATGACGATAACCAACTCCTCCTCCAATCCAGACAAATGGAATAGCCTTAAATAAAAATACTCCTGCTACATCAATAACTGGCACAAAATCGTTAAAGTATGTTTGGGTTTTTGAAGTATTCAGCTCTCTATATTTTACTTTTAAGTTCCCACCTCCAACACTCATTGGCATAGAAAACAACTTTCGTTTTTCAGACAACAAAATTGGCTCTACAAAAACATTAACATAGTTCAATTTAGCCTCTAAACTCGTACTTGCATTAGGAAAATCTAATGCATCTAATCGATAATCAAAAGTAATATCTTTTGCTCTGTAAACACCTATTCCCATGTTTACCTTACAACCATATTTATATCCTATTCTTATTCCTAATGTATTGACTTTGGTAGGATTAAAAAGTGAACTTTTTCTATCCAACGACAATAACATTCTCGTTTTTTCTTGCGCTACCCCATCTAAGTACATCAGAGGAAGGAACAGGATTATTAAATATTTAAAGTTGAAGAAACTCATATACAGCAAAGATAAAATTTTTAACAAATTATAACGGTTTTGATAATAATCAATATACATACCAAATTACAGGCTATTTAACGTGAGTTCGATATAAGTTATTTATTATCTTTGTTACAAACTAAAACTACAATGGAAGTAAGAGAATTAGAACCTAAAATCCTTTGGAACAATTTTGAAGATTTAAATGCAGTTCCTAGACCATCTAAAAAAGAAGAAAGAATCATTAAGTATGTCAAAGAGTTTGGAGAAAATCTAAACCTAGATACTTATGTTGATAAAATCGGAAATGTAATTATCAAAAAACCTGCGACACCTGGAATGGAAGATCGTAAGACAGTTATCTTACAATCTCATATCGATATGGTACATCAAAAAAATGCAGATACTGATTTTGATTTCGACACACAAGGTATCCAGTCATACATTGATAACGATTGGGTTAAAGCAAAAGGAACTACTCTAGGAGCAGATAATGGAATTGGAGCAGCTTCTATGCTTTCAGTCTTAGCAAGTAACAACATTGAACATCCTGCAATCGAGGCTTTATTTACAATTGATGAAGAAACTGGTATGACAGGAGCTTTCAATTTAGAAAAAGGTCTTTTAGATGGTAAAATCATGTTGAATCTTGATACTGAAGATGATGATGAGTTTTCTATTGGATGCGCTGGTGGTATTGACACCAATACAACATATGAATATACGACTACTATTCCTTCTAGTGAATCTAAAGCATACAAAATAAGTATTAGAGGTTTAAAAGGAGGACATTCAGGAATGGATATTCATTTGGAACGTGGTAATGCTAATAAAATAATGAATCGCTTGATTTCGGATGCTAGTCAATACGGTTTACATATCGCTGAAATTGATGGAGGTAGTTTAAGAAATGCTATTCCAAGAGAATCTTTTGCCGTAATTACGATTGAAGATGAAGCTTTTTTAACTGTTTTTAAAGAAAGAGCTGAAGGTATTACAAACGAATTCTCTATTGCTGACCCTGACTTAGACATTACTATTGAAGCAACTGATTTACCTGCTGAAGTAATGGCTATGGGTGATGTTGAAAAAATGACTAATGCCCTAAGAGCAGTTCATAATGGAGTTTATAGAATGAGCATGGCAATTCCTGGATTAGTTGAAACATCTTCTTCCTTAGCTAGAGTCATTGTAAAGGATGGAATCTTTAAAACACAGAGTTTACAACGTAGTTCGGTAGATACTTCTAAAATAGATATTGCTCAAACCGTTGGGGCTTCATTTAAAACTATGGGGGCTACTGTTGAACATAATGGATCTTACCCAGGATGGTCTCCAAATCCAGATTCTGAGATTTTAGACATCATGGTAAAAAAATATACGTCTGCCTTTAATGAAGCTCCTAAAGTTGCAGCTTGTCATGCAGGTTTAGAATGCGGAATATTAGGTGAACGTTATCCTGGTGTTGATATGATTTCTTTTGGTCCAACCATCAAAAATCCACACTCTCCAGATGAAAAAGTAAATATTGCTTCCGTTCAAAAATTCTGGGGATTCTTATTAGATATCTTAAAAGATATTCCTAAAAAATAGTTTATTCTATACATCATATAACCGATCAGAAAAAGTGCAATTATGCACTTTTTCTGTAAATAGACATAAATGAATTGAGGTATCTCATATTTACAGAAAATGAAAACATTCCGTACAATAGTTGCTTTTTTTCAGGCTCTAATTCCTTTTAGTCTGTTTTGCTTGTTAGGTGTTCTACTATTTCTTGAACTATCAGCTCCCTATCATATTATTTTCTCAACTTTAGCTATCCTAATTGGGGTTATTATTGGACGGTTTTTATTCAATATGATGCGAAAAAGGGGGGTAATTGCAGTGATGGCTGGAAGCAATTCAACTTACAATCTTGATGAATTAACAAGCCATCCTGATATAACTGTACACAGTCCAAAAGAGCTGGCTCATTTGTTTTCTACTTATCAACTCAATTTTAATAAAAGTGTAACAATAACCATATGGGGAGACTGGGAAGGAAGAGCTTTGGATAAAAAACATCAATTAAAATCGATGATATATAATGAAGAACTAAATTACCTCACTATTTGGTTTAAAAATCATTATGCAATAAGGGTAAAAGAAGCCCAAACGATTATGACTTCAACTGATTATATAAAAATTGTAAAAGCTAAAGCAATTATTTGGCAAACACCATCTAAGTATCAAAAACAAAACATCTATCACTATGTAAACACAGGTAAAGCCATCAAAACAAAGTCTAATACCACATGGCAACCGCATACACTTGATATTGGTATTGGGATGAATGCGCTTTATTTACAAGGGTAGAAATAACACTTTACAACTCATGTCTACTTTTCAAAAAATACAAAAAGGAATTCCCAACACAATTTCGATCCCAAAAGAATTGGAGCTACTATGTAATTGGCTCGATACTCATAACTACCCTATTAGTGGTTATTTTGAATTAAGGGCTGATGATGGAGAAACCATGCGTTATTGGCTTGGCGTAGAAAATCTTTCAAATCGATTTGGAATTTTTGGTGCTGGATCCGATGGCTCTTTATATGCTTTTTGGATAAATGATGAAGGGCAACAAAAAATTGTACATTTAGGCTCTGAAGGTGGGCAACTATATATTTTAGCTGATAATTTTATTGATTTCCTTAGACTTTTGGCAATTGGTTATGACGAAATTGGTTTTGCTGATTTGGAGCAAACAATTTCAGATTGGAACACTTCTCAAGGGTTTCCACCTAATGAAGGGATAAACCCCATTTTTCAAGATTGGGTCAAAACAACTTTTAAAACATCAATTCCACTAAAAGGAAATGAAATTGTCTCAATAAAGGATGCTTCATTTAGTGATTGGGTACATCAGCAGATTAAAAATATTCTATAATCTGATAATAGCGTAAAAAATGGAAACAATTATATTGCCTGATACTTTAGGAATTACAGCTCCCCTATCTATATACATATATGAAAGTAATCATGAACTCACCAAGCAACAGGTTACTTTAAATCAAAATACGTTTAGCTTTCTCCAAGCTGGGACCAAAGAAGTTTTTTTTGATAACTCTTCATCTAGAATTGAATCATCAGAGTTCTTATTAATGAAAACAGGACATTGTTTAATGACCGAAAAACTAACGGACTCTTCTAAATACTATAAAAGTATCTTATTCTTTTTTTCAAATGAAGCCATCTTTCAATTTATCCAAAAATATCAGTTAAAGTCAGAATCTAAACTGTTTTCACATTCTACACATACATTTAAATATAGTAATTTCACTTTAGATTTTGTTGACAGTTTAATTGTTATAGCAAAACAATCAAAAGAACTACAAAGCAAACTTTTACCCCTTAAATTTGAAGAATTAATGCTGTATCTTATCGAAAAAAATGGAGATAGATTTCTTAATTCTTTAATCCATAGTCATGATAATCAAACTCAATATTTTATTCAAACAATTGAACAAAATAAACTAAACAAACTAACTATTCGAGAGCTTGCGTTCTTATCTAACATGAGTATATCTACGTTCAAAAGAACTTTTGAGAAACATTTTCAAAAACCGCCAAGCAAGTGGTTTCAAGAAAAGAGACTCGAATACGCAGCAAACTTACTAAAAGACAAATCTAAACGCCCTACAGACATCTATGAAGAGGTGGGTTATGAGAACCTTTCAGCCTTTATTCATGCATTTAAATCGAAGTATGGTGTCACTCCAAAGCAATTTCAATCAAATTGAACTTCTAGCAATACTTTTTGAACTAAACGCTACACAATAAAAGCTTCTTGTTCAACTAATTTTGTCTTATAATTTAAAAACAAATATTATGAGAACAAGATTATTTTTTGCAGTCATTTTGATGGCTTTATCCCATTCATTTTTAGGTCAAAACACCTTTACGCTATCAAGCAAAGATTTAGGAGGAGTAGCTACTTCAACACAAGAATTCAATGGTTTTGGATGCACTGGCTCTAATCTATCACCACAATTATCATGGGTTAACCCTCCAGAAGGAACTAAAAGCTTTGCTATAACTATGTATGACCCAGATGCCCCTACAGGAAGTGGGTGGTGGCACTGGGTTGTCTTTGATATTCCTGTAAACACTAAAGAATTACCTACAGGAGCTGGAAATCCTAAACTCAATCTCATTCCAAGTGAAATTATACAGAGCATTACAGATTACGGGACAATTGGTTATGGAGGACCTTGTCCACCAGAAGACCACGGTTTACATCAATACATCATTACCGTTTATGCACTTAAAACTGAAAAATTAGGACTAACCTCTACAACTTCACCTGCAGTAGTTGGTTATTACCTTTGGAACAATACCATAGCTAAAGCCAGTATTGTTTCCTATTACCAAAGAAAAAAATAACATTTTTTAAGAGAAATAAAAAAGGCATAACCCAATTTGGTTATGCCTTTTTTGTTATCTTACAACAACTCAAATAAAAAAAATGTTTATTGTTAATATCACCTAC
>JAUHZI010000066.1 GCA_030426105.1 Bacteroidia bacterium | reverse complement strand
GGGATCTTAGTAAATATCTTTGGAGGGATTGTAAGATGTGATCGTGTTGCAAACGGGATTGTTCAAGCTTACAAAAACATTGGTGACATTCCTGTTCCAATTATCGTTCGTTTACAAGGAACTAACGCTGTTGAAGCAAAAGAAATTATTGATAACTCAGGATTAAATGTTCACTCTGCTATTACATTACAAGATGCAGCAAATAGAGTTGAAGAATTAATCGTAGATTAATCACTCAAACATAATTTTAAGAAAGGGCTGATTCAGAAGAATCAGCCCTTTTTGTTAATAGTCCCCCTCCTTCTATACTATGTCTAATTCAATTACATATTCTTCTATTTGGAAATTAACCTTGCCAATCATTATCAGTGGAGTAACGCAGAATATTGTGACAGTTATTGATACTTTATTTTTAAGTCAATTAGGCAAAGTTGAATTAGGTGCAGCTGGAAATGGAGCTTTATTTTACTACTTGATTATCACAATTGGAATGGGAGTTAGTACAGGAGGACAAATCATGATCGCTAAAGCTAATGGAGCTAAAAACTACACCTCCATTGGAGTAATAATAGAACAAAGCCTCTATATCTTTTTACCTTTGGCTGTATTTATTTTCTTAGGACTTCAATTACTATATCCTACACTTGCCGCTACTATTTCTCAATCTGAACAAATTGCAGAAGCTGCAACGACATTTGTTTCTTATCGATCATATGGGGTCTTGTTTGCTTTTCTAAACTTTTTATTCATTGCTTTTTTTGTCGCAACCAAAAAGACTACCGTTCTCTTCTACTCTTCTATCGTTGTTGCTATTGTCAATATTGGGTTAGATTATGGGCTAATATTTGGGAACTTTGGAATGCCGCAGATAGGTATAAAAGGAGCTGCTATTGCTTCTGTTATAGCTGAACTGTCTTCTGTTATTTTCTTTATTTTTCATGCGATTAAATTTGTTGACTTTAAGCGCTACAACTTTCAACTTAATTTTAGAATACATTCGCATTTAATTCAAAAAATACTAGCTGTATCAATCCCCATTATACTTCAAAATATCCTAACATTTGGTTCATGGTTTATTTTCTTTTCAATTATAGAACAATTAGGAGAAGACGAATTAGCTATTTCACATGTTATTAGAAGTATTTATATGTTAATGATGATACCTCTATTAGGCTTTAGTACTTCGACCAACACGCTAGTTAGTAATTTAATTGGCGCCCAAAAACAAGAACTCATCTTGAAACTAATCGGTCGAATTCTCATACTAGCATTACTATCATCTGGAGCTGTAGTCATTATTACCACATTATTCGGAGCCGAAATAGTTGCTTTTTATCAACTAGAACAACAATTGGTACCCCATACGCTTTCAACATTAACTGTTATTAATTATGTTCTTTTCTTTTTTACCATTGCATTCGTTCTTTTTAATGCCGTAGTTGGTACTGGAAAAACAAAGGTTTCTTTACTCATTGAAGCAATTAATATTAGTATTTATCTTTCTGCAGCATCTATACTCGTTCACTATTTTTCTCCTACGATCGAACAAGTGTGGTGTGTAGAGTTCTTTTACTTTACTTTTCTTGGACTAATGTCTCTTGGTTATTTAAAGTATGGAAAATGGAGAGGGGGTAATTAACTAATGAGATGATGAAATAGTTTTTTTAGATTCAAGATTAAAAACTTTTAATTGTCGTATCTATAATTTTTTAATTGATTACTCTAATTTCAATTGAAAAGATTAACTTACCAACAAAAATACATGCCTAAAGGAATTATATTAACTGCAGATGACTTTGGTCCTTCTCGTTCAATTAATGAAGGGATCTATCAAGGTATTGAAGCTGGAATTGTCAGTGCTGTTTCTGCTTTTGTGACTTTTGGTGAAGAAAACCATCACAATATCATTCAACTTAAAGAATATATCGATACCATAGATACTCATCCAGTAGGTATTGGATTACACTTTACCATCACTGCTGGTTCTCCTGTTAATGGAAATCGATATCGAACGTTGACTATTGCTAATGGTAATTTTAGTTTATTTGATTTTTTCAGATGGAATGTTAGTCTTGAAGAATTTGAACAAGAATTAGATGCTCAACTTTCTAAACTTGCTGAACTTCTTGGTGGAATTGAATATATTGATCATATCAACTGTCATCAAGGGATCTGCTTTCTAAAAAAAGAATTTTGGGAAATTTTACTTAGTAAAGGCTTGCCTGTTAGATCTCCAATAAAATTTTCATACCAACACACCTGGTATGATGATAAATGGCCATTAACCCCAATCAATAGAATTGCTATTGCTCGTGCATTGAGAAGACCAGCAACCCTAAAAAACTTTAGACAAAAAAAAAGATACCTGATCAAGAATTCGAAAAATTATATGCGTAAAAAACGCTTCAATTATGCGAAAGATCTGGGCATTCAAATACCAGATAGCTGTTTATTTAGTTATTATAAGCAAGCAAATACGAGAACTTTAATTAATGTTGTTGAACAACTAGAGAAAGGTGATGAACCCAATGAAACTGTTGAAATTATGCTTCATCTATGCTCTGATAATTTTCCATCTGACATCAATGACTTTTGGGGAGTAGATCCTAAATCAATATTGGGAAGAAAAAAAGAATTAGACTGCCTTATTGAGAGTAAAATCATCCAAGCAATGCAAGCAGCTAATATTCAACAAATTTGTTATAGAAACTTACCAATAACATCTTAAATTTGTAAAAAATAAAAAACTTATCTAGTGAAAAACACTTTAGTTATTAATGGACATCCTGATCAAGAAAGCTTCTGTAGAGCATTAGCAGAAACCTATCAAGCTGGCGCTCATGAAACTGGCGCTAAATGTGAACTGCTTCATTTATCTGATATCGAATTCTCTCCTATTTTAAAACATGGTTATAGAAAGAGAACCGAACTAGAACCTGATTTACTGCAAGCGTGGGAAGCTATAAAAAAAGCAGATCATTTAGTTTTTGTTTATCCAAATTGGTGGGGAACATACCCTGCATTACTTAAAGGTTTTATTGACCGACTTTTCTTACCAGGTTTTGCTTTTGAATATCAAGAAAACTCTCCATTTCCTAAAAAGTTATTGGCTGGAAAAACTGCTCGATTAATTGTTACAACTGATACTCCAGATTGGTATTATTCACTAGTATTCAGAAAACCAGGACATAATTCTATGAAACGCTCTGTTTTAGGTTTTTGTGGCGTAAAACCTGTTAAGGTTTCTACATTTGGAGCTATTCGAGACTCTAAAGATAGCCAAAGAATTACTTGGTTAAACCAAGTAAAAAAACTTGGTAAACAATTGAAATGATTCTCACCTAAAGAATGCTATTTACTTCTATCTCTTTGAGGTTAAAAAAGGGCTTAACATACTAATATAAACAGCTACAAAATGATCAATATTTTTGATGGTAATTTGTGAATGATACATGCGTGATGCATATAACCATGTATTACCATAGTGTACCATTCGCTCTGCCAAATAATCTAATTCTTCTTTTGTTTGGTTCGGCTTCATAAGCCCTTGTTCTGTTAATCTATTAAAAAGATAATGACACCCCTCTATTCTTTGTTGATATGCTGATAAAAAATGTGTCTTCACCTTTTCACTAACTTCTATCAAACGATAGATATCTGTCCAAAAAAAAGTGTAATCTAACATTCTCTCCATACTTGTGTGAATATCATTTTTAAGCTGTTCAATTGAAAATTGAGTAATTGCTAGATCATCAATTCGCTGATCAAAAACAGCTACCATTTCAAAATATAGAGCTTCAAAAATGGCCTCTCTTTTTTTATAATGATAATTTAAATTCCCTGAACTGATATTTAATTCTTGTGCTATCATTCGAATTGTTACATCACTATAACCATATTTATTAAACAAAACTCTAGCAGTATTGAGGATTTCTTTTTTTATATTTCTCATTAGTAAACTTGTCCTAATTATTTTTTATTAGTAAACTTGTCCTAAAATTACATAAATGAAGTCTCTATACAAATCAAAAGCTGGAAAAAATACAATTTTAAACTTATATAATGATAAACTAAGACAACTTGATATTGACTACAATGAAATATTGGTTGAGACTCAATTTGGTAAAACGAATATAATAATAACAGGTCATCAAGATAAACCTCCGCTAATGGTTATACATGGTTCTAATGGTTGTGCTCCAATAGCTTTAGAGACCTACCCTAACCTTTCTAAGCATTATCAAGTCTATGCTATTGATGTTTTAGCACAGCCAAATAAAAGCGCTGAAACACGCCTTAGCATGAAAAACAACGATTATGGAATTTGGATCAATGAACTCATCACAAAGTTAAAACTTGAGCAAGTTGTTTTGGCTGGATTCTCATTTGGAGGCTTAATAATTCTAAAAACATTGATACATGATGAGAAACTGATTAAAAAAGTATTTTTAGCAGCACCAGCTTATATTGTTAATGGTAATCCATTAAAAGCATTGTTCAAAGTTTTTATCCCCATGAAAAGGTATATGAAAAAAGGAAATCAAAAATACCTTGAACAATTTTTAAATGAACTTTTCAGTAGGAAAGATCCTTTTGCTCTAAAATTTTTAGCACAGGTTTTCAAACATTTTGAAATGGACTTTACCCCTGTTCCAGTTATATCTAAAAATGAGGCACAAAAAATTAAAACACCTATTGTATTAATTGGTGCACAAAAAGACTTAATGTTTCCAGGTGAAAAAATGATTAAACGTGCAAAAAAAATCTTCCCATCTTTAGAAGATTCAATTTTGTTAGAACATTCTAAACATGTTCAAAACAAAGTCGATAATACTAAAATTGAAGATTTGATTATCAATCAATCCCTCGAGTAACATATTTAGCTTAATAGATGCTCAATTTTATTATTATTTTGTTCCTTTTCAAACTTGATAAAATAAACTTTTCTCATCGTATTAAGTTTTGTATATTTAGTAACACTCACTGAATACTCTATTAATAACTTCAATTATGAATTATAATGGTAAAGTTTTTAAACCTGTCTCCAATTCTGGAAATATTTTAACTGCTGAATATAGTGGCGGAAAAATTACAAAAGGGCACTTAATTGGTCTTGTAAATACTGATGGAACTATTGATATGCGTTATCATCAAGTCAATACTAATGGAGAGTTAATGACTGGAATTTGTAAATCGACCCCTAAGGTTCTTATCAATGGTAAAGTACTGCTTTATGAAAGCTGGGAATGGACTTCTGGAGATTTCACGAAAGGAGAATCGATATTAGAGGAAGTCTAAAAATACCGTATACCTATTACCTTGACACAAAGGACCACCTTTTATTACCGAACAAAAGCTATTCATGACTTTCTTAGATTTATTGATAAAAAAATAATAGCTTAGTTACTTTTAATCTCTAGAAATATGTCTAAATACATTGCTACGCTCATTACAATCCTCTTAGTTACAATTAATGCATTTACTCAAAATGAGGATATCATTAAGCGCATGACCAAAATAGAGGCACTCATTTCAAAAAATAAAGTTGAAAAAGCCACAAAAAAATTGAACAACCTACTGAATGATTATTCAAGGTATGGTGAAGGTTGGGATTTACTATCCAAAATAAAATATCAAGAATACCTTAATCGTGAACAATATAGTTTTGAATTTGGAGGAAATATTACAGTTGAAGTTGAAGGGGAAGGAAATGATGAAGAAAATGAAAAAATGGCACAAGATTTAGCTGCTATGCTCAATGGATTTTCTCCTGCAAAAATTGCTTATCAAGATTATATTTACACCTTAAGAACTGCTACACTAATGACTGATAATGCTTATCATTCATCTATCTTATTACGTTCTGAAAAAGTCGTAATCAATGTAGATTCTAATGTAACAGATGAAGCTTACGCTTTTTATAAACAAGGAGAGCTTGCTTTTAGAAATCAAAATTATCATGAAGCTGCTGAATTTTATCAAAAAGCAATAGATAAACAACCTGATTACTATAAAGCTCGATTATACCTTGGAGATGCTTATTATTTCAAAAAAGATTACGTTAAAGCTATTCAAAAATTTAATCTTGCCAAGGAAGAATTTCCTTATATGCTAGAACCAAGAAAGTATTTGGTTGATGCTTATTATAAAGAGGGCTTATACGACAAAAGTCTTCAAGAAGCAATCGAAACATTTACCATTTATCCTGATGCTTCAATGAAAATTAAATTAAGAGATATTGCAGCAATTAAAGGGAAAAAAGTAGCTATTAAATGGACTCAAAGACAATGTTTCCCAAATAAAATTATTAAGAAAGGTGAATTTGACTACACTACTGAAGCAGATGAAATAAAGGGATGGGAAGCCTACAAAACTGCTAAAGAAAAAGTAAAAGAATATTGTGATACAAAAGGTATTATTTCTAAAAATAATATTACTCGAACAAAATATTTAGAAGTTTACAGCTGGGAAGAATTATTAAAAAACAATAAAAGTTCTGAATTGGATGAAGCAAGAAAAATGCAAGAAATGGGTTACCTTGATTGCTATGTCTTCATTACTTGTTTTCATCAAGACATTTATGAGCAATACCAAGACTTTGCCTCAAATAATAAAGATAAAATTATTCGATACTTTAATACATTTATGAAATAAAATTTTCATAATCATTCAGCCCATGTCTTTTTAATAACAGCATATGATTGAGGATATTAAGGTATATGAGAAACAATTAAAAAAAGAGCATAGGTTTTCTTTTAGCCCCCAATTTAAGGAGACAATACATGTCAAAGAAAGTGCAAGCACTTTTATTGCGCTAGCTATAAAGATTATTGAAACACTTGATTGGGAATTAGTTTACTATGACAATAAAATCGTAAAAGCTATTCATTCAGGATCGAGGAATAGATCTGAAGAAATCCTTATCTCTTACGATTTTGGAAAAGTTTCGATTCAAAGCACTTCATCTTCCAATAGTGGTATGTGGGATAAAGGAAGAAACTCTATTAGGGTAAAGTTATTCATAATGATATATCATAAAATTATCAATGAATACTCTAAAGAAGCTATAAAAGAAATAGAATCTAATCAAAGAAAAAAAGACAATTGGGATGATTATATTGAGCCAGAAACCCTACCATTGCCTAAAGAATACGCTCTCCCTAATTTTACCCCATTAATCTATAGTAGCTTATTCTTATCCTTAATAATAGGGGGAATCCTTGCAATTCTACCTAAATTTTACGTCCTAGTTGAATTTGGAATAGCTATAGGTCTATCATTTGGCTTTAAACAACTTATGAGAGTTAATAATTATACTAATTTTCAAAAACTAAAAAGCACTCTATCATTTTCAGTAGTCCTAATATTTTTATCTTCTATTTTTTTCCAATATATCTATTTTATCTCTAACCTTGAAATTGGGTTCTCTGCATATCTAATGGCAATAATTAATCAAGGAGTCATGTTGAAAAGAATACATATTCATGGTTTAGGAATCATCATTGCTTTTTTATTTAGAATCGGTTTTACTCTTTTGATCGCACAAATTAGGTTCTTCAATATTTATATTACTTTTCTTCTTGAACGTGTTCCAGAAGAGGTCGTTGAATTTGGTTTATATTTAACAATCAAAGGCTATTCTGAACCTAAAATGAGAGCTAAACTATCGGCAAAAGGTTGGGAAACTGAGACACAGCAGAACATGGTTTTTGAAGCCATTCAGGCAATCATAAACATTAAAGAAGAACAAAAAAACTCAATATAATCTCTATACATTTATATTCCTTAACTTTGTTTAATAGCTAACTATATAAATGAAGTCCACTTGGTATAAAATAAGCTTAACGTATCTATTCTTTGCTGCCACAATTGGGACATTGTTGCGTTCTATAGCTTATGTACCCCTTCCTTTAGAGTATGGACACTTGGTACATGCTCATTCTCATGTTGCCTTTCAAGGTTGGATTTACACCCTACTCTTTTTATTGTTAACTCATTTCTTTATTGATCAAAAACAAGTCCTCCAACGACGTTATCCTCTACAATTTAAATTAACTGCATTCATTATTTTAGGTGTACTTCTTTCCTTTTCTTTACAAGGTTATGCTTTATATTCCATTATTTTCTCTACGCTCTTTCAATTATTAAATTACTGGTTTATATTCAGTTTTTTCAAGGATACAAAAAGGCAAAAAAAGGTAATTTCTCTTCGGTTTGTAAAAACAGGTTTATGGTTAGGAGCCTTGTCTACACTCGTTCCCTTTGGAATTGGAGCTCTAGCTGCTAAAGAGATGAGCGGATCTGAACCTTATAATGCATTGGTTTATACTTTTCTTCACTTGCAATATAATGGCTGGTTCTTATTTGTAGTCTTGGGCTTATTTTTTAAATATCTTGAAAACAATCAAATTTACTATCAGTTTAAGGCTGCACAAAGGTTTTACAACTTATTTAAATTAGCCGTTCTACCTGCAATCGCTTTATCATTTATTGGAATGCAATTTGAAAAACTTATTCTTCCTATTGCATACTTTGCTGCTCTTGTTTTACTCATAGGTATTGCCTTTTTTATACAATCTTCTTTTAAAGCTATGTTACACATCTTAAGAGAAGAAAGCAAATGGGTTGGTTTATTCTTCTTTACATTTTTTATGGCTTTCATAGTTAAGACAATTATTCAATCTGCTTCTATCCTACCAGCTTTTGAAAATCTTGCTTTTCACAATAGACCAATTATTCTTGCTTATTTACATCTTAGTTTAATAGGTGTTATATCTTTTTTACTTTTGGCTTTACTGATGAGTTTAAAATGGCTATCTGACTCTATTATTACAAAAATTGGAAGTTTCTTTTTCTTATTGGGTTTCTTCTTTACAGAACTCTTACTCACTATTGGAGGGTTAGGTTTATCCTACTACTACCTTGGACTCTCTTTAGGGAGTTTATCAATGGTTATTGGAATTCTATTCTTTATCGTTAGTCCCAATCCAAAGGCATAATACAAAAAAATCTCTTTCGTATAATTTGTTTTTAGCTAACATAAGTCATAATTTTATAAAGGACAAAATCATCCTTTATAAAACATAAAACCATAAATTTGTACAATAATGTTTTCAAAATCTTGTGAATATGGCTTAAGAGCTGCAATTTATATTGCGCAGCAATCGACTTTAAAGCAAAAAGTCCATCTCAATGATATTGCTACTGAAATTGACTCTCCTCCTGCATTTACAGCTAAAATTTTGCAATTGTTAACAAAAGAAAAAATAGTAAAAGCAATTAAGGGACCTTATGGAGGTTTCCTAATTGAGGATGATCAATTAAATCAATTATTGCTAAGCGATATTGTAAATGCCATTGACGGGAATCAAATCTATACAGGATGTGGATTAGGCTTAAAGCAATGCGATGCCAACTCACCTTGCCCAATGCACAATCAATTTGTAAACATTAGAAATGAACTAAAAAAGATGCTAGAATCAACGACTTTGAAAAGCCTAGCCAATGATTTAAACGCCAACTTAGTTTGGCTAAAAAGATAATATTATGGAAATTACTGAAAACACATTGATTGGAGAAATAGTAGCTGATAATTATGAAACTGCAACTGTATTTAGCACACATAAAATTGATTTTTGCTGTAATGGTAATCGAACGTTATCAACTGCTTGTGAAACATCACCAGTTTCTGTATCTGATTTAATCGATGAATTAAAAGCCATTACCCACAAAGATACTACAGCTAATAATTACCAAGATTGGAGTTTGAGTTTTTTAGCAGATTATGTCTATAATCAACATCACACATATATTGAACGTAAAGTTCCAGAAATTAAACAGTATTTAACTAAAATCACAAATGTACATGGAGCGCAACATCCAGAACTTCATCAGATTAAAGAGCTATTTTTTGGAGCTGCTGACGATTTAATCCCCCACCTTAAAAAGGAAGAGTTGATTTTATTTCCCTATTTCAGAAAACTTGATCAAGCGCTTAAAACGCAATCAAAGGTTCAACCTCCTCAATTTGGGACTGTTGTAAACCCAGTTGATATGATGCATCAAGAACACGACAACGAGGGGATTAGATTTAGAGAAATCGCCCGTCTATCGAATAATTACACACCACCTGCAGATGCTTGTAATTCATATCGTGTCACTTTTGCTTTGTTAAAAGAATTTGAAGAAGATCTACATAAACACATCCACATCGAAAACAATATACTTTTTAAAAGAGCTATTTTATTGGAACAACAATTAATGAATTAAACCATGAAAGAAATTGAAAACAGAGCAGATATCTCTTTGTTAGTCCATTCGTTTTATGCTAGAATACGAAAAGATGAGCTGTTAGGACCGATTTTTAACAAACATATTGCTGAAGAAGAGTGGCCAGCTCATTTGGAAAAACTGACAGACTTTTGGGTCACCAACTTATTGGGACAACCTTGTTTTAAAGGAAACCCTTCACAAGCACATGCAAGGGTTGATAAAAACCTCAATTATAGCATCAGTCAAGTTCATTTTGGCCAATGGCTTAAATTGTGGTTTAGTACCATCGATAGTTTGTATATTGGAGACTTAGCCACTAGAGCAAAAGAAGCAGCAAGAAGGATGTCTACGGGACAATTTATGGCTATATGGCATCACCGTCCGCAAGAAGCTAAAGGTTAAAATACTTTTTCTCCATTAATATAGGTAGCAGTAACTCTTGCTTTTAATAAAGCATCTTCTTCTACCGTTAAAATATCTCGGTTAAGAATCACAAAATCAGCAAATTTATCCACTTCTAAAGATCCTTTAGTTTCTTCTTCAAAATTAGAAAGTGCAGCCCATATTGTCATACCTTTTAAAGCTTGAATGCGGGATAATGCATTTTCTATTTGGAAACCATTTTTAGGTAAACCATCTTTATTTTTTCGTGCTACAGCAGCATAAAAAGTAGTCAAAGGGTCTATTCCCTCTATTGGAAAGTCTGTACCAAGAGGTAACCATCCATTTTGATGTAAAAGATTTTGATAAGCATAACCAAATCGAATCCTCTTTTTACCTAACCTTAAAAATGCCCATGTCATATCTGATGTAGCATGCGTTGGTTGCACTGAAGGGATGATTGAATAATCTCCAAATAATCTAAAATCGGCTGAATCAATCACTTGAGCATGTTCTATTCGCCACCTACGATCATTTGTTCCTTTTAACTCTCTTGCATAAGTATTTAAAATAAATCGAGCTGTTGAATCTCCAATAGCATGTGTACACATCTGAAAACCTTTTTCATACAATATTGCTGCATATTTTTGAAAATAGGCAGTATCTCTCAACAACATTCCATAAGTTGCAGAATCTGTTACATCCGAATACGGTCTTAGCAAACAGGCTCCCCTACTTCCTAACGCTCCATCTCCATAAAATTTAAATGCATTTACTGTTAATCGGTCTGTTTTAAATGGTTCTCCAACGGTATCTAAATAATAACCAAAGTTTTCCTCAGAATCAGTTAGCATTGCATAAATTCTCATTTTTAGCTCTTCAGTTTGATGCAGTTTTTCAATAAGTTCTACATCTTCTTTTCCTAAACCAGCATCATCTATTGTAGTTAACCCAACCTCAAAACAATTCCTTTGTGCAGCTAATAAAGCCTTTTTTTTCTCTTTTAATGTTGGTTTAGGAATAATATCTAAGACTAAATCTACTGCATTGTCAACCAATATTCCTGAGAGTTTTCCATCTTTTATGCCTATAGTTCCACCAGATACCTTTGTTCCAATATGAATATTTGCCAAATCTAATGCAACTTGGTTCGCTATAGCGGCATGTCCATCTACTCTTCTTAATAGAACAGGTTTATTAGGAAACTCTATATCCAGTTGTTCTTTTGAAGGAAAGCTCTTATCTCTCCAAATTGTATTATCCCAACCTCTTCCTGTTAGCCAATCTGATTGGTTAACCTTTTCGAAATCAATACACCTATGAATAACTTCATCAAACGATTGACAGCCTATTAAATTGACTTTTTGTAACGTTAAACCATATCCTAAAAAATGACAATGGGCATCAATGAAACCAGGATATATAAATTGATTTTGAGCATCTATTTTTTCTGTTGCACTGTATTTATTTAGAATTTGATTTTCTTTTCCTACTGCCACAATTTTTCCAGCTTTAACAGCCATTGCTTCGTGCATCGTATTTTCTTCATCTACTGCATAAATAGTGGCATTATGAATGATTAAATCTACCTTCGTTTTGGTTATACAACTTGTACTCAAAAATAAAACAAGCCCCCAGACTAACAGTTGAAAAAAAGGTAATTTCATATCTATTGAATTGATTTTCTTTGTTCAAAAAAGTAAAAAATAAAAATGGCTAAAAACGGTAATGCTGCTACTTTGTATCGAACTAAGGCTCCTGCAACAGGTGTCGTTATGCCAATAACAGCAAATAACAAAAATGTAAAGAAGACTATAAACAATAAAGTATTGGTGTTTTCTCCCCAGTTTTTAGCTTTGAGCATGGTTGGTATCGTATAAATTATCCCTAGCAAAATAATCCCATTTTCAACTATTGCAGGGTATGCCATGATAGACATTCCTTTCTGTGGTAAAGGGCGTATAAAAGTATTAAGAATACCATTTGGAATAGCACTGATTACACTCGTAAAATTGGCTTCTAAATAAGGAATTTCATAATAACTTCCTGCATTGGTATTTGAAACTAAAGTTAAAAAATCATGTTGCTTTAACACTAATACTTGAAGCAAAGATGAATTAAAAAACAAAGTCAAAAAGCACAATGTAAGCATTATATATGTGAGGATTGGGTATTTTATTTTAATCTGAGTATTAATGATATATGCCAATATAGGAATAGCTAATGCGAAAAGAATATAGAATTTTAACAGTGCTAATAAATACAATAATAGAACAATAATTCCCAATCTTTTCATTGCTAGTTTCCCTTGTAAGTTCATTACTAATATTTGATAACAAATTCCTCCTAAAAAGAGTAATAATAAACTTTCTTTTAGAACACTTGAAGACCAAAAAAGTACTGAGGGTAAACCAACTACAACTATAATTAAGTAGGAAGATTTAATATTTAGAAAATGTTTAAACGCTCGATAGACTCCAACCAAACCTATAAAACTTAAATAATTAAAAAAAAGAGATTGAATGTGAAAGCTTCCCCATGAGAACAAACGCAAAAATGCGTTAACTTTAATCATAAATACTGAATCTCCATAAAAAATAGAATCATGTAAATTCGCCCAATGGTTCATTTTTACATAATAATTCTCATAGAAATGCTGATCATCAGGAGCACTAGTAAAAACCAACCTAAAATAATCCAAGGGATTATCCCAAAGCGCATTAAAAACTATTGCGCTATCATCAAAATATTTAAAAATATCTGCTTCTCCTCTAACAGTATAGAATTGCGTATAAATCCCATAGAGTGCAAAACCTACGGCAATTTTTGTAGTAAACAAACCTGCCAATATAGAAAAAGAAACATTACTCTTACTAAAAAAAGACCATTTCTTTATTGACCAAAGTAAGAGTAAACAATAAAAGATATAGAGCAATGTTTCCAACAAAAAATTCATGTATTTTTTGATATTATTCGAAGTTGTTTCATTGGTAAACGGTATAATCTATATAGCCTTAAACAACTTTCCCTTTTTACATTCCAGGAAATAATCCAGAAGCAGAATTGCGCATCTCTTGCTCATTGACATGCTCGGCTTCTTGAAGCGCTCTGTTAAAAGCGATAACTAACATATCTTCAATTTCCTCTTTATTTTCAGAATTTAAAAACGAATCATCAATAAAAGTAACCTCTTTCAATTTTCTATTGCCATCCATTACAAAACGGATATTTCCATCAGGTGACTTACCTTGTACATTTATAGTTTCTAATCTTTTTTTAGATTCTTCCGCAGCTGTTTGCATTTTTTGCAATTTAGCCATCATCTCCCCCATATCTTCGTTTCCAAACATATTTATTATTTTAATTTTCGTTGTTCGTTTCTTAATGCTATTTCTTCTCTTTCGCGTTTATTCCACTTAAATAATCGAATCCCCACATAGATAAACAATGCAAAAAAGACAAAAACAAAAATTTCTCCTGTTGTCATATTTAAATGATTAAAACTGAATTACAAAAGTAAACTTATAAACTAAACTATTGCAAGGGTATTTCATTTTTATATTAATCACCAAGCATCATCGAATATTGAAAGCTAAAGATCCATATCAATTGAAACTTTTATTGGATTCTTTCTTGCTTTAAATAACAAGAGCTATTAATTGTTAACATTAAAATAACATTCATTAATATTTTACTAACTTTACCTTAATAATTGTATTTTATAAAGAATGAGAAATTTACTCGTAACACTAATAATCTTTTTTATCCCATTTATTCTCTTTGCTCATAGAGGAGAATTTGCATCTATAGAAAATGTTCAAATTGAAGAAATGCGAACTGCTTATGTTTATTATTTTCAATTTGAGAATATCAAACAACTCGAATTAAAAGATGTTGCTATAGAACTAGTGATTGATGCACATGCTAAAAAACGAATTGAAATTAAAACAGTTAAGAGTGGGCAGCGTTTTGTAGATGGTAAATTTATAATTTCAAAATTTGGATTTGATATCGATAAAAACTTTGTACAAATAGAAGTTACTGAACTTTTTGGTAAAAGACATGATTGGGGGGGCTGGGACTCTCCAAACTTTACTGAAAAGCAAACCAATACTTTATATTCTGAATTTTATGCTGATGCTCCTTGGAGGATGAAGAAAACGGATCAATCTGGAAACCTAAACGCGATTCCAATCCATTTTTATTTACACGATGCTCACAAGGTGTCTAGTACTACTTTGCAGGTAGATTATATCAATATTAGACTTAAAAATGCGACATCTTCTTCATGGGGACCTGTATTGACCTACAATGTTTTGAATAATACAACTTATAAGAACATGTTCACGAATGTTTCTCCCAACGACCCTGATTTAGATATTCAACCTTTTGAAATGAATGACTTCAACAAATCTCCTAATTATACTATGGACTTTGATGGAGACTCTGACATTTTTGGAGACAATTTTGTATACATTGACCAAACCTATTGGTATTTTACATTCAACATTCCTCCTTCTTCGTTAATAGGAATGGAAGATATTGTTGACATTGATGTTCATATCGAATATTCAAACTCTGCCATTTTGGTTTCTGACGAAGATATCGGGCTGAGAGTTTTTAGATATGATGAAGGAATGCCTTCTTTAACTGATTGGTATCGAGGTGATACACACTTACACTCTATTTTTACTCAAAACAATGCTGAAACAGGACTTCCTATTGAGTCTACAGTAGAAGCTGGAAAACTAATTGGTTTAGATTGGTTTACCAGTACCGACCACACTTCTGATTATGATAATTATGGATTGTCTATCAATTCTAACTGGAATAAAATTAAAGCAAAAGCGCAAGAATTAAATGATATACACAGTGATTTTAAAGTTATTGCTGGACAAGAGTTGGCTGTAAATAATGCAAATGGAAAATTAGTTCATATGCTTGCTTATCCTAGCTATAATGATCCTTTTAGTTTACCATTTTTGGGAGATGGAAAAGGGGACATTGCCCACACCAATGTTTACATTGATCAAGTTGTTGATAATTTAATTGATGCTGAAGGCTTTTCATATGCTGCTCACCCTTTCTCAACAAAAGACAAGTTGCCTACCATACCTGTTAATGGAGGAATTTGGAATTTGGGTGAACTTTCTTTCCCTGCTAATGGTAGTAACTTCCCACTTACTGGAGGAGAAATAATTTGTAATGAAACAAATAGTACATCGGATATTCTTTCTGTAAATGAAAACGAATTTGTAAAAGATCGTATTCAAGGAGCTCAAATTTGGAATGTTAGAAATAGCCGTACAACTCCATCTGGATCTGAATTAGACCCTTGGAATGTAAGAGGAAATAGTGATCCTTTTGAGGTTAATGATACTGCATCAATTTCTCACCATGTTAAGAAATTTAGACAAGGGCAAGAAGTTGTCAATCACATCAACAAGTTAGCTTTAGCTCAAAAAAATAATAACGATGAGCTAACCAATTGGAAACTATATATCTCAGCAGGAGCAGATGCTCATGGATCATTCAACTTTACTAATACAGATGATTTTGGAGGTTTTGGAGACCTTAACACGAATGCTGTTGGAAAACTAACCACTATTGTCTATTGTCCTAATGGTATGGGATCAGATGGAGAAGATGTTCTAGAAGCCTTATACAATGGTAATTCGACATTATCTGATGGACCTATAGCAACAATAGGAATTAGCGACAATGGAAATGATAATAATTCTGAAATTCTTATGGGAATGGACACCATTGTAAATACGCTAAAATTAGATGATTACTTTTTGAATATTAACTATGTATCTACTCAGGAGTTTGGTGATTTTTCTAGCTTTAAAATTATAGCAGGTACTGAAGATGGCGAAATTCAAAAAACAATTCAATTGCCATACACTAATGGATCAAGAAGTTTATCTTATTCCCTAAAATCAATATTGGATAGTATTTTTGTAAATGGGTTCATTCCAGAAGAGAAATACTTTTATATCCGAGCAGAACTACAAACGCACAGAGATTACACCTCTATGGCTTCTGTATATGGAACTAACTTTGATATTTTCCACTCTTTCACCAACCCTATTTGGATTAAATTGGCAGAAGTAGAGGAAATTACTGAATTTGATATTGAAGCTTACCCTAACCCATTCCAAGGAGATTTAAGTTTAAACATCAAAAACCCAACTGAAGAGCCTGTAAAAGTCAACATATACAATGATCTTGGTCAATTAGTCTCTTCTACATTACATTATGTAACTGGTGTAGAAACTGTAATTATACCTACCACTAAATTAAAACTGGCTAAAGGTTATTATACTATTAGAGCAACTGTTCTTGACTACGAAGACAGTGAAAAAGTATTGAAGATTAATGAATAATGATTTTCATTATTTAATCATTCACAAAAAAGGCGCTTAACAAATTGTTAAGCGCCTTTTTAATTTATATTCTAATGCTTAAAAAAACTTATTATGCTATTCCTAGTTCTTCTTTTGCTGCTGCTAAAATAGCTTTAGCGCCATCTAGATTTTTACTTTCTGCATAAGCCCTTAAAACAGGCTCTGTACCAGAAGGACGAATCATCAACCACTCATCATCATTAAAGATGTATTTAAATCCATCTATTGTTTGTAATTCTTCCACTTGATATTTACCAAATGACTTATATTTATCTGCTTTACAATTTTTAATAACTTCCTGTTTTACAGCTTCTGGTAAATGTAAGTCATCTCTCCAATATTTAAACTCTCCAACTAATTCATAAATTTCTTCAACAAGCTCTTCTAGCGTTTTTCCAGTTTTAGCCATATATTCAAAAATCACTAATCCCATCCATATTCCATCTCTTTCTGGAATATGTCCTTTTATAGCAATTCCTCCTGACTCTTCTCCTCCAACTAAAACATCTTCGTTCACCATCTGACGAGCAATGTGTTTAAACCCTATTTGAACTTCGTCATTAGGTAACCCCCACTCTTTTGCCAGTTTGATTACTCTTGGAGTTGTAGATGCTGCAACAACTATTTTACCATCTAGACCTTTGGTCTTATGTAGATAGTTCATCAATAGTAGTAAAATATGATGCGAGTCAACAAACTCTCCTTTTGAATTAAAAAGTCCTATTCTATCAGCATCACCATCAGTAGCTAATCCAGCTGCAATTGTTCCATCTTTTTTAATAAACTCAGAAAACTCTACTAAATTTTTAGCAATTGG
>JAUHZI010000235.1 GCA_030426105.1 Bacteroidia bacterium | reverse complement strand
AATTATGAGCTGGAATATTATTCGTTAATTGTAATTGTTCAGATAAGTGACAAGATCCTAAACAATTTAGTTCAGGTTTCTCCTTATTCTCACAATACTTCTCTGCATACTCTTTTTGATTCATGTGATAATCAATTAGCATACATGTCTGAATCATCACTGACATAAACAGTGAAGCGACGAAAAATGTAATTATACTATTTTTATATAACCTACTCACTCAATTACAAAGGTACTTATAAATTCAATATAAAAAATGATATTCGTTAGGTTACTTTAATTATTCTCTAAATAGGCGTTAACATTTTCTTCTATACGAAGAAGCGCATCATCAGAAGCATCTTTTACAAATTTTTCTCCTGACACTTGTTCATATAGTTCTATATAACGTTCTGAGACAGAAGCTACAAAAGCTTCGGTCATCTCGGGAACCTGTTGTCCTTCTTTCCCTTGAAATCCATTTTCCATCAACCATTCTCTCACAAATTCTTTCGACAACTGTTTTTGAGGCTCATCGTTAGCTAAACGAGCTTCGTAACCTTCAGCATAAAAATATCTAGACGAATCTGGTGTATGAATTTCATCAATTAAATAAATTTTACCATCTTTTTTTCCAAATTCATACTTAGTATCTACTAATATCAAACCTTGTTTAGCTGCCATTTCAGTACCTCTAGCAAACAATGCTTTCGTGTATTCCTCAAGTAATAAATAATCTTCTTCGCTAACAATACCTTTAGCTATAATTTCTTCTCTAGAAATATCCACATCATGTTCTCCAAAATCTGCTTTAGTCGAAGGAGTAATAATAGGCTCAGGAAATTTTTGGTGCTCTTTCATTCCATCGGGCATTCTTACCCCACATAAAACTCTTTCTCCTGATTTATATGTTCTCCATGCATGACCAGTTAAATAGCCTCTAATAACCATTTCAACTTTTAACGGTTCACACAAGTGACCAACTGTTACATTAGGATCTGGAGTTGCTATACTCCAATTATCTACAATATCTTCAGTAGCCTTTAAGAATTTAGAAGCTAATTGATTTAAAACTTGTCCCTTGTAAGGAATTCCTTTTGGTAATACAACATCAAATGCAGAAATCCTATCACTGACAGACATGACTAAGAAATCATTATTAATATTATAAACATCTCTTACTTTTCCTTTATAAACACTGACTTGATTCGGGAATTTAAAATCTGTTTGTGTTATTGCTTTCATGTCAATTTGGTGCTTTTGATTATATAAATTATTTGATTTCTTTTTTGCGTTGAGCATTACTTTTAAACGCTTTAATAATGTGCTTAACTAAACGGTGTCTAACAACATCTTGCTCATTTAGTTCCACTATAGCTATTCCTTTTATACCTTTTAAAATATTGGTTGCAATCCTTAATCCTGACTTTTGATTAAACGGCAAATCAACCTGTGTTGGATCACCAGTAACAATGAACTTTGCCGACTCCCCCATTCTAGTCAAGAACATTTTTATTTGACTTTCTGTTGCATTCTGCCCTTCATCCAATATCACAAATGCTTTATCCAAAGTTCGTCCTCTCATATATGCTAATGGAGCAATTTGAATCACATTATGCTCAATATACTCTTCCAACTTCTCAGGAGTAATCATATCTCTTAATGCGTCATATAAAGGTTGTAAATAAGGATCTAGTTTGTCTTTTAAATCTCCTGGTAAAAATCCTAAATTCTCTCCTGCTTCCACAGCTGGTCGAGTTAAAATAATCTTTCTTACTTCCTTGTTTTTGAGAGCTCTGACAGCTAAAGCTACAGCAGTATAAGTTTTTCCAGAACCAGCAGGTCCAACAGCAAATAACATATCATTATCTGCTATTGCTTCTACCATTTTTCTCTGATTAGGTGTTCTAGCTGAAACTTTAAGGCCTTTATTTCGAAAAACTAAAACATCATCTTTCTTCTTATCATCTTCATGAACTCTACTTGTAGCGTTTCGAATATTTTGAATATTACTTTGCGTGATATTATTATATCGTTCAAAATGACGAATAATTAACTGGATAGCTTCCTCAAACAATTTGGTATCTTCATCATTCCCCAAAACTTTTAGAAAGTTTCCTCTATTTATAATTTTTAAACGTGAAAAGTGAGCTTGAAGTTGCTTTAAGTTCGCATTATTAGCTCCAAGTATATCAACAGGATTAATCCCTTTTATTTCGATGATTTTTTCGTGCAAATTCTTGTTTTTTAATCTCAGTAAAAAGTATCTCTACAATGGTTACTGATTTTTTATTTTTATTGCTTATTTTTGAGCCTCAAAATTAATCATACCAATTTATATTTGCGACATAATTAATGGTTTTATTTGAATATATTTAGTAATTCTTTAGAACTGTTGAAAAGTCGTAATAAAAGCGTATTTTTGAAAAAATGAGGATAATCACATTAACAACCGACATGGGGCTGAAAGATTACTATGTAGCTTCAGTAAAAGGGGCTATTATTAGCCAGTTACCCGACGTTCGAATTGTTGATATCAGTCACCAAATTGCCCCATTTGATATCGCTCAAGCTTCGTTTGTTCTTAGGAACTGCTTTAATGAATTTCCTAAAGGGACAATACATATCATAGGTATTAACCCTTTTGAAAAAGGAGAAACTAAACACGTCTTAATTGAATATAATGATCATTATTTTATAGGTGCAGATAATGGCATCTTTTCATTACTATTCTCTAGAAAACCTGACAAGGTTTTTGAATTAAGTATTGTAGAGGATACTTTTAACCAATCATTTCCTACCAAAAATGTTTTTGTCAAAGCAGCTTGCCACATTGCAAGAGGAGGAACACCTGAAGTCATAGGAAAACAAGTTGAGGACATAAAAAAACGACAACTATTTAGAGCTACAGCAGAGAGCAATGTCATAAAAGGGACTGTAATTTATATTGACTCTTATGGCAATGTAATTACCAATATCTCTCAAAAATTATTCTACGAAATTAAACAGGAGCGAGATTTTAAAATTTACTTAACGCGAGCTGGTTATACTATTTCAAAAATTAGAAAAAATTATAATGAGGTCCCTGAAGGTGAAAAAGTTGCCTTATTTAGTAGTTCTGGCTATTTAGAAATTGCTATCAACAAAGGTGTTGAAGGTTCTGGCGGGGGAGCAAATAAGCTATTTGGTTTAAAAATTACAGATACCATAACCATTGAATTTGAAGAAAAGAAACCTGAACCAGAAGAAGACTTTTTTATGCAATAAAATAATAAAGTAATACTACTTATGAAAAGGATTCATTTATTCGAATTTGAAGATTTTAATTGGTTTCCCAATTGGATTAGAGTGCGTTTGACTAGAATGCTCAACTTCATGCATAAACTAGTAAAAACAGAAGATAAACTTATTGATTTATTGACTCCTTTAATCAAAGAATCCAATGACATGCATATCACTGATTTATGTTCTGGCTCTGGAGGGCCTATGGTCCCCGTCGTTGAAAGACTTCAACAACAAGAACAATTCAAAAACCTTTCGTTAACCTTAACAGATTTATACCCTCATCATGAACTTGTTCAGCGTTATGAATCATACCAACAAATAGATTATAGTGCTAAAGCTGTAGATGTAACCAAAGTAAATGCTGACTACAAGGGTCT
>JAUHZI010000065.1 GCA_030426105.1 Bacteroidia bacterium | reverse complement strand
ACACACAGGCACATTTGGGCTTATAGGGACTTTTAGCTTTAATGGAAATAAAACCATAACAGCTGGTGGTGGCGGAGCAATAGTCACCAATGATGAAACTCTAGCAATAAAGGCTAAACATCTAAGTACACAAGCAAAGATGCCTCATAAATGGGAATATAGACATGACCATATTGGCTATAATTATAGAATGCCCAATTTGAACGCTGCTCTTGTTTGTGCTCAAATGGAAAACTTGGAAAACTTTATTGAAAATAAAAGAGAACTTTCTGAACTATACCTCAACTTTTTTAAAAACTATAAGCAAGTAACTCTAATAAGAGAAATTGAATACGCTAATGCAAACTATTGGCTAAATGCAATAATGCTAAAAGACGAAAATGAAAGAGATTTATTTTTAGAAGAGACAAACAAAGCTGGCATTATGACTCGACCTATTTGGACACTAATGAATGAATTAGAAATGTTTAAAGATTGTCCAAAAGCAGATTTGACAAATGCCGATTTTTTAAACAAAAGAATTGTAAACATAACTAGTAGTGTAAGAGTATGAACAAAATAAAAATAGGCTATTTTGCTGACGGACCTTGGTCTCACCGCGCTTTTGAAAAGCTAATAGAAAATGAATATATTGACATTGCATTTATTGTTCCAAGAACTGACACTAAAGATGACACTTTAGAGAACTACTGTTCAACATACAACATAGATTACCTAAAAGGTACACAAGTTAATAGTGATGATTTTTTTGAAAAGGCAAAGCAATACAACTGCGACCTATTTGTATCAATGTCTTTTAATCAAATTTTCAGAACAAGAATTATTAACCTCCCACGATATAGCACTATCAATTGCCATGCTGGAAAACTACCTTTTTATAGAGGAAGAAACATTTTGAATTGGGCTCTAATCAACAACGAAGATCATTACGGAATTACTGTCCATTATGTTGATGAAGGTATTGATACGGGCGATATTATATTGCAAAAAGTTTACCCAATATCTGAACAAGATGATTATTCTACTCTTTTAGAAAGATCTTATAAATATTGTGCTGAAATTTTAACTGAAGCAGTCCAGAAGTTTATAACAACCCCCAACAACATTCCTAGAATAAAACAAAAAGACATTCATCCAGTTGGGATGTATTGCGGGGTTCGTGGCATAGGAGACGAAATAATTGACTGGAATAACAACAGTATTGACTTATTCAACTTCATTCGTTCTATATGTAAGCCAGGCCCTCAAGCTACTACTTTTGTAAACGGTAAAAAAGTTTCAATCAATAAATCGAGGATGATTACTGAAGCTCCTATCTACAAAGGTACTAACGGGCAAATCATTGGCAAAACAGAGGAAGGGTTTATGGTTAAGACCAAAGATACATTTATAGAAATTTTAGATATCACAACAGAAGATGGTTTTAAATTAAAAATAGGTAACAAGCTAAGAAATGAGAGATAAAACTATAATTATTGCTGAAGCTGGAGTAAATCACAATGGAGATCTTGCATTGGCAAAACAAATGATAGACATTGCAGAGAATGCAGGTGCTGATTATGTAAAATTCCAAACCTTCATTGCAGAAGATCTTGCATCTTCAACGGCAAAAAAAGCAAGTTATCAAATAGAGAATACTAAAAATGAGGACTCTCAATATTCTATGCTCAAACAGTTAGAACTTCCATATGAATCACATTTCGAACTCATTGAATATTGCAGGACAAAAAATGTTAAATTTCTCTCTACAGCTTTTGAGTTAAAGAGCATTGATTTTCTTAAAGACAAAATCGATTTTTTTAAGATTCCATCAGGCGAAATAACCAATTTACCATACTTAGAAAAAGTTGCAAAACTAGGTTTACCTGTTGTAATGAGCACAGGCATGGCCAATATGCAAGAGGTAAAAGATGCCTATAGTGTTTTAACGAATAATGGCATCAATAAAGATGACCTAACTATATTACATTGCAACACTGAGTATCCAACACCAATGGAAGATGTAAACCTACTAGCCATGAATAGTATTGCAAGAGAATTAGGTGTAAAAATTGGATACTCAGACCACACCTTAGGCATAGAAATCCCAATAGCAGCAGTAGCTATGGGTGCTTCAGTTATTGAAAAACATTTTACTATAGATCGAACTATGACTGGGCCTGATCATGCTGCCTCATTAGAACCAGAAGAGTTGAAAGAAATGATATCTTCAATTCGAAACATTGAAAGCGCATTGGGCAATGGGGTAAAAACTCCAAGCAAAAGTGAAGAAAAAAATATTCCGATAGCAAGAAAAAGTATTATCGCACGTGAGGATATCAATAAAGGAGATATATTAACGGAATCAAATTTAATAGTAAAACGTCCTGGAAACGGAATAAACCCTATGAAATGGAACGAAATAATTGGAAGTAAGGCTACAAAGAACTATAAAAAAGATGACCTGATATGAAGATAGGATTATTAACCAGTTCAAGAGCTGATTTTGGCATTTATTTACCACTAGCAAAACTATTAGAAGAAGATCCTTTTTTCGAACTAGAAATTATTGCTTTTGGCACACACTTATCTGAGGATCATGGATCCACTATATCAGAAATTGAAGCACATGGTTTTAGCGTGCCTCACAAAATAAAGACAACTCCAAGTAATGACTCACCTGCTGACATTGCCTATTCAATAGGAGAAACCATAAAACTCTTTTCTTCTTTTTGGGAAACTTCGTCTTTTGATGTTGTCTTAGCATTGGGAGATCGATACGAAATGTTTGCTGCAGTCGCAGCTGCCAGTACATTTAACTTAAATATTGCTCACATTCATGCAGGAGAAACAACCTTAGGTGCTATAGATAACAGTTATAGACATAGTATATCCTTTTTATCAAAGCATTTATTTGTTGTTCACCCACAATACAAAAAAAGAGCTTCTGAAATAATTGGAGATGAACAAAACATTCATAATGTTGGAGCATTAAGCATAGATAACCTTTCTAAAGTTGATTTTCTTGAGATAGAGGATTTCAAAAAGAAATTCAACATCGATTTATCTATTCCCTCAATACTCTCAACCTTTCATCCCGAAACGGTTTCATTTGAAAAAAATGAAGTTTATATCAACGAAATAATGGATAGTTTCATTGAACTGTCTAAGAAATATCAAATTATTATTACGATGCCTAACTCTGATACAATGGGCAACCTTGTAAGGTCAGTAATTAAAAAGAAAGCAGCTCATCACTCTAACATTATTCTGATTGAATCTTTTGGTATGATTGGTTATTTGTCTTGCATGAAACATTGTTCAATGATGATAGGTAATACTTCTAGCGGATTTATCGAAGCCTCTTACTTCCCTAAATATGTAATTAACTTAGGTGATCGACAAAAAGGAAGAATTATTACAAAAAATATTATTGATACTTTAATCTCAAAAAAACGTATATTGGAAACTGTAGAGCAAGTTGAACAGGCAAAGCCTTTAGTAAATGAGCATATCTACGGAACAGGTAACGCAGCGCAAAAAATAGTTGAAATATTAAAAAAAGTATGATTTATAACATTACACTTAGCATCAACTCCACCATGAATGATGTCTTATTCAAACTAAATGCAAACCCCACAACACTAACTGTATTTATTGAAGACAAAAAAGTAATCGTCGGGACTGTTACAGATGGAGATGTTAGAAGGGCATTAATAAAAGGATTAAAAAAAGAAAGTCCTGTTTCTGAGTTTATGAACACCTCATTTATTAAATTAAACAGAGGACAGTATAAGAAAGAAAAGATAACAGAGATTAAGCAGAAAAACATCGCTATTGTACCTGTTTTAAATGAAGATGGGACACTTCATGAGTTTATAAATTTTAATAATTTGAAGACTCTTTTACCTGTTGATGCTGTTATTATGGCAGGCGGAGTAGGTTCACGATTAATGCCTTTAACGCAAGACATCCCTAAACCTATGTTAGAGATAGGAGGGAAACCAATTATTGAATACAATTTAAATCTCCTTTTATCATACGGAATCAACAATATCAACATTTCTGTAAACTATTTAGCTGATGTTATAAAGGATTATTACAAAGACGGGAAAGAAAAGGGCATTAACTTAAAGTATGTTGATGAGACTACTCCATTGGGAACCATAGGTGCAGTAAAAAAAATCGAAACTTTTTATAATGATTATGTTTTAGTAATGAACTCTGATTTACTAACCAACATCAACTTAGAGTCGATGTTCAACACCTTAATCGATAATAATGCTGATATGGTTGTAGCAACAACAGACTATCAAGTTCAGGTTCCATATGGAGTTGTGGAATCAAACGGAGAGGTCATTACTGCATTAAAAGAGAAGCCTATTTATACCTACTATTCCAATGCAGGAATATACATTATTAAGAAAGATATGATTGACCTCATCCCAGATAGTAAATTTTTTAACGCTACAGACCTATTAGAATGTGGTATTAATAAAAATAAAAAGATAATTCATTTCCCTATCAATAATTACTGGTTAGATATTGGCAAACATCATGACTTTAATAAAGCCCAGAAAGATGTTTTAAATCTTAAATTTTAGACATGGAAAAATTATTAATTACGATATGCGCTAGAGGAGGTTCAAAAGGAATTCCCAAAAAAAACATCAAACTTCTCAATGGGAAGCATTTAATTGGCTATTCTATAGAACATGCTCAAAATTTTAAGAATTGGATTGAAAAAGAACTTCAAATTGAAACAACAATAGAGCTCTCTACTGATTCCGATGAATTTATTGAAGTTGCAAAAATTTACAACCTTACCACGACCTACAAAAGACCTGAAGAACTAGCAAGTGATAACGCTGGAAAGCTGGACGCAATCAAAGATCTTTTGCTTTTTTCAGAAAGTGACCGTCAAACAAACTACGACTATATTTTAGACTTAGATGTATCAGCTCCTTTGAGAACAATGGATGACTTAATTGAAGCATGGAATATTTTTCTTTCTAATACCTCTGCTCTAAATATTTTTTCTGTTAATAAAGCTCACAAGAATCCCTATTTCAACATGGTTGAACAAAATGATAAAGGTTTCTTTGAACTATCTAAAAGGGCTGGAACAATTCTTTCTCGACAAACAGCTCCACCAGTTTTTGAAATGAATGCCTCTTTTTATTTTTACAAAAGAGCTTTTTTCGATCAACAACCTATGAATTTATTCTTAAAAGCTTTAGCTTATGATATGTCACACACCTCATTTGATTTGGATGAACTCATTGACTTTGATTTTTTAGAATACCTATTACAAAACAATAAATTAACCTTCAAAATATAAGTGAATGAAGATTCTTATAATTGGGCTAGGTAGCATTGCCAAAAAGCATATTGATGCGCTTAAGAAAATAGATTCTAATTACACCATATATGCCTTAAGGTCAAATAAAAATGCTTCGCAGTACTTAGATGTAAAAAATATTTTCTCTTTTGAAGAAGCACAACAGTTAAACTTAGATTTCTGCATTATATCTTCTCCTACGTATAAACATCTAGAAGATTTACAACACGTTATAGAACTCAACATTCCAGTAATAATTGAAAAACCTATTGCAAACAACTTAGAATTTGATGGGCTTCTTCACAAAATAAGACAAAAAAACATTCAAACTTACATAGCTTGCAACCTGCGCTTTCTAGATGCTCTATCATTTGTAAAAAAAGAACTCACCAATCATTCTTCTAATACAATCAATGAAGTCAATTCTTATTGCGGATCATACTTACCTGAATGGCGGCCAGATACTGATTATAAGCAATCATATAGTGCCAATAAAGAAATGGGAGGAGGAGTTCACCTCGACTTAATTCATGAATTAGATTATATCTATTGGTTATTTGGTGCTCCTATTGACACCCATAAAATATTAAGATCAAACGCTAACCTGGGAATAGATGCAATTGATTACGCCTGCTACAACATGAGTTACCCAACATTCAATGCTAACATTATTCTTAACTATTTCAGAAGAGATAGCAAACGAGAACTCGAAATCGTTTTTGAAGATTTTACTATCAAAGTTGACCTTTTAGAAAATGCTGTTTATAAAAACAATGAATTAATATACTCTTCAAAGCAACGAATTATTGATACTTACCTTGAACAATTAAAATATTTCATTAATCATTTGAATCTAGAAAACTTTAATGATATTGAAGAAGCAAGAGAAGTATTAAAAATATGTTTAAACTAAATTATGCTAAATCAGAAAATAATAATTGTAACTGGAGGTTCTGGACTATTGGGCCGACAAATGATTAAAGACATCAACAAAAATAATGGAATCGCTATTAATGCTGACATTAACCATAAAACTAACCTAGATGAAAACAAGGTATTTTTCGATGTCACTAATGAAGATTCAATTAAGAAGGCTTATGAACTTATCAATGAAAAATATGGTAGAATAGACGGACTTGTGAATAATGCCTACCCAAGAACTAGTGACTGGGGAACAAGCTTCGAGCAACTAAGTAAAGCCTCTTGGTCTGAAAATGTAGATTTACAACTTAATAGTATCTTTAGTTGTGTTCAATTAATCATTCCGCATCTAGAAAAAACACAGGGGTCAATTATCAACATTGGCTCAATATATGGCGTAGTTGGAAATGATTTTACAATTTATGAAAACACAAAGATCAATCCACCAGTTCAATATGCTGCGATAAAAGGAGGAGTCATTAATCTCAGTAGATACTTAGCCTCTTTTTATGGTTCTAAGAATATTAATATCAATACTGTTTCCCCAGGAGGAATTTTCGATCATCAAGACCCAGTTTTCGTTGAAAAATATGAAAAAAAAGTCCCTATGAAAAGAATGGGTAAACCTGAAGATATTGCTCCTACAATTTCTTTTTTGTGTTCTGATGGGGCATCATATATAACAGGACAAAACATTATAGTAGATGGAGGTTGGACCTGCATTTAATTTTTACTGCTATTATCTCAAATAAGTTTTTAAAGTCAAAACGTAACTCTATCTTTACATTATGCAAAAAATACTTATCATTTTTGGTACAAGGCCTGAAGCTATAAAGTTTGCTCCATTAATCAAAGAACTGGAAACAAGTCATGTTTATGAACCAATAGTATGTTCTACTGGACAACATAGGGAAATGCTTGATCAAGTTTTAAACTTTTTTTCTATCAATACTGATTTTGATTTAGAGTTAATGACTAAAAATCAATCTTTATTGGAACTTACCGCCAATGCCTCTATCAAAATAAACAGTATAATACAAGAAACAACTCCTGATCTTATATTTGTACAAGGAGATACAACAACTGCTTTTATTGGAGCCTTAGCAGGTTTTTACAATAAAATTCCTGTAGCTCACCTAGAAGCTGGACTTAGAAGTTTTAATTTAAGTTCTCCATTTCCAGAAGAAGGTAATCGAAAGCTTATAGGGACAATAGCTACTTATCATTTCACACCAACCGAAAAAGCCAGTCAAAACCTTAAAGAAGAGAAAATTAATCAAAATATTTTTCAGGTTGGAAACACAGTTATTGATGCTTTATTATTGACCTTACAAACAATCAAAAAGAATGGTTTAGCTCAAAAATTCGAGGAAAAGCATCAATTATTAAAGCAGTTTGATAAGCATATACTTATTACTGCTCATAGAAGGGAAAGTTTTGGTGCTCCATTTGAAGAACTTTGTAACACGATTAAAAAGCTAGCAGAACAAAACCCAACTATTATTTTCACCTTTCCTGTACACCTCAACCCTATCGTTCAAGAAATTGTATATGGAACATTAAATAATATTGAAAACATTCAACTCATAGCTCCATTAGACTATCCTGAGCTGGTTTGGATGATGAGCCAATCTTACCTGATTATTACAGATTCTGGGGGGATACAAGAGGAAGCTCCAACACTGGGTAAACCTCTTATCGTTATTCGAGATGTTACAGAGCGTACTGAAGGAATTGAAGCTGGAACCGCTCTATTAACAGGGACAAATGAAAAGCAAATTACCGATGCCTTCAACAATTTAATAAACGATTCCGACTTCTATAGCAAAATGGCTACAAGTCAAAACCCTTATGGGGATGGGAACAGTTCTCAGTTAATTCATAATACTTTACAAAAACAACTACCAAAAAGCTAATTACAAATGAGTTTAAAAGATCGTTTATACTATAAAGCCAAGCAGTTTATTGAAAAAATCGAGTTAGAGAAAACATTAGCTACCATTAACGCCTCTTCATCATTCGATAAATCAGATGCAAACCTCGACTTTTTAAACATCATAGCTACAATAAAAGCCTATGATATAAAATTCGACACCTTGATTGATGTAGGTTCTCATAAAGGGAAATGGGCTCAAACTTGTGATCAAGTCTTTAACTTTTCTAAAATTATTTGTGTTGAGCCAAACCCTAATTTTGAAAAGGAAACACAACAACTTTTAGGAGACAAACTCACTTTTATTAGTAAAATTGCTACAGATAAAATAAACAGTGAAGGAACTTTCTACTTGCACGATGACTCTACAATGAGTTCTATGGTGCCTAGTGATAAAAAAATTCTTTCAGATTATTTTCCTTATGATGATGGAGAGAAAATAACCCAAATAAATAAAGAGCAAACAACCCTAGATGCTGAATGCAAAGACATTATTAATTCGAACGCTAATATTTTATTAAAAATAGACACACAGGGTAATGAATTGGATGTATTAAAAGGAAGTGCTGAGATACTAACTAACAATGTAAAAGCTTGTTTAGTTGAACATATGTTTTTATCTCCATATCAGATGAACTATACATTTGAAGACGTTTTGGTTTATATGAAAAGTTTTGGTTTTAGATTTGCTGGGTGTGTCAATACCACTAAAAGAAGCAACTTTGTTGTATGCGATGGAGATTTCCTATTTATAAAATAATAAGCCATTGAAAACCATTTATTACATATCAAGGTCATACCCTGAGCAGTTTGACACAGGTGGTGGAGCACTTATGAGACAAGCTCAAGTTAACTCTTTCAAATCTGCTGGATATAACGTTGTTGTTGTATTACCCAATTACCAAAATGATAAAGTAGAACAAACAAAAGATAATATTCTCCTAACCCCATATAAAATCAATGAACGTTTAACTTATTTTTTACATGGTAAAGGAATATTAGAATGCTACTTAAGTAGATGGGTAAAGACAACTGTTAACCATTTAAAAAACATTGTAAAAAAAGAGGATATTGTTTTCGCTACAACGGGAGGCGAAATTGGGACTTTAATAATTGCTAGTGAGCTTAAAAAACATACACAATGTAAAACTGTATTTAATTATCATGACCCCATAGCCCACACAACTGTATTTGGCTTATCTCCATCTAATGAAAAAACAAATTTAAAAAAGAATCAAATAGAGGGGAAATATCTCAAAAATATTGATTTGATCCTTACTTCCTCAAAGCTAAATAAAGAGGCTTTGCTTGATAAGCACAACTTCTTAAAGCCTGATAAAATACAAGCGATTTATTTTGGCTATTTAAAGGATTTATATGCTTCAAAGAATAAGCTCAATAAAAAAACGACGATTGTATATGGCGGTTCTTTTGCTCCATTACAACAGCCAGAGCTTTTAATTAAAGCAGCAAGAGAAATAGAGGATATCGAAGTTGTTTATATAGGTAACCACCAAAACTATGCCCCTATTCAGCTTTACAAAGATGATTGTACACTTTTACCAGCCATGTCTTACGAAGATTACATCAACTATATTCAAGAAAGAGCAGACATTGGTTTTGTTGCTTTAACAGATGAATACTATGGCGCTTGTGTCCCTTCTAAAATCTTTGAATACCTAAACATAGGTTTACCAATCATTGGAGCTCTTCCGAATGGAGATGCGATGGATATTATTAACCAAAATAACTATGGTTTGTCTTGTCATTTCAATGATGTTGAACAACTGAAGAAAAATATCAAGCAAATTGTTCAAGAAAAAAACATAGCAAAATTTAAACAACATATACTCAATGACAGAACTAATTGGGGAATGCACTACAACAGTCAAAAACTATTACAACTTTTAAGTACGCTTTAAAGCTTCAAATAACTTTATATATTCTTTTTCTATTAAGAGAGAATCCTTAAAAAACTCTTGTCGACAAAGTTCCTTTAAAGCTTGTTTATCAGACTGTGCTACTTTTATTAATTTCGGAAGCTTACCTTCTACAACAAGTCCACAATTGTTTGATTTCACAAACTCAGAAAAGTCACCTATATAAGGTGAAATCAAAACTTTCAACCCTGCATTAAGATACTCTGCAAACTTAACTGGAGAAGCAACACGGTTAGTGATTTTATCATCTCTTAATAAGATTCCGTAATCACAACTTGCTAACTCTTTATATACCTCATTATGTTTAACCCATTTTCGTTGACAGCGACTAGGGTATTTTTCTATCAGACTTGTAAGGGCAGGATTTTCTTTTGTCAAAAACAACGTTTCAACATCTGCTTGTTTTTCCATTAACTCATCTAGCAGCCCTACGACTTTCTCAAAGGATTGCCAAGCCCCTGTTCCTCCAGCATATACAACTTTTACATTATTCGAACGAGGAATAACCTCTGATGATTGACTTTCACTTGTTAATGTACAGGGTATAATTGAATATCTTTCTTTGGGTATTTTTTTTCCTAACTTTTTTTCCCAGTATTCCACTAGCTTATGAGATACACTAACAAAGTAATCTGCATTGCGAATTGCTGAATTTTCAGCATCAATAAACAGTTGATTATAAACTGTTTTTCCAGCTACATTATACTCCTTTACTTCTGCCTCAACAGCTGCTCTTCCATCATAAAAAGTACTTTTATAAAGATGTTCTGCAACAATAAAAGCTAGGGGACCTCTACAAATGGCGTATTGCTTCCCAGAAACAAAACTTAATAACCAACTAGTCCTTTTGGTTTTATTCAATGCGCCCAAAATAGGATAAACTTTAGAGTCAGGGGCTTTAGATTTTATAATTCTTCGTTGTTCTTTCCACAGTCTCAAAGGAACAAAAGCAACAAGACACACTTTAGCTTCAAAGTTCTTATTCAGATGTTTAACTACATCTATTACTTGACTCTGATATATACCACTATATGTATCATTATAAGTAATATAATGTATTCTTTTTTTCATAGAATCGACAAGATACGCTCAGTAGCTTTTCCATCCCAAAACTTTGGGATATTACCAGTTTTGTAATCTCCAGAAAAAACTTTTTTAAGGTAGTTAGCTATGTCCTCAGGTGTAAATTGAACTAAGGTATTTGTTCCTTCAGTAATAGTGATTGGACGCTCTGTATTTTCCCTTAGCGTAAGACATGGCACCTGTCTGTATGTTGTTTCTTCCTGTATTCCCCCACTATCTGTTATTACAACCTTACTATACTTAATGAGTTTTTGAAATTCAAAATAACCTAAAGGCCCAGTTAGAATTATATTTTCAAGATTACAAAGTTCTTCATATAGTTCAAACTCCTTAAACATTTTTTGGGTTCTAGGATGCAATGGCAACACCAATGTTTGATACCCTGTTATAGTTTTTAGAATTGCTAAAAGCTTTTCAAGCTTTTCTTTTGTATCTACATTAGATGGCCTATGAAAAGTGGCTAATATATATGCTTGAGGACTCACTTTTAGATCATCCAAAACTGGAGATGCTTCTATTTTAGGTTCAAAGTGTACAAGAGTATCAATCATCGTATTCCCTACATAATGTACTTCAGAAAGTGATTCTTCAGAAGCTAAATTATCTAATCCTGACTGTTCGGTTACAAAGCAAACATCTGCCAAATAATCTGTTAGAATCCTATTGTGCTCTTCTGGCATAATTTGATCTCTCGACCTCAAACCACTTTCAAGATGGACTAATTTAACTCCCATCTTATTCGCAGCTATTGCTCCTGCTAATGTGGAATTCACATCACCAGGAACAATAAAATAATCTGGTTTGCCCTTTTCAACAAATAGCTTTTCCAGTCTTAAAATAATTTCACCTATTTGAGAATTAGGAGTAAGCCCCCCTACCCCTAAAAAATAATCAGGTTCTAATGCAAATTGTTTAAAAAAAACATTAGCCATATTCTCATCAAAATGTTGCCCTGTATGGATAATCTTAATTTCTTTTCCATATCTATGGGCCAACTCTTTAAAACGAGTTACTTTAATAAAATTGGGGCGAGTCCCCACCAATATATATATCAAATTATTCATCCAACTATTTCTTCACCAATATTCCATCAGAGATGAAAGAAATTTCAACTAAATCTTCAGTAATATTATCATATTGCTCTTGAGAAATCTCTTGACCAGCTTCCCTAGCGTCATCTAAATAATGTTTTTGTAACTCAATAGATGTTGTATCCACGGTTCCAACACCTCTTAGTACAACTTCAGTTCCTTCTGGTGTATCTGTTGGCACTCCAAACTCATGGTCTTTAAAGCGAACTCGAATAGATTCTCCTGACTTGTTAACCATAGTCACCCAACATCCCATTTTCTTACAAACACCGTCTAAAACAGCACTTACATTTCCTTCAAAAGTTCCATCTGAATTAATTTTCGCAACCATTTCCTCTACGGTAACAGCTTCATTTGGCTTTACTTCTGCCATTCCATAAAACTCATATCCTTCTACTGGAAAACTAGGTTTTTCTGACGCTTCAGAATCTTCATGATGAGCGTGCTCATCGTGTCCGTGTTCATGTCCTTCATGCTCCTCGTGATGCTCTCCTTCGTGATGTTCATGTCCGTGTTCGTCATGATGTTCTTTACCTTCTCCAGAACAGTTCGTCAATGCTAGACCAGCAAAAACAAATAGTGAATAAAAGATCTTCTTCATAATGTTGTCTTAAATATTTTTTGACTTTATAGTCCAAAAGTAAGTTTAAAATTTAAATTATACATTTATTTAACCTTTCTAATTTAAATCACAGCTTTTAATTTTAGGAATTTACATGGAAAAATAACAAATTTGCAGAAAAATGATTTTATGGTTTTACCAATTGTAGCATACGGGACTCCAGTATTGAGAGCAGATTGTGAAGAGTTTGATGAAGGAACAGATTTATCTGAATTAATTTCCAATATGTTTGACACCATGTATAAGGCTTCTGGTGTTGGTTTGGCAGCACCACAAATTGGGCTCGATAAACGTATTTTTATTGTTGATGCTTCTCCATTTGGGGAAGAAGAACCAGAGAATGAAATTGAAGCCAAAAACTTTGAAATTTTAAAAAACTTTAAGAAAGTTTTTATTAACCCTATTATTGAGGAAGAAACAGGAAAAAAATGGAACTTTTCAGAAGGGTGCTTAAGTATACCTGGAATTAGAGAGGAGGTTAATCGACACAGCACCATTACTATTTCCTATTTTGATGAAAATTGGAACTTCATTGAAGAGAGCTATACTGGAATAGCAGCCAGAATTATTCAGCATGAATATGATCATATAGAAGGGGTTCTTTTCACTGATTATTTGTCTCCTTTAAAGAAGCGATTACTTAAGCGAAAACTAAACGATATTTCAAAAGGAAATATTTCTGTAAATTACAGAATGAAATTTCCAAATAAATAAGTTTTTTTTCTATCTTTAGAATCTTTAAAACATGTTGTACCATCGCCCCTAAATATTATTTAAACAAACGCACTATGAAACGAATACTTATTTTATTCTCTTTAAGTTACTTAATGTTTAGCTGTGGGGAAAAGCAAACAGAAGTAACAGAAGAGCAAAAAGATAATACAACTCAAGCTGAAGAGGTTATAGAACAAAAAGATCCTGCTGAAGAAGCTAGTGATATGAAAGAGTTACATGAATTAGACGAACAACGTGTTAAGAATGATTTAACTATCGACTTAAATGTAGCTAAAGAACTTCACACAAGAGCTCTTGCTTTTTCTAAACACTATCCAAAAAGCGAACAGTTGGAAACGGCTTTGGTATATGCAGCTAAAGGAGCTGAAGACATAGGAAACTACAATGAAGCTGTAGAAATTTATCATCAACTTGCAAATGATTTACCTGAATCCAATAAGACAGCTGTACACATGTATAATAAAGGAAAAGTTTTAGAGGAAAAAATGGGAAAAATCGATGCAGCAAAAGCAGCTTATAAAGAATTAATTAAACGTTTCCCTAGAAATCCTTTATCAAAAAGTATGAAATCATACCTTAGTAAAGGAATTATTGATATGACTCCTGAAGAAAAGATTAATTATTATAAAGAACTAAACCAAGAGTAATCGATAGTATAGATCGTGCGATATTTATTCTTTGTATTGACTTTGTTTATCCTTACGAATTGTTCTACTTTTAAAAATAGAAATAAGCTTAATGAAGCTAAAATATACGAAGCACTTAAAACTTTAGAAACAAGACTTGTTAATCAAGATTTAACATTGAACAAGGAAGTGGCTGATTCGTTATATCGAAGGTCACTTTTTTTTGATTCTATCCATCCCAAAAGTAAACACAAAGAAGAGGTTCTAACACTCGCAGCAAAAAGTGCAGATGGTCTTGATAGAAATCAAGAAAACATTCAAATTATTGATTCTTTATTACATTATTTTCCAAAATCAAAAAATGCACCAATTTACCTTTACAACAAGGGTAAGATTTATGAAGAAAAAATGGGAGATACAACTAAAGCAATCGAAGTTTATACCATCATAATCAATCGATTTCCTGAACATGAATTGGCCAAAAACCTTATTCATTATTTACGGTTTCTCAATCAATCACATCAGGAACAATTAGATTCATTACATTGATAATATTATGACGAAAAAATACTTCATACCCTTTTTATCAACCCTATTAATTTTAACGAATTGTTCAAATAACGATAAGATGACAAACACAGAAGCTAAAACAACAATTGAAGCTCCAGATTGTAAAAAGATACCTAAAGAACTTTCAATCCATAATGATACCAGAATTGACAATTATTTTTGGCTCAACGATAGAGAGAATGAAGAGGTCATAACCTATTTGAATCAAGAAAACGACTATACCACTCACCTCTTAAAACCTACTGAAAAACTTCAGGAGGAGCTATTTGCAGAAATTAAAGGAAAAATAAAAGAAGAAGATCAATCTGTTCCTTATTTCTATAATGGATATTATTACATTTCTCGATTTGAAAAGGGGAATGAATACATGATTAAAAGTAGAAAAAAAGGAAGTCTCAATGCCCAAGAAGAAATTCTTATTGACTGTAATAAACTTGCTAAAGGAAAAAGCTATTTTCAATTAGGTGACAATGAAGTTAGCCCAAACAATCAATTTTTAGCTTATTCTAGTGATACTGTTTCTAGAAGGAAGTACGATATCTATTTTAAAAATCTAACTACTGGAGAAATACTAGAAGAAATAATTCCTAATACTACTGGTGCTATTACTTGGGCAAATGATAACAAAACTGTTTTTTATACCTTACAAGATGAAGAAACATTGAGGTCTTATCGAATCATGAAACATCGCTTAGGCACTCCTGTAACTGAAGATGTTCTTGTATATGAAGAGGAAAACGAAGAATTTGACACCTATGTCTACAAAACAAAGTCAGAGAAATATATCATTATAGGTTCTTCTAGTACCCTTACTGATTCATACCAAATTATTAATGCCGATACTCCTGATGCAAACTTTACAGCTTTTGCTCCTCGAACCAAAGGAATCGAATATGACATTTTTCATAAAGACAATCAGTTTTTTATACTCACGAATAAGGATGCTCAGAACTTTAAAATAATGGTTTGCCCTGAACATACTACCAATATTGAAAATTGGAAAGATTACCTCCCTTATAACGAAAACATTTTGACTGAAGGTATTGACTTATTTAGCGACTTTATGGTTATCTCAGAACGTAAAGAAGGGCTAACTCAACTAAAAGTCATTAACTTAAAAGACAATAACTCTTACTACATACCTTTTAACGATCCTACTTATGTTGCCTATACCTCAACAAATATTGAGTTTAAGACACAAAAATTAAGGTTTAATTACAGCTCTTTAACTACACCAAATTCTACTTATGAATTTGACATGAAAACGCAAGAGCAATCGCTGTTGAAACAAACCGAAATAGTTGGTGGGCACGATCCAGAGGATTATATCTCTAAACGTCTATACGCTACAGCTAGAGATGGTGCCAAAATACCTATTTCATTAGTTTATAAAAAGACGACAAAGATTGGAAAAGATACACCTTTGCTACAATATGCCTATGGTTCTTATGGTTACAATATTGACCCTAACTTTAGTATTAGTCGATTAAGCTTATTGGATCGAGGTTTTATTTTTGCTATTGCACATATTAGAGGAAGTCAGACCTTAGGTAGATCTTGGTATGAAGATGGAAAATTTCTTAAAAAGAAGAATACTTTTTTTGATTTTATTGATTGTTCTAAATATTTAATTGCTGAAGGCTATACATCAGCAAATAAACTATTTGCAGAAGGAGGAAGCGCAGGAGGATTATTGATGGGAGCTGTTATCAATTATCAACCAGAATTGTATAAAGGAGTAATTGCAGCTGTTCCATTTGTAGATGTTGTAACAACAATGCTAGATGCTTCGATTCCTCTAACTACAGGAGAATATGAAGAATGGGGAAATCCAAATGACAAAGCGTATTATGACTATATGAAATCTTATTCTCCTTACGATAATGTTAAAGCTCAGAACTATCCAAATTTATTAGTAACTACTGGATTGCACGATTCTCAAGTTCAATATTGGGAACCTGCAAAATGGGTTGCTAAATTAAGAGATCTTAAAACTGATAATAACTTACTCATTTTGAAAACAAACATGGACGCTGGACATGGCGGAGCGAGTGGTCGTTTTGAATATTTGAAAGAAGTAGCTTTAGACTATGCCTTCCTAATTCATTTATCTGAACAATAAAATTAGAATGAATCATCATTTCCTTGATAACACTTATTCGATTAATCGATATCCATCTAACAGTAACAATAAGCTAAAACCTTGGAACGCTGGAGATGAATTGACCTTAGATTATATAGTACAGTCTGTTAATCAAACTTCCAAAATCATTATTGCAAACGATGATTTTGGATTCCTAGCTACTTGTTTAAATGACTATACTCCAATAAGCGTTATCAATAATAAAACCCAGGAGTATGCATTAAAAGCAAATTTACAAGCAAATCATATAGTATGGGATAACGAACAACTTGTCACACCTTTGGAGTCTTTATCTGAAACCTTTGATTATGGACTGATTAAAATCCCTAAATCGGTCGATTTATTCGAACTTTATTTAGCTCAAATTCACCAAAATTTATCAGAAAATGGAGAAGTTATTTGCAGCTTTATGACTAAATATTTTACCCCACAACTATTAAAGGTTGCAAATAAATATTTTGAAAAGGTAGAACAATCAAAAGCCTATAAAAAAGCACGTTTGATTTTATTAAAGAAAAAGAAATCATTTATGCTAAAGCCCATTCACAACCTTAGTTATAAAAGTTTTAACCTTCAACAATATTATGGCGTATTCTCAGCTTCGAATGTTGATTATGCTACACAATTTTTGATTGACCAAATGGTTATACAACCACATGAAAGTGAAATATTGGACTTAGCTTCTGGAAATGGGGTCTTAGGTTTAATGGCAATCCAGCAACAACCTAATGCACATTTAACTCTTATAGACGATTCGTACTTGGCAGTCGCTTCTTCAAAACTAAACCTTAATAACCATAACTGCACATACATTCATGACAATTCTTTAGAGTCTATTAATGAAAATACTTTGGATTTAGTCATCTCTAATCCTCCTTTTCACTTTGGATATGAAATAAATATTAGTGTTCCATTAGGAATGTTTTCTCAGGTTGCTAAGTGTCTAAAGC
>JAUHZI010000064.1 GCA_030426105.1 Bacteroidia bacterium | reverse complement strand
GATATATTTCATTATCTCGCTTCTCTATATCCTTCATAACCTCTTCGTTAAAAGCTATCTGCTTCTTTTTTTCCTCCAACTCTAAACGCATCACTTCTAAATCACGTTCTGCTTCTACCCTTCCCCATCGTTTAATTGTTGAATAAGACAACAAAATCAAAAGGACAGAAAACACAACACCAGAAATCAAATGAAACGATAACTTTTTAAGCCGAGTTCCCCAAGTCACTTCAACCTCATCGTAACTCAGTGTATCAGGGTTATATTTATATTTTGTTTTTGACAAAAGTTTTTTGTTGTTTTTAGTTCAAACGCCCGCTAATTTACAGTAAAAACACTAAATTTGCAACCTTAAATTGCTAGGAACCCATATAGAATAAGGTTTTTAACATTTTTTACCAGACCAAAATTAGTCAACATATATTATAATATTCTAAACTGATGAACGCTAAGCAAATTAGACAAACATATCTAGATTTTTTTGAGAAAAAAGGACATAAGATTGTTCCTTCAGCACCTATGGTGGTTAAGAATGACCCTACTTTGATGTTTAACAATGCCGGAATGAATCAATTTAAAGATTTATTTTTAGGAAACTCTGCAATTAAAGATTCTCGTGTCGCTAACTCTCAAAAATGTTTACGTGTATCAGGAAAGCATAATGATTTAGAAGAAGTTGGTGTAGACACATACCACCATACGATGTTTGAAATGCTTGGGAACTGGAGCTTTGGAGATTACTTTAAAAAAGAGGCTATCGAATGGGCTTGGGAATTGCTAACAGATGTTTTTAAGATTGATAAAGACCGTTTGTATGTAACAATTTTTGAAGGAGACCAAGAAGACGGTCTTGAGATTGATCAAGAAGCTACCGATATATGGGCTAACATTATTGACTCAAATAGAATTATTCCTAGCAATAAAAAAGATAACTTTTGGGAAATGGGTGAGACAGGTCCATGTGGTCCTTGTTCAGAAATACATGTTGACCTAAGACCTAATAGTGAACGTCAAAAAATTGATGGAAAATCTTTAGTAAATGAAGATCACCCGCAAGTAATCGAAATTTGGAATCTTGTTTTTATGCAATTTAATCGAATGGCTGATAAGAGTCTTGTTCCATTAAAACACAAGCATATTGATACTGGAATGGGATTTGAACGTCTTGCTATGGCATTGCAAGGAAAAACAAGTAACTATGACACCGATATTTTCCAGCCTATTATACAACATATTGAACGTCTTTCTGACTTAAAATACCAGACTAATGATCAATTAAAAAATGGTGAGGACACAGACATCAACATTGCGATGCGTGTTGTTGCTGACCACGTTAGAACGATTGCCTTTTCTATTGCTGATGGTCAAATCCCTTCAAACAATGGAGCAGGATATGTTATTCGACGTATTTTAAGAAGAGCTGTAAGATATGGGTACCAAATCTTAAACTTAAAAGAACCTTTTATATACGAACTAGTACCAACATTAGTTCAAGAAATGGGTGACGCATTCCCTGAATTAACGAAACAACAAAATTTAATTACGAAAGTAATCAAAGAAGAAGAAGTTTCCTTTTTAAGAACATTAGCTCAAGGAATTAAACGTTTAGATAACATCTGCTCGAACTTAAAGGCTGCTAACAAAAAGACGATTGAAGGACCAGCGGTATTTGAATTATACGACACTTTTGGATTCCCTATTGATTTAACCAATCTAATCGCTCAAAACTATGAACTTACTATTGATGAAGAAGGGTTTAAAGTGGAGCTTGAAAAACAAAAAAATCGTTCTAGAAAAGCCTCTGAAACAACTTCTGGAGATTGGGTAATTCTCAGAGAAGATGATCATGAAGAGTTTATTGGCTATGACTACACTGATGGAGAAGTTTATATCACACGTTATCGAGAAACAACAAATAAAGATAAAACGATTTACCAAATAGTGTTAAACAATACCCCTTTCTATCCAGAAGGTGGTGGTCAGGTTGGAGATAAAGGTCAACTAGTTGGAGTAAACGAAACGGTAGATATTTTTGACACTAAGAAAGAGAATAATCTAATTATTCACTTTACTAAAAAAATGCCAGAGTTTCCAGAAGTAAAATTTGTAGCTCAAATTAATACCAACAAACGATCTTTAACCACAAATAATCACTCTGCAACTCACTTATTACATGAAGCTTTAAGAGATATACTTGGGACACATGTTGAACAAAAAGGATCTTTGGTAAATGATCAATATTTACGTTTTGATTTTTCTCATTTTGGTAAAGTAACCAATGAGGAACTGATTCAAATCGAAGCTCAAGTAAATCATAAAATTCGTCAAGCTATTCCTTTGAATGAATTTAGAAACATTCCGATTGCTAAAGCAGAAGAAATGGGTGCTATGATGCTTTTTGGAGAAAAATACGGCGATACTGTACGTGTCATTCAGTTTGATAGCTCTATTGAATTATGTGGTGGTATACATGTGCAAAACACTGCTAAAATTGGACAATTTAAAATTGTCAGTGAAAGCTCAACTGCTGCTGGAATTCGTAGAATAGAAGCAATCACATCTGTTACTGCTGACCAATTTGTTCAAGACCAACTTGACATTATTGCTGAAGTAAAAGCTGCATTAAAAAACCCTAAAAACATTTCCAAAGCAATTGCTGACTTACAAGCTCAAAACACTGCTTTAAATAAAGAAATAGAAACCCTTAAAGCTGAAAAAGCTAAAGGAGTTAAAAAAGATTTGATTAATGCTATCGAAAATAAAAATGGTATTAACTTTTTAGCTCAACAAGTTGACATTGATTCTAAATCCATCAAAGATTTAGCATTCCAATTAAAAGGTGAAGTAGAGAACCTATTTATGGTACTAGGAAGCAACGCCAATGATAAGACTACTATTTCTGTGGCTGTTTCTGATAACCTGATCAAAGAGAAGGATCTACATGCAGGGAACATTGTAAGGGAATTAGCTAAAGAGATTAATGGAGGTGGCGGAGGACAACCTTCTTTTGCTACTGCTGGAGGAAAGAATCCTAATGGACTAGAAAGTGCCTTAAAAAAGGCTGAGACTTATTTAGCTTAAGTTGGTTAAAAATACAAACAGAATGGTATAAAGCTTCTCGCAATGAGAGGCTTTTTTTTATTATTTCTTGTAATAAAAACCTTGAAAAAATTTTCCCTTATCATCCTCCCAAAATTGAGTCGGTCTATTCTTAACCAAAATTATTATTTTAAAAGGATATTCTTTTTTAATACTCTCTAACTGGTTAAAACCCAAATTATGAATTGGAGAATTATATTTTCTATGAGCTAAAGAATCATAAAACAAAAGATAACCTCGTTCAATCTGATTCAAAACTGATTCTACCACTTCCAAAGAACTACGTTCATCCCACTGAAAGGCTAAATATTCATTATGCTTAAAATTTGTTTTTTTTAATTCTATAAATAAAAGACTATCCATATCTTGAACCTTTATCAAGCCTCTTTCATAAAGTAACATATTTTTCTTATTGACGATTACCTCTGTGACATCTCTTGGATACACTCCAGGAGCAGGGTAATGTTTATAAGCTCCAACCTTTACTTTCTTATTTACTAATTTCAAATTAAACCACTTAAAGACTCTTCCACTTGATTCATCAAACCAATAATTAATGGCAATTAATGAATCAATTAAATTTCTTTTTTTATTCAAACTAAAAGTAGGTAAACTATCATTACCTTCAAACAACACTTTACGATAATCAACAACTTCATCGGCTTCTATTCTACGTTCTACCACTTGAGACTTGCAACTATTCAAGAAGAGTAAAAGAAATACTATGCTATAACTAAAGGCTTTCATCTTTTATAAAAATAAAAAAGAAAGCTTCACACTAATCGTTTATTATATAAACGCTATGCATTAATTAAGCAAAGGGCAACAAATAGATTAATATGATCAAACTCAACTTAAAATATTAATCTTATATTTGCGCACACAATTCTAATAGTAGTCTACATTAATTTCAGAGGACTACTTCATTTAAACAAAATATATGTCATTTAAATCATTAGGGTTATCCGACGCTATAGCTAATGCTGTCGCTAAAAAAGGATATACCAACCCCTCACCTATACAAGCCAAGGCTATTCCAGAAGTTTTAAGAGGAAAAGATATTCTAGCTTCTGCTCAAACGGGCACAGGAAAAACAGCTGGCTTTACTTTACCTATTTTAGAGCTATTATCAAAACAACCACAACAAAAAGGTAAACGAAAAATTCGAGCTTTGATCTTAACTCCTACTCGAGAATTAGCAGCTCAAATTTTAGACAACATCAAAGACTACAGTATTAACCTCAACTTAAAGTCTACCGTTATTTTTGGAGGGGTTAATCAAAACCCTCAAAAAAGAGCGTTAAATGCTGGTGTTGATATCTTAGTTGCTACACCTGGTCGTCTATTAGATTTAGAACAACAAAAGGCACTCTCTTTAAGCCAGGTTGATCTTTTAGTTTTAGATGAAGCAGACCGAATGCTAGACATGGGATTTATTAGAGACATAAAAAAAGTAATAGCGCTATTACCTAAAAAACGTCAAAACCTATTATTTTCTGCAACTTTTTCTAAAGAGATTAAAAAGCTCTCCAATGAGTTTTTAGTCAACCCTACTTTAGTTGAAGCTACACCTGAAAACACTACAGTAGAGAAAATAAAACAACGTGTAATACGTGTTGATAGAGCTAGAAAAACAGATTTATTAATCAAGTTAATTAAAGATGGAGAGTGGAGTCAGGTTTTAGTCTTTACGAGAACCAAACATGGAGCCAATCGTTTGAGTCAAAAAATGGAAAAGAAAGGCATTACATCTGCTGCTATCCATGGTAATAAGACTCAAGGCGCTAGAACTAGAGCTTTAAAAGGGTTTAAAGACAATACTGTCCGAGTTTTGGTTGCTACTGATATTGCTGCTAGAGGGCTAGACATTCCACTTTTGCCACACGTAGTCAACTTTGAACTACCTAATATACCTGAAGACTATGTGCATCGAATTGGTCGTACAGGAAGAGCAGGAGCCAATGGAGAAGCACTATCTTTAGTCTGCATTGATGAGAACTCCTACCTAAAAAGTATTGAACGCTTAATTAAAATATCGATAGAGAGTAGTATGGTTAAAGGCTTTGAAGTTGATCCGACTATTAAGGCTGAGGATCCCAACCCTCAACGTAGGAATCAGCGTTCAGGCAAAGGACGAAACTTTAAAAATAAAAGCAACAGTTCGAACAATCGAAAAAAGAAAGAGAATAAAAACGGAAGTAGCGCTTTTAAATATAACAGTAAAGGAAACGCTAAACCTAGGAGAAAAAACTAGATTCGATATTTTCCCCAACAAAAAGCCTCGCTAACAAGTTAGCGAGGCTTTTAAATTTTATACGATATTGCTTCCCCTAGAACGAAGGACAAGAAATTGTTCTAAACTTAGGTTTCTTAGGACGGCAACTAAAGTTAATTCCCATAGATAACTCATGAGACCCTCCAGATGCTAAAGACAATTTAGACACTGTTACATCATATGAATAACCTATCTTAAAGAAATCTGTTTCTATACCAATAGAAGTAATAAATGCATCCTGATTTCTATACCAAATTCCACCAGTTAAAGGTCCTTTTTTGATATATACTCCCATATTTAATTGTGTGAACGTTCCTTGTTGTCTAAACAAAATGTTTGGCGATACAGAGGCATCAGAAGCTGCATACTTACTACCACCACCTATAGGAATAATAGCTCCAGCGTGACCTGTTAACTTCATTGGTAATTTACTATCATCTTTAATCAAAGACTCTTGAGGCTCAGTTAAGTGATGCGCAGCAAAACCAAAGAAAAAGTTTTCAGTGTATCCTATAGCTCCAGCAGAAAAATCAATTCCTGTTACAGCACCTTCTCTTCTTACATCATTTGTTTCAAAAACAAAACCACGTCTTGGGTCAATCATATCACCAAAGGTTAGTTTATCCCAATCGATAGATTTTTGGAAGAATGTAGCTTCAACTCCTAAATTAATCGAAAACTTACGTGTGACAGCCTGATTATATGCATACATCCCACTAACACGTGTTGTTTTCATTGTTTTAGCGGCATTATCTGTCATTACCATCAATCCTAAACCTCCAGAAATACTCTGTACCATTTGGTCGTAAGATGCACTTGTAGTAACAAAACTTCCAGACAAATTAGCCCATTGGTTTCTGTGATTTAAAGCCACTCTTGGACAAACTTTTGATCCAGCAAAAGCAGGATTCAAATACAAAGGATTGGAATAGAACTGAGTAAACTCAGGATCTTGACCAAAACTTGTTTTAGCCCCTAATAGACACCCGAAAGTGACTAATATGATAGATATGTTTTTATATAACTTCATACTCTAAAAGTATTTTTATTTTTTCCAATTGTTTTTACCTCTCAGTAGATATCTAATTGACACCTCATGAGTTCCATAGAATCGATTCTCTAATTTAGATTTAGAATAATCAAAGCCATAGATTAGTCTTAAATTATTTCCTTGAACACCTAAACTTAACTTATAAGCGTCAGAGAATGAACCACCTACCCCAGTTATTAATCGTTTATACTTCAGCACTCCACCCAGCCATAACTCACTGAATTCCTGTTGATAACGATAATTAACTTGAGGAGAGATAACCCACGAAGAATATATATTCCTACGATAATCTGTTCCCAATTGTATTGCGAATTTAAAAGGATTTATATATTCTACAAACTCATTTACATTATTATTTTCATTTTTTATGTATTTTATGTTATCTAGATTGATTCCACCGTACATAAATTTACCATCATACCATAAAGCTGTTGAAAAAGAGTGTCCTATGCTAGAAAAACCTCCCTGATTCACATTAACTAATGAATTCACATAGTTCTGACTTATTTCAAATGGTTGATTAACCTGTTCACCTACTCCCCTATAGTTGTTCATATCAAAAGTATATTTAGCTCCTATACTCAAAGAAGACTCCTCCTTTAACTGAATTCTTTGGGAATAGGTTACACCAACTGAAGATGTATTATAATTTTGTTTATCCAACAAACCTACTCTTGCTTCAATACCAACACCTGCATTTAGTTTATTTAGATAAGCATCTCCTGTAATTATACCAGTATTCTGTTCATTAACAGAGCCTAACCATTTGTTTGAAAAATTCGACTGTATTCTAGGCATTCCTATTCCACCCACTAAAGCTAGATTATTATCAATTGGATTTGAATTATTGATTACAAAAATAGGATCATGTGTATTTAGCAACGCGATTTCTTTATTCCTAAACTGTTTAAACATTTTTTCTCGCCTTTTTTGCTTCATTTTGGATTTATTATTATCAAATAAGGCAGAAATAATTGCCACATTTTCAATATATTCCCTATCTCTTTCTTTATGTTTAATCTTACTATCTTTACCTTCCTTTCTTCTTTTGTTACTTTTTCTTTTAAACTCTAAAAAGGCATAAGTTCTATTGTTGTTTGAATTATAATCATAATCAACAATGGTTTTCTTTTTATGTGTTTTCTGTATGTATTTTGCTTTTTTACTTTTAACTAATTTATATTTTAATTTGGATGATTTTTCTTGTCCAATGGTACTCACCTTATTATCGACTACATCAAAAGAAATCTTATTAGGTCCAGTCTTTTCTGAGGTAGCAGTTAAAATGCTAGCTGTTGACTTTATTTTTTTCCCTTGAATAAGTTCTTCACTAGACTTTTCTCTTAAAACAGCTTGCTCCTTTTGAACAACAGCTATGAGGTGTCCCTTATTATTATCAGATTTTTTAGACTCTGACATAAATTTATTAGCAGTTTGATTAAACAATTCTGCTTCCTGAACCGCTCTATTATCATTATCTACCAACTCTATTTTTAAAGCTTTTTCCCGCTTCTTTCCAAGTTGATTCATTTCTTTCAGTTGAACCGTGCTATAAAGTTGCTCTTTATTATCACCTGACCAAGTATATACCCATACAGTTCCTGTTATAAACAGTAACAACACAGCAGATAGAGAAAGAACATTTGATTTCGTCCATATAGAAGTTTGGTATAGCGATTCAGGCACTTCATATACAGGAACATCTACATCAGTATTAAAGCTTTCTTTCCAAAACTCAAACTCCTCTTCAAACTGAGGATTTGCTTCCAAAAAGCGCTCAAATTCTATCTGCTCATGATTCGTTAGATTATTCTCAAAATAATCAAACATCCACTTCTCTATATTGTACTTGTTAATAATCATGCTACTAAGACCGCTAAATCTTTTAAATAGTTTTTTACTTTTTTTCTTGCTCTAAGCAAATAAACTTTTACCTGTGATTCATTAAGATTTAAAACATTTCCTATTTCCTTATAATCATATCCTTCTGAATCTCTTAATAACAGAATTGACCTTTGAATATCTGGCAATGTATTTAAAGCTACCTCTATTAAATCTTGTAACTCATACTTATTATCTCTAATCGAAGGTTCTTGATACACCAAGTCTTCTCGACTAATCATTTTCTTTTTTTTTGAATAATTGACCAATAAATTGTGAGCTGTTGTAAATAGCCAAGATTTCGCCTTTTTAAACTCTACTTTTTTTCGATTATTCCACAGTTTTTCAAATGCCTCTTGTACAATATCTTTTGAAAACTCTTCATTTTTAGACCACTTAAACGCATATCTAAAAATCCTCTCAGAGTACTCCCTTACTACGATATTATATTGTTTTCTATTCAAAATTTAGGACTTGAATTAAGTTCGTTTCATTCGTAAAACAAGTTAGGGTGGTCAAAAGTTACAGTTAAATTAAAACTTTTTTTGAAACCACACTTAAATAATAACAATTTATTGTTTGTTTTTATTTTCTTTTAGTGAGAAAACTTTTGTAAAAATTTTATATGTCAAAATGATTTATATATTTGTACATCTAAGATTAAAATTATTTACATGGAAAAGTACAACGAAATCACAAGGATTTTTGATGTTCCTCAATTCCAACTAAAGCATTATCCACAATCGGAAGCTTTAGTATCTAAGGTAAGAGGAAAATGGGTAAAGACATCAATTCAGGACTATATAGAGCAAGCCAATTTAATTAGTAAAGGACTTCTTAAACTTGGTATTCAACCAGGCGACAGAATTGCTATGATTTCTAATAATAGAACTGAATGGAATATTATGGACATAGGAATCTCTCAAATTGGTGCGATAAGTGTTCCTGTATATCCTACTATTACAGTTGATGATTACGAGTACATATTTAACAATGCTGAAGTAAAGTTATGCTTCGTATCTGATAGTGAGCTTCACCATAAAGCTGTTCAAACAATAGACAAAGTTGAATCTTTAAATGATATCTATTCTTTTGAACAAGTTGAAGGTTCTAAAAACTGGACTGAAGTTCTAGAATTAGGCAAAGATGGAGATCAAGAAGAAGTTGAGAAAAGAAAAGCGGCTATCAAAACTACTGATTTAGCTACAATGATTTATACTTCTGGTACAACAGGGAAACCAAAAGGAGTAATGCTTAGTCATCAAAACCTTGTTGAAAATGCTAAAGGAAGCCGTCCTAGACTTCCTGTATCAGAAGGTAAAGTTGCTTTATCATTTTTACCTTTATGCCATGTTTATGAGCGTATGTTGATTTATTTGTATCAAATGACAGGTATTTCTATCTATTATGCTGAATCACTAGAAACTATTGTTGATGATATAACTGATGCTAGGCCTCACGTATTTACTGCAGTACCTCGTCTTTTAGAAAAGATTTATGATGGTGTAATGGCCAAAGGAGTACTAGGAGGGGGAATCAAAGCTAAAATATTCACATGGGCAATGGGACTTACTAAGACTTATGTTTATGGAAAGCACCCAAGTTTACAAAGAAGAATTGCAGACAAATTAGTTTACAGTAAGGTTAGAGAGAAATTAGGAGGGCGTGTATTAGCTGTTGCTTCTGGTTCTGCTGCTCTACAACCTAGATTAGCTCAGTTCTACTTAGCTATTGGAATTCCTGTTTTTGAAGGATATGGATTAACAGAAACATCTCCTGTTATTTCGGTTAACTCTTCTAAAACTGGAGTAAAATTTGGAACAGTTGGAAAAGTGCTAGATAATGTTGAAGTAAAAATTGCTGAAGATGGGGAGATCTTAACTAAAGGACCTTGTTTAATGATGGGGTACTACAAGCAAGATCAAAAAACACAAGAAGTAATTGATGCTGAAGGTTGGTTCCATACTGGAGACATTGGTGAAATTGATGCTGAAGGATTCTTGAAAATTACAGATCGTAAAAAAGAAATGTTTAAAACTTCAGGAGGGAAATATGTTGCTCCTCAAGTAGTAGAAAATAAAATGAAAGAATCTCAATTCATTGAACAAATCATGGTTGTTGGTGAAGGAAAAAAACACCCTGCAGCATTGATTGTTCCTGCCTTTGAGTTTTTATGTAACTGGGCTACAGATAATGATATTGACTACAGTTCAAATGAAGATTTAATCAAAAACAAAGCTGTGTTAGCTAAAATTAGTAGTGAGATTAACCATTACAACACTAGCTTTGGTAAATGGGAACAAGTTAAGAAATTTGAATTGTTAGCTAATGAGTGGACTGTTGAAACAGAAGAGCTAACTCCTACTCTAAAATTAAAGCGTAAAATAATTCACGCAAACAATCAAGCGTTAATTGAAGGCATTTATAATTAATTTTTTATCCATAATGCAACCTAAGGCTAGACTTAAACGTCTAGCCTTTAACATTTAAAATATCCAACATCTCATGAGACATTTTTTTCTAATTTCATTTATCCTTACCTCATTTAGTTTTTTTGCCCAATCTAAAGAAACCCACGGCAACCGAACTATTAAATATACTGTTGATTTACATCGCCTAAAATTTGAAGAGCAAGAAATAAACATAGAAAAAAACTTAAAAAATTTAGAAGGTGTTCAATCATGTGATGTTGATGCCTTAAATTATAAACTATATATTTCTGTTTTTGAGCCAAAAGAAAACAATAAGTCAATTAATATTGATGACATTAAAATAGTACTGGCTAATAATAATGTCGAAATTAAGAACTATTCCCAAGAAGTAATAACTAAATAGCCCCCTTCCAAACCACTTTTTTATACTAGCCAACATGAAAAGAATATCTATTTTACTTTACTTTTTATCCTTAACGCTTTTAAACTTTGCGCAAGGAGATTTTTGTAATAACGCAGCTAGCATAGTTCCTACTTACACCAACTGTAACTGGATTGCTGGAACTTCAAATAACGCTACGCAAACAATGACGGGTTGCTCTGGAAATGCTGATGATGATGTGTGGTACACATTTGTTGCCAATAGCTCTACAATGTCAATTAAAGTTGATCCAACTGTTGGATACGACCCAGTTATTGAACTCTTTAACGGAAGTGGTTGTTCAGGTTCATCACTAGCATGTGAAGACGCTAACGGGAACAATGGTGATGAAGAAATCACATTAAACAATTTAATTAGTGGTAATACATATACATTTAGAGTATACCACTACGGAGTTGGATCAGGAACATCTAACTTTAGTGTTTGTGTAACTGGACTAGCTCCAGCCACAAATAATACTCCTTGTAATGCATTTGCATTACCAGCTGTTTCACCTTCATGTAATTTCCAAACTTATACTAATTTAGGTTCTGCAGGTTCGAACATTTCTGCTCCAAATGGATGTGGAGGTTCATTTCCTCACCAAGGAGGATATTCTGGTGGAGATGTTTGGTTTTCAGTTGTAGTTCCAGCTAGTGGAGAATTAGATATTCATACACAATCAATTGATTTTAGTGATGGAGCAATGGCATTGTACTCTGGTTCTTGTTTTGCTCCTACCCTTGTAGAATGTGATGATGATGCAGGGATTGGAAACATGCCATACATTTATCGTACTGGGCTAACACCTGGAGCAACAATGTACATTAGAGTTTGGGAGTATGGAAATAACAATAATGGACAATTTGGGTTGTGTGTATCTTCTCCAGATAATGATGCTTGTCAAAATGCTCAATGGATTTGTGACTTAAATGGTTATGGGGGAATCACAAGTTCTGCCTATACTATTGACCAACCAGGTAACATGACAGGAACTGGACAAAACGGAATTCCGAACTCAAATCCTTCTGCTCCTTTTGGACAAAACTACACTGGTAACAGTCCAAATTCACCTGTGCAAATTGATAATAACAGTTGGTTAGCATTTACAGCTAGTTCAACTTCTGCGCAACTATTCGTTCAGGTGCATTCTTGTCAAAATAACAATGGAATGCAAATGCAAATATTCCAAGGTACAAACTGTAATAATTTCGTAGCTGTTTCTAATATGTTAGAAACTGGAAACTCTCAAACAATTACAGCTACAGGGTTAACTCCTGGACAAACATATTACATTATGGTTGATGGGTTTGCTGGAGATATTTGTTCATATACAATTTCTGCAACTAGTGGTGTTCAAGTCGTTGAAGCTATTCCTCAAGATTATTACATCTGTGCTGGAAATTCAACCAGTATTACAGCAAACGTATCTGGAAGCACAAGTGGATTAAGTTACACTTGGTCTTCGACACCTCCTGGATCATACCCTAATACCCAAACAATTAATGTTACACCTTCAACGAATACACTATATCAAGTGAGTGTTTCTGGTCAATCAAATTGTGGTGGGATTACAACAACAGCAACTGCTTATGTTACTGTTGACCCAAACCCAACCGCAAATATCACCTCTACTCCATCACCTGCTTGTGTAAATAGTCCTATATCTATTAACGGAAATCCGTCAGGTGGTTCTGGAATATATATTAATCATGTTTGGACTGGAAGTGGAGCACAATACTTAAGTAGCACTTCATCTTCTTCGCCTACATTTACGGCTCCTAACCCAGGTAATTATACTTTAAACTATCAGGTTACAGATTTATGGGGATGTATTGGTACAGCAAGTACAACAATTTCTGTTCTCCAAGCTCCTAATGCTAGTTTTACTGTTGCAGCGAACAACTTATGTTCAGATGATACACCTGTAACGCTAGTTCCTAATACTGCTGGAGGTATTTTTTCAGCATCTCCTAACAACCCTAACCCTATCAATGGAAATACATTTGACCCATCAATAGCTGGTGCTGGGAACACTGTAATTACATACAGCATTAGTGGTACAAGTAATTCTTGTCCAGCGAGTTCTTCTCAAACGGTTACAGTTAACCAAACCCCTGACGCTACAATTACAAGCCCTGCTTCTTTCTGTACTAGTGATGCTCCGCATACATTAACAGCCAACACTTCAGGAGGTATTTGGACTGGACCTGGAGTTTCCAACGGCGTTTTTTCTCCTGGAATTGTAGGAGATGGAACATATACTATAAATTACACTGTAACATCAAATGGGTGTAGTAACTCCTCAAGTTCTAGTGTAACAGTATCTGGTTCGCTCGATCCTACTATTACTTCAACAGGACCTTACTGTCCAACTGGTGGTCTCGTTGATCTTTCTGCCGTTGATGAAGGAGTTTGGAGTGGACCTGGTATAGTGAACCCTACAACGGGAGAATTTGATCCTAGTGGATTAGCTGATGGTACTTATACTATTCAAAATTACGTAGCTGGTAGCTGTGGAGGAACAGATACTGCTCAAATTACAATTTCTTCTGGAGCATGTGACAATGACAATGATGGTATTTTAGATGCTGATGACCCAGATGATGATAACGATGGTATCTTAGATGTTGATGAGGATGCGAACTTAGATGGAGATAACAATCCATTTACGGACCCTACAGATACAGATGGAGATGGTATTCCTGATTACTTTGATTTAGACTCTGACAATGATGGTATTGTAGATGTTATCGAGGCTGGAGGTACAGACCCTGATGGAGATGGAATTATTGGAACGGGTCCAATAACAGATGCTGATATGGACGGATTAGATGATAGTGTTGATCCATCACAAGGGGGAACACCACTTCCTAATCCAGATACTGATGGAGATAATATTCACGACTTCTTGGATTTAGATGCTGACAATGACGGTATTGTTGATAATGTTGAAGGACAAAGCTCTACTGGATATGTTCCTCCAACTGGATTAGACTCAGATAATGATGGTATTGACAATGCTTATGATTTAGATAACAATGGAACACCTATTACACCTGTTAACTCAGATTTCACAGATACTCCTGATTATGTCGATCTAGATTCTGATAATGATGGCGATCCTGATATTTTAGAAGGTTGGGATACTGACAACGATGATATTGCTGACACTACACCAACTGGTAACGATTCAGATCAAGACGGTATCGATGATGCTTTCGATGCTGATGCTACTTCTTCTACAAATAATGGAGGACCAAGTAATGGAGGTACTACACCTAATAGTTTTCCTAACTTAGACGAAACTACGACAGATGAATTAGACTGGAGAGAACCAAAAGACCATGATGGAGATGGGGTGAATGATAATGAAGATCCAGACGATGATAATGATGGTATCTTAGATGTTGATGAGGACATTGATGGAGATGGTAACCCAATGAACGACGATACAGATGGAGATGGAATTCCTAACGTTTTTGATTTAGATTCTGATAATGATGGTATAGTAGATGTAATCGAAGGTGGTGGAGAAGATCCAGATGGTGATGGGATTATTGGAGATGGGCCATTTGTTGATGTTGATGGAGATGGTTTATCTGATATTGTAGACCCTTCTGAAGGAGGTACACCACTTCCTAACCCAGATACTGATGGAGATGGACTAGCTGATGCTATAGATTATGATTCTGATAATGATGGTATTGTCGATAATATTGAAGGACAAACAACAAATGACTATCTTGCTCCTTCAGGAAATGATTCTGATAATGACGGGATTGATGACACATACGACCCTGATAATGGTGGGACTCCTGTTGTTCCTACTGATACTGACCTAGATGAATCTCCAGATTATCTAGACTTTGATTCTGACAATGATTTTGATGTAGATATCATCGAAGGATGGGATACAGACAATGATGGAGCTCCAAATACTGAGCCTAGTGGAAATGACTCTGATAATGATGGATTAGACGATGCATTTGATGTAGATGGAACCTCTACAGTTGATAATGGAGGTCCTACTAATGGAGGAAGTACGCCAAACAGCTTCCCTAACTTAGATGACACTGAATCGAGTGAGCTTGATTGGAGAGAAATTGAGGTGATTATACCAAATATCTTTACTCCTAATGGAGATGGTCAAAATGACTTATTCATTGTACGCGGGAACTTTACTGAACTTAAAGGAACTATCGTAAATAGATGGGGATCTACAATTTATGAATGGAATGGAATAAACAATAGTTGGGATGGTAGAACCAAATCTGGTTCTGAAGCCTCTGAAGGAACTTACTTCTATATTTTTGATGCTAAAGATGCAGAAGGAGTTTCTACAAACTACCAAGGTTCCTTCATACTAGAAAGATAATTTTTCTAAACACTATAGTAAAAGCCATGCACTTTTTATGCATGGCTTTTTTATTTATATTTTTTTAACGCTAGTCAAGCTATAGAATCTTTAATTTTGTTGTTGCGCCTATATAACGCGAACACAAAATACCAACAATAATATGCATAGAATAATTGCCTTAATCGTTATACTAATTTCTTTTATTGGTTCTGAAATCTTTTTTTATGTTTATTTAGCTAATGAAATTAACGCTTCTATACTCTACAAAATACTTTATTTCGGAACACTAAGTTTGTTTGTTGTTACTTTATTTAACGCCTTTACTGAAGATCAAAAAAATAAAGATGGGATTAAAAGCTATACCAAGAACTTCTTATTTGGCTTAGCCTTTACCATTTTCGTGACTAAATTAACTTTTGTCATTATCGCATTATTAGGTGAAACCGTAAGTGGTCTTCTCTACTTATTAGATATAGGTAATCCTATACAAAGACGAACATGGATTAAAGTCTTAGGACTTCTAGTTGCTGCTTTTCCATTTGTATCTTTTCTCTATGGTATCACGAAAGGAAAATACAATTACAAGGTTATTAAAGTACCTTTATACTTCTCTGACTTACCTAAAGAATTTGATGGTTATAAAGTTGTACAAATTTCAGATATTCATTCTGGAAGTTTCGACAGCAAGGAACAAGTCAAAAAAGGTATTGACCTAATCAATCAACAAGATGCAGATCTTGTCCTATTTACTGGTGATTTAGTCAATAATTTTGCCAATGAAATAGAACCATTTATCCCTTTATTCAAACAAATTAAAGCGAGAGATGGTAAGTTCTCTATTACTGGTAATCACGATTATGCGGACTATGTTAGATGGAATTCAATTGAGGACAAACAAAAAAACTTTCAACAATTGGTAGCTAACCATGGAAAAATGGATTTCAAAATTCTAATGAATGAGCATGTAAAAATAAAACGTAATCTAAGCGAAATTGCTGTTGTTGGAATTGAAAACTGGGGACTTCCCCCTTTCCCTCAATTTGGTGACCTTAATAAAGCCATTGAAAACCTTGCTGCAAACTCTTTTAAACTACTACTATCCCATGACCCTAGTCATTGGGATGCACAAGTTGTAGATCATGACATGAATTTCAACCTTACTATGAGTGGTCACACACATGGTATGCAAGTTGGCTTCGACATCAAAAAAATTATTAAGTGGAGTCCTGTAAAATATAAATACCCTAAATGGGCTGGACTTTATGAAAGCAACCAACAATACTTATATGTCAATAAAGGCTTTGGTTTTTTAGGATTCCCAGGAAGAGTTGGGATGTGGCCAGAAATTACAGTTTTTGAGTTAAAACATAAATAAACGCTCATATAAATTATTCTAAATTAAGTTTTGGCAACTAAATTAAAACTACCTTTGGCTACGAATGCAAAAATCTCAAAAACTTGGTACTGAAAAAATTGGAAAACTATTAGCAAGTCAAGCTATTCCTGCTGCTATAGGCTTTATGTTAATGTCTTTCAATATGATTGTTGACACCTTTTTTGTTGGACAATATATTGGGAAATTAGCTATTGGAGCAGTTGGTATTGTTACCCCTATTGCCTTTTTAATGTCATCCGTTGGTATGGCTATTGGTGTTGGAGGAAGCTCAATTGTTTCTAGAGCTTTGGGAGCAAAAGAACAGGACAAAGTTCAATTGGCATTCAATAATCAGGTTAGTTTAAGTATTGTTGTCTCTATTTTGCTATCTCTTATTGGGTATCTCTTTATGGATGATATTCTAACTGCTTTTGGAGCATTAGGAGATCTAAAACCTGATTCGGATATTTATTATTCCCGTTTGCTAATTGGTATTCCTTTTTTATCCTTAGCTATGATGGCTAATAATAATCTAAGAGCCGAAGGGAAGCCTCAAATGGCTATGCTTGTTTTATTAGTTCCTTCAATTTTTAACATGCTGCTAGATTATATTTTCATTCTTCTTCTAGATTATGGAATGGAGGGAGCAGCTTGGGCTACATCAATTTCGTATATATCATCTTTTGTTGGAGTTGCCTATTATTATATTGCTGGTAAAGGCGAATTAAAAATAGACCTTAGTTTATTTAAACCTGATTTAAGTATTCTTTCAGAAATTTTTTCCATTGGCTCTGTTAGTGTTGTTAGACAGGGAGCCATTAGTTTATTAACGATAATCATCAATAAAAAATTATTTTATTATGGCATGCAAGCTGGGATTAACGGTGAAGATGCTATAACAGTATATACAATTGTCAATCGAATTGCTATGTTTGCTTTCTTTCCGTTAATAGGAATTGCCCAAGGATTCGTTCCTATAGTTGGATATAATTATGGAGCTAAGCAATATAGTAGAGTGAAAGAAGCTATTAATATCGCTTTATTATATGGCTTTTTCATTTCGGTTCTTTTATGTGGCGTCCTTATTATTGGTTCTGAA
>JAUHZI010000063.1 GCA_030426105.1 Bacteroidia bacterium | reverse complement strand
TTCAAACGAATCGGTAAGTTCAATAATTTTATTAATACCAGAAGTCTTTGTCTTGTAATCCAAGAAACCTAATAAAACAGGAACATTTGCTTTTTTAGCAATATGGTAGAAACCAGTTTTCCATTTCTCAACACGTTTTCGAGTTCCTTCAGCTGGAACAATAAAGATAATTTCTTTCTTCTTAAGGATTTCAGAAGCAAAATTCACCATGTTTTTTCCATTAGTTCGATCAACACCTACAGCTCCTAATGCTTTAAAGAAGAAGCCAAACAAAGATTTAGTATAACTATCCTTAATCATAAACTTCACATCAACTCCCATTTTCCAAAAGGTTGCAAGAGCAAATAAAAAATCCCAGTTAGAAGTGTGGGGAGCAGCAACTAGAACACCTTTCTTTATTCGAAATTCTTTTTTATAATCAGATTTCCAACCAAACAATTTCAGGACCAAGCTTCCAATTCTTCGCTTCATTAAGATAGTTTATCTAGTACAGTTTTGATACGTTTTATTGCTTCAATTAGTTCTTCATCACTAGCAGCATAAGAAATTCTAACACATTTAGGAGCTCCAAATGCATTTCCACTCACAAGTGCAACTAAAGCTTCATTTAAAATGTATAAAGTTAAATCGTCAGCATCATTAATTTTATAAATCCCATTCGATTTCCCAAAGAAAGAACTAATGTCTGGGAATAAATAGAAAGCACCTTCAGGAACATTTGTAACAACCCCATCAATTTCATTTAACCCATTTAAAACTAAATCTCTTCTTCTTCTAAATGCTTCACGCATTTCAAAGGTAACGGAAGGCTCAGCACTGACAGCAGCCAAAGCAGCACGTTGAGAAATACCAGAAGTTCCAGAAGTGATTTGACCTTGCATTTTAGTACAAGCATCAGCAATCCATTGAGGAGCACCAATAAAACCAAGACGCCAACCAGTCATAGCAAAGGCTTTAGAAACCCCATTAATTGTTACAACTTGATCATAAACCTCAGGAATTTGAGCTAAGCTATAATGTTGTCCGATAAAATTGATATGCTCATAAATTTCATCACTGATAACAATCATTTTTGGGTGCTTAGCAATAACTTCTGAAAGAGCTTTTAATTCTTGCTCACTATACAAAGATCCAGTTGGATTACAAGGTGAGCTATAAATCATTAAACGCGTTTTAGATGTAATAGCTTGTGAAAGTTCATATGGAGTAATTTTGAAATCATTCTCGATAGAAGTTTCAATAAAAACTGGAACACCTTCAGCTAATTTTACAATTTCCTCATATGTAACCCAATAAGGTGCTGGGATAATAACTTCATCACCTGGGTTGATTAAGCTCAAAACAACATTAGCTATTGATTGTTTAGCACCTGTAGACACTACAATTTGACTAGCTTTATAATCAAGGTTATTGTCACGTTTAAACTTTTGAGAAATAGCTTCTCTCAAATCTGCATAACCATTTACAGCCATGTATTTGGTGTAGTTTTGATCAATAGCTTCTTTAGCAGCATCCTTAATAAAATCAGGCGTATCAAAATCAGGTTCCCCCAAACTTAAGCCAATAATATCAAGTCCTTTTTCTTTTAATTCTCTAGTTTTTCTTGCCATAGCAAGAGTAGCAGATTCAGCTAATCTATTTAAACGATTCGAAACCTCTTTCATATAAATAAAGTTGTAGTAATTTAAGCTCTTTTGTTTTTATACAAATCTAATAATATTTTACAGAAAAAGCAGTTAAAAAAAAGGGAAGTCAAAAGAAATTATACACAATAGTTGTCAGTTAATTATCTCACTTTCGACTATTAAAATAGTAAAAACAAAATTAGCATATTTATGAAAGCATTCATCTTCAATATTGTAGCCATTTTCTTTTTAGTATCATGCTCACAGGGGCAACAAATAGACTCAACTTCAATGGAAGTAGTAAAGTCAGATAAAGAATGGAAAACATTATTAAGTCCTCAAGAATACTATGTACTGAGGCAAAAGGGAACAGAAAGAGCTTTTACTGGAAAGTATAATAAGTTTTATAAAGAAGGAACTTATGTCTGTAGAGGATGCCAAAACCCTTTATTTAAATCAGAAACGAAATACGATTCTGGTTCTGGATGGCCATCTTATTATACTTGTATTGAAGGTAATGTAGAAGAAATACAAGATAATTCACATGGAATGAATAGGGTAGAAGTTGTTTGTAATAGATGTAAAGGACATTTGGGGCATGTTTTTACCGATGGGCCACAACCAACAGGTTTGAGGTATTGTATCAATTCCGTTTCACTTTCTTTTGAAGGAAAAGAATAAAATTTTATTTACACCAATCCACTAGATATTGAATAAATTTTTCTTGTTGATCAATAAAAACATTATGAGAACAGTTTTCAAGTAGGATAATATTATTATTACCAATTAGTTTTGCATGTTGTTTTAACTGTTTTTTCGAAAATAAACCATCTTCAACCCCATATAGACCTTTGATTACATTGCCTTCAATAACTAATTGTTCAATGTCTGTTGAAAGATCTATACTTGTATAGTTTTCGTTTTTCCAGAAGCCCATAACAGGAGGTTGTTTCATTTGCATAGTTAGAGGAAATAACAAGCTGTCCTTTTGGAAGTTTTTGTATATAAAGGTCGCTTCTTGAGTAGGTTTTTTAGGAGAGTAAAAACCATTTCTCATAGCATACATAAAACAATAACCACTATATTGAATAGAAGTTTTATCCATTTTTTGAAGTGCCTTTAGATAATTTAGAGAAGAAGCATCTTCTTTCTCTTTAAAAATCTTTTCGGAAGATTCGATAATGGTTTGAAAAGTTTCTTGGAAAGAGATGGGAGCACCAACAAGAATTAACTGTTTAACTTTATCTGGGTATTGTTGTAAATATTTGGTTCCAACCACTCCACCAAAACTGTGTCCAATAAATGTAACCTCTTTAAGTGCATATGAATCAATTATAAAGTTAATGTCATCAATCGTTTGCTTGAAATTAAAAAGCGCTGTACTATCAATACTTCTACCTTCACCTCGACGGTCATATACAACAACAAAGAAACCTTTTTGAGCAAGTGCTTTAGCGGTAGTTCCTTCAAAATTAGCAGCATTATAACCTGGTCCTCCATGAAGAAACAAAACTGGAGGAGCTTGTTTATCTCCAAAGGTCTTAATGTAAAGATCTTGGGCTGTGTAATAAGAAACGAGAGTTGTTAAACCAATCAGAAGGAATAAACGATATAACATCAGTTAATTTTTTTGTGGCTGCTGTTGAAGGCTTTTATTCCAAATTCCATTTAAATAATTGTGATAGAATTTATACTCGTTTTTTGCAAAGAAAATCAAGTTTCCTATTAAAGCTTCTTGCTGTTTATAACCGCTTAAAATAGTTACCCTAACAAAGTTTTCATCTAAGATTACATAGCTAGGGTAAGAAAGTTTACCATCTAGTAATGAATGAGCAAACCAGTGTGTTCTACCTCTGGCGTTAGGGTGTTTTTTAGTAAATGTAGGATCAGAATTGACAAAGGTCATATTATTAAAAATAATAGTGTCTTTAGTTTCAGCATCAAATTTTACAGGATAATAATTTGCATTCATATATTGAACAATAGTAGGGTCTAAGAAAGTTGATTTATCCATTTTCTTACACCAACCACACCAACCGGTATAGAGGTCTATAAATACTTTTTTCTTAATACTATCCTCGGCTCTTTGTGCAACCATCTCATCCCAAGTCATCCAATTTATTGTTGCTGATTGGGCATGTATTAAATAACTTATTGTAAATAATGTAATTGTAAAGAAGAATTTTTTCATTTTAGTTTGTTTTATAATTTTGAGCATCAATAACCTGACCAGAATTATCGTATTCAATCCATTCACCACTTTTTTCTCCAGCTTCGTATAACCCTTTTATCCAAAGATTTCCATTTTTCTTATAACTCACATAGTCTCCATCATACAACCCTCCATTGCATTGATAAACTTCTTTAAGTTCACCAGTAAGGTAATAAAGCTTGTATTCTTTACTAAGTGAATCATTGATAAAATAAGCTTCAGCTTCTATATGTCCATTGGTATTATATAACGTAGCTTTTCCTTGTTTACGTCCAAGTTCATAATTGGTAATTTCAGAAAGCTCACCAGATTCAAAATACATACGTAATAGCCCATCCATATATCCCTCAATATAGTTGGCTTCTGAACGCAGTTGCCCATTCTCAAAATAAAGTTGAGAAAAACCATCAACAATACCATTTTTCCAATGACTGTGCTCTTCTAGATTACCATTTTCAAACCACCATTTCCATTCTCCTTCACGATTTCCATCTAAATAAGAACCTTGAGCCAATAACTTCCCATTTGAATGGAAAGAAACTGACGTCCCATTAAGTTTGTTTTCAGACCAATAACTAGAGTCTTTTATTGCTCCATTTTCATACCAAGTAATCCATAAACCATCTTTTTGATTCTGATCAATGAGTGTTCCTTGTTCTTTTTTAGTGCCGTTATTGTAATAATTGGTTGTTAAATCATCTTTACAAGAAAAAAGCACCATGATTGGTATTAAAAGAGAAACAGTTGTTTTCATAGTGTAAAGATATTATTTTTATATAAAGGACTTATCTAGCAATTATATTTTTGACTTTAGATGTTAAAAAGAGGCAACTAACTACTATCTTTAGCGTCAATTAAAAAAGAAAATTCGATTAAATGCGTTATTTATTACTACCTATATTGATTTCGTGTAACTATGCCTCAGCACAATTGTATGTAGGTACTGATATGGGGGTAGCAAATGGCGGAATTGTTAAAGTAAGTGAGAACTCTTTGCATGTTGGAAGTAATGGCAATGTAGAAAATGCTGGTGTAGTTGATGTCGATTATAGCTATATAAATAATGGCCTTTCAACTGGGGCATTAACGAATACTGGTCTATATACTATTGGGGGAGATTGGGAGAATAACAATGTTTTTACTGCTGATAACTCTACTGTTCATCTTTATAATTCGGATAAACTAATCACTGGTACAGCAGTAACAGATTTTTATACATTAAGATTAACAGGAGGAAGTAAATTAATGACAATTAATGCTTCAGCTGTGTTATTGGATTTGGGAAGTGATCACTTAAATACTGGTCAAAATATAATGTTGGTTGACAACCCTGATCCTAATGCATTAATTTACTCTACAGGATATGTCAGTAGTTTAGGAGACGGGCATTTACAACGTAAAACAAATTCCGTGGCTACTTATCAATTCCCTCTTGGTTCAAGCCAGGGAGATTTTAGATTACGTCCAATAGATTTTATTCCGACTGATAATTTAGACAATACTTTTGGTGCGCGATTAGCCAATTATGAAGCAACGATTGATGGGTATGATATAGAGGAAAAATCTTCTTTAACAGGAAACCTTAATCCATTATACTATCATCATTTGTATCACAACTCTGGGAACTCTCACGTTGATGTTAGGTTTTACTATGATGGTGTTGAAGATGAGATTTCTCAAACTATAGCGAATTGGAATAATGAGTGGAATATCTTAGAGGGTGTAAGTAATGGAGGAACTAGCGGAAATTATGAATCATTGTTATTATCTAATTTTAATGATTTTAGTACCAAACCATTTATTTTAGCCAATCAGAATGAATTGATATATATTCCCAATGCTTTTACTCCTAATAATGATGGAGCAAATGATTTATTCTCAGTAGCCTATGATGAAGATAAAATGTTGAAGTTTTCATTTTTTATTTTTGATAGATGGGGTAATATTGTGTTAGAGGAACACCATCCTAATTTTTCTTGGGATGGAACATCTAAAGGGCAATTACTACCAAGTGCTTCCTATGTGTGGAAAATGGATTACCAATTAAAAGGTAGTACAGAAATAGTTGAGAAAATGGGGCATGTTTTCCTACTTAAATAACCAATAACACGTTTTCTTTTATATTTTTGTGTTACCAAAAACAAAAATATGGGGTGGTTTTCCAAAAAAGAAACAAGTGCAGAAACAACAATTACTTGGAAGCAATTAAATTCTGAGCAACAACTCAAGGAAATAATAGAAGAATCCAATACTATTCCAGTGGCTTTATTTAAGCACAGTACACGATGCTCAATCAGTAGTATGGCTAAAACTAGATTAGAAAGAGACTGGGATTTAAAAGAAGATCAAATTTCAATTTATTATCTTGATCTATTAGCTTATAGAAATGTATCTAATGCAATTGCTGATACACTTGTTGTAGAACACCAATCTCCTCAACTCATTTTAGTTAAAAATGGTAAAGCAGTTTATAATGCTTCTCATTCGTCAATTTCTGTAGAAAAGATTAAAACATTACTATGAACAATAAATCATTCTTAACTACCTTTAGAATCACAGCTATATTAGAAGGTGTGTCGTATATTCTAATATTGTTGGTGGCCTATGTTTTTAAAATTCATGAATGGGTAAGACCTATAGGTATGGCACATGGAGTATTGTTTATTGCCTATGTTATTTTTACTTTTTTAGGAAAAATGATTGAACGCTGGTCTATAAAAGATACGGCTATTATCTTTTTAGCATCCTTAATTCCATTTGGAACATTTTACGTAGAGAAAAAATATTTGAAATAAATTAAATCATAAAACAAGAACATGTCAGACGATAAGAAAATAATATTTTCGATGGTGAATGTTAGTAAGCATACACCACAAGGAAAACAAATACTAAAAGATATTTATTTATCTTTTTATTATGGAGCTAAGATTGGAATCTTAGGGCTAAATGGAGCTGGTAAGTCAACAGTAATGAAGATTATTGCTGGACTTGATGAACAATATCAAGGAGAGGTGGTATTCTCACCAGGATATTCAGTAGGATATTTACCACAGGAGCCTAAACTAGATGAAAACAAAACAGTAAAAGAAATTGTTCAAGAAGGAACTCAAGAAATTGTTGATGTCTTAGCTGAATACGAAGAAATTAATAACAAGTTCATGGATGAGGAGATTATGAATGATCCTGATAAAATGAATGAGTTAATTGAACGTCAAGGAAAAGTTCAGGAACGAATTGATCAGTTGGACGCTTGGGATTTAGATTCTAAATTAGAATTAGCGATGAATGCCTTAAGAACTCCTGATGGTGACACACCAATTAAGAACTTATCAGGTGGAGAGAGGAGAAGAGTTGCTTTATGTAGATTGTTATTACAAGAGCCAGACATTCTACTATTAGATGAGCCTACCAACCATTTAGATGCCGAATCTGTTCATTGGTTAGAGCAACATTTATCTCAATACAAAGGAACTATTATTGCTGTAACACACGACAGATATTTCTTAGATAATGTAGCAGGTTGGATTCTTGAATTGGATAGAGGAGAAGGAATTCCATATAAAGGGAATTATTCATCATGGTTAGAGCAAAAATCTAATCGATTAGCTAAAGAAGAAAAGCAAGAATCAAAAAGACAAAAAGCTTTAAAAAGAGAGCTTGAGTGGGTGAGAAAAGGTCCTAAAGGAAGACAAAGCAAAAATTGAGATTCCAATTCCAAATGGACCACGTTTAGGAAACGAAGTTATTGAAGCTATTAATGTAGCTAAAGGGTATGATGATCGTTTATTGTATGAAAATCTAAACTTTAAATTACCACCAGCTGGTATCGTTGGTGTTATAGGACCTAACGGTGCAGGTAAGACTACTTTGTTTAGAATGATTATGGGAGAAGAAACACCTAATGAGGGAGAGTTTAAAATTGGTTCTACAGTAAAAATAGGTTATGTAGATCAAACTCATAAAGATGTTGATCCTAATAAATCTGTTTATGAGGTAATCAGTGGTGGAAACGAAATTATTGAAGTTGGAGGAAAATCAATCAATGCTAGAGCTTATGTTAGCCGATTTAACTTTAATGGTTCAGATCAGCAAAAGAAAGTAGGAGTATTGTCAGGAGGTGAAAGAAACCGTTTACATTTAGCAATGACATTAAAGTCTGAAGCTAATGTATTACTTCTAGATGAGCCTACTAATGATATAGATGTCAACACATTAAGAGCATTAGAAGAAGGGGTTGAGAGCTTTGCAGGATGCGCTGTTGTTATTTCTCACGATAGATGGTTTTTAGATCGTATATGTACGCATATTTTAGCCTTTGAGGGTGACTCTTCAGTTTATTTCTTCGAAGGGAGTTTCTCAGAATATGAAGAAAACAGAAAGAAAAGACTTGGTGATGTAGTACCTCAAAAAGTGAAATATAAAAAGCTTGTAAGATAGTTAAGACAATACCAATTGTGTTAAAATTTAAAGGTTGCATCTAAAAAAATGCAGCCTTTTTTTGTTAAAAGTTGCAACTTATTAACAAAAAAGCCCAGCAAAAATGAATAATCGTATATTTGAATAAAGGCAACGTAAAATAAAAAATCACGTCTTTTTATTGGAATTAATTTTATTTATGAAAAATATTTATTGGGCTCTTTTGCTTTTAATTACCTTACTACCACAACTAGTTTCTGCTCAACTTGTTGATTACGAGATACGTTTAGTTGAAATAATGGCAACTGCCGATAATACTGATGGACTAGGTTTAGATCAAGATCCAACTTGGTATTTATGGTTTAAGGATAATGGGACAAACGGGTCTGCGATTACAGCTTGGGTTCCTACGGGATGTATTCATTTGGAAGATAATACATATGGTTCTTGGTTTAACGGCACACCAAATGACGGCCCTGCTTTACCTTATGGCTGGCAGGTTGTAACAGGAACAGATGCCACACAAATTCAAACAGAGATGGAGGGGTATGAAAAAGACTGCCCAGACAACTGTGATTTCGAAGATGAATGCTACTGCATTTTTGGACTTTGTGCTGAAGATGATGACAATCATGATACTAGAGCGAATTCAGGGAATATAGATTTTTTATTAGATCCTCCATGTCAGTGGAATCAATACAGTATTTCGAATGATGACTATTATGCTAGAGTTGAGATATACTGGACATTCACAGCATTAGATCCAGGAGAAATTGATGGAGAGCAATATGTTTGTCTTGGTGGTGATCCAACTGAATTAGGTTCGGTATCTGGTGGAGACGCTGCATTATCGTCTTGGGTTACATATCAATGGCAAGAGTCTGTAGGATGTACTGGAGCTTATGTTGATGTTTTAGGAGCGACTAATGCAACATATGACCCGCCATTAGGTATATTACAAAATACTTGCTACAGAAGAAAAGTAGTAAGTGCTTGTGGTGAAGCGATTTCAAATGAACAAGTAGTTGGGATAGAGGTACCATCAGTAGCTGCTACATCTGTTACTGCCGCTCCAATCTTACTGTGTGGACCAGGTGATGTTACACTTTCAGTTAATGGAGGTTCGCTAGGTTCAAATGCGGATTGGTATTGGTATGATGATGATCCTAATTCAAATGGGAACTTATTAGGGACAGGTGACCCCTTTACAATAAATGTTTCTACAACTTCCACTTTTTATGTTCGAGCTGAAGGGAATTGCTCTGTAACAAACTCTGTAAGTAAAGAAGTCGTAGTTGAATTACCTTCTAATGCTCCAACGGCTTTAACCCCTTCAAATGCTACAATCTGTCAAGGAGAAACTGTGAATCTAAGTGCTACCGGGGGAGTTCTGGGTACTAATGCTTTATATGCATGGTATGATGTCGATCCGTTAATAGGAAACCCATTACCTGTTCATACAAGTTCAATCCCTACGTATACAGGTCTTACGCCAGCAAATACGACAACATATTATGTTAGAATAGAGGGCTGCAATATTACAAATCATGCATTTGCTACAGTTACAGTAAACGAACCTTCAACTGATCCAACTGGTGTCAATTCAAATAACACCACTGTTTGTCCTAATGACGTTGTTACACTCACTGTTAACGGGGGTAGTTTAGGAACTGGTGCTGATTGGTATTGGTATGAATCGGGATGTGGGGCAGGAACTTCGATTGGAAGTGGGGCCACAATCAATGTAACACCAACAGTCACTACCAATTATTTTGTTCGAGCAGAAGGGACTTGTGGCATGTCGAATTGTGCAAATATAACGATTGTTGTTGATGAAGAATCAACAGCACCTGTTTCTATTGTGGCAACAGCTTCTACAATTTGTCCAGGAGATGCAACCATATTATCTGTAGTAGGAGGAAGCTTGGGAACAGGGGCAGATTGGAATTGGTATAGTGGTGCTTGTGGAGGATTGTTAGTAGGAACAGGAACGACAATCAGTGTCAATCCTGGAGTCACAACGGATTATTTTGTTCGAGCTGAAGGTGCCTGTAATACAACTCCTTGTGCAACGACAACAATTACAACTAAAACTAGTTCAACGGATGCAACAGGTATAACAGTTTCTGCAAATAATATCTGTTCTGGAACCCCAGTTACACTAGCTGTAAATGGCGGAACACTGGGAACTGGTGCTACATGGGAATGGTACACTAGTTCATGTGGTGGTATTTATTTAGGAAGTGGAAATACAATGACGATATCACCAACAACTACAACAACTTATTATGTTAGGGCTGAAGGAGATTGTAATATGTCTGGATGTGTAAATACGACAGTAATTGTTCAACCTAGTTCAGTTTTACCAACATCGATCACAGTAACAAATCCAAATGTATGTCCAGGTGGTTCCACTGATCTAACAGTCGTAGGAGGGCAATTAGTACCTGGAGATAACTGGACATGGTATGAAGGTGGTTGTGGAGCTGGAACTTCAATAGGTACAGGAAATACAATCAATGTTAGTCCAACTGGTATTACAGAATATTATGTTAGAGGAGAAGGGACATGTGGAGCAACTAACTGTGCAAGTGTTACTGTTAATACGAGTACTGTCTCTATTGAACCGACTTCAATTGTGGCAACTAACACAGCTTTATGTGCTGGACAATCAACAGTATTGTCAGTTTCAGGTGGTATGCTTGGAACAAATGCTACTTGGAATTGGTATTCAGGTTCTTGCGGAGCAGGGCCTGTTGGTACTGGAAACTCAATTAGTGTTTCACCAAGTGCAACGACAACATATTTTGTAAGAGGTGAGGGGATATGTGGTAATTCTATTTGTACTGACATCACCATTACTGTTGGAGCTGGGGTGCCTGATCCTGTGTCAGCAAACTTAACATTTGATAATTTATGTCCTGGAGAAACTACAACGTTGTCGGTAACAGGAAACCCTTTACCTCCTGATTATACATGGGTATGGTATACTGGAGCATGTGGAGCAGTTCCTGTAGGAGTTGGAGAACAAATAGATGTTGAACCAACAAGTACAGAGACTTATTATGTTAGAGCTGTAGGAACTTGTGGAGCAACTGTTTGTGAGAGTGTAACCGTAAATGTTCAAAATGGAAGTATTCCTCCAACAGGAATAGCAGTGTCAAATAATGATTTCTGCGCTGGAGAGACAACAACATTAACTGTTCAAGGAGGTAATTTAGTCGCTGGTGCTGATTGGGTTTGGTATGAAAACAGTTGTGGAGGGACGCCGGTAGCTACAGGAAGTCCTGTGACACTGTCTCCAACAAATTCTGTGACTTATTATGTTCGATCTGAAGGAGGTGTTTGTGGAAGTACGCCATGTACAAGTGCATTTGTGAGTGTTATTGAAACGATTGTACATTGTAACCCTTTTGATACAATCTGTGGTATAGGAAACTCATTTACATTACAAGGAGGGGAACCTGATGGTGGGACTTATTCTGGAAACGGTGTAGATGATGGCATTTTTTATCCTGAACTTGCTGGAGAAGGAACACATACAATTACCTATACTTATACGTCTCCATTAAACGGATGTACCCAGTCTGTGGACAAAGAATTAGTGATTACTCCTTCTGAATTAACGGCTAGAATTAAGGTAGAGGAACTTCCTTGTTCACAAGGAGGGGTTACTTTGAGTGTTACCAGTCAAAACACACAAGGGTTCTTAGATTATTTATGGTCAAATGGTTCATATGAACCTCAAATTAACTTTGTAGAGGAAGGTGTGTATTCAGTTGTAATAGAAGATAGCGAAGGGTGTTTAGCTAAGTCAGATGAAGTTACTGTTACTAGTGAAATGGAGTGTATTGAAATCCCCAACACATTTACCCCTAATGCAGATGGTAAAAATGATACTTGGAATCTTTATTTTGATGGATACGCTGAAGCAGAGTTAACGGTTCTCTCTAAATGGGGTAGAGTGGTTTATACTTCAAATGAATTAGAAGTTCATTGGGATGGGAAATCAAATGGTGGAGCTGAATTGCCAGCTGGGGTTTATTATTATGTCCTTAAACTGAATCGTGGGGATAAAAAACAGAATGGAGTAGTAACTTTATTAAGATAAACAGATGAGAAATTGGTTTTATACAATATTGGTTTTGATTTTGTTGTCTAATACACTTTTTAGTCAGCAGATCGTATTGAACAGTCAATACATGATTAATAGTTTAGTTTTAAATCCTGCAGCAGCAGGGACTAAGACTTATGCACCATTAGTTATTGGTGCACGAAGACAATGGATGGGAATTCGTGAAGCTCCTGTTTCACAACATATATCTTATCATAACTCTTTGAGTAAGTATATTGGAGTGGGAGGAATTTTATTCAATGATGTAGCAGGGCCAAGTAGAAGGTCAGGGGTTATGGGAATTCTTTCTACTCAAGTGGAGACATCTAAATATACTCGCGTCTCTTTTGCTTTGGCGGGTTCTGTAAATCAATATATGATTAATAGAGACCAACTGATTACTGAAGAAAGCGATGACAATACTGTCTTGAATTATACATCTAACCGCTTGATTCCAGATTTAGGTTTTGGAATGAAATGGTATGGAGATCGTTATCAAGTTGGGCTTTCTGGATTCAATATGATTCAAACTAATGTTGATTTAACAAATATTATTACACCTGTAACGAATAATCTAGAGCGTACTTTTTATTTGAACGGAAGTTATATTATTCCTTTAGGAAAGTATAGTCCTTTAATTACTTTAGAGCCTTCTGCAGTTGCTAGAGTTATGATTAATGCTCCTTTCCAGTTTGATGTAAATTTAAGAGCTATTTACAATAAACGTCTTTGGTTTGGAACTTCATACCGTTTCAGAGAATCTATTGTTGCGATGGTAGGTTTTTCTACTGCTAAACTAGGAATTAGTTATTCATACGACTACAGTACTTCACGATTGATGGAATTTAACTCTGGTTCTCACGAGATAATGATTACACTTAGAAGTAAGAATAAGAGAGGAAATTCAACAGCTGCTGGTAAAAAGTTTAGTTCTTATGATTGTCCAACTTTTTAAACAAAGGTAGTCTGGAATAAAATTTGTAGCTTTAACATTATGAAAAAAATAATGCTCATATTATTGCTTTCTTTGAGTTATATCTTAAGTTTTGCTCAAGCTGAAATAGCAATAGATAAGAAGACTTTCAAATTTCCAAAAACCAAAGAAGGTATCGAGTTGAAGCATACTTATCAATTAACCAATATTGGTGATGCCCCGTTATTGCTTCAAAAATATGATGTCGCTTGTCCTTGTACTCATTTAGCGTTCCCAGAAACACCTATTTTACCCAATCAAACAGTTGAATTAGTCGTAACATTTGATACTAAAGATAAAATTGGTTGGCAAGATAGAATAATTACATTGTATTCAAATGCCGAAAACTCACCAATTAAACTTCGGTTTAAGGTGATGGTTGATAACAAGAAATAAAAAAAATAATAAATGAAGATATTAATGGTTTGCTTAGGTAATATTTGTCGTTCTCCGTTAGCAGAAGGTATATTACAACATAAAGCGAATGAAGCAGAATTGAATGTAACAGTTGATTCTGCAGGAACAATAGCCTTACATGAAGGTGAATTACCCGATTCAAGATCGATTACAACAGCTCATGAGCATGGTATTGATATTACGAATCAACGTTCTAGACCTTTAAAGAAAGAAGACTTTGATACGTTTGATCGAATTTATGTAATGGATGCTTCGAATTATACTGATGTGTTAGGACTTGCTAAAGATGAAGATCAAAGAGCAAAAGTTAAAATGATTTTAAACGAAAGCTATCCTGGAGAGAATAGAAGAGTTCCTGATCCATATTATGGTGGTGATGAAGGGTTTGAAAATGTATATCAATTATTAGATAAGGCTTGCTCTGTAATTGTAGATAACTTGAAAGGGTAATTGATGAAAGGTTCTGTTTATATGCTCCCTATGACATTGGGAGATTCTTCTATTGATAGTGTTATTCCCAATGAGGTTCAAGAACGTATTAAAACGTTGAAATATTTTATTGTTGAAAATATTAAAACTACTCGACGCTATTTGAAGAAAATCGATAAATCAATTGATATTGATGAATTGACATTTTTTGAATTGAATAAGCATACGAACCATAATGAAATTACTGATTTTATTGTTCCTGCTCTAAATGGTAATGATATTGGGATGATTAGTGAAGCTGGCTGTCCTGGTATAGCAGATCCAGGAAGTGAAATTGCTCGTATGGCACATTTAAAAGGTATAATTGTAAAACCATTGGTTGGGCCTTCTTCTATTTTGATGGCTTTAATTTCGAGTGGAATGAATGGTCAAGAGTTTAGTTTTAATGGTTATTTACCTTTTGACAAGTCTAAACGTAGTAAAAAAATAAAAGATTTGGAACGACTGGCTCAACGTAATTTTACTCAGCTATTTATGGAAACCCCATTTCGAAATAATGCACTGTTGGAAGAGGTTTTGAAAAATTGTAATGGAGGATTAAAATTATGTATTGCAGCCGATATTTCATTAGAAACTGAATTTATTCAAACCAAAACAATTGCTGAATGGAAGAAGAATATTCCAAACCTTAAAAAGCGACCTGTGATGTTTGTTCTAGGAAAATAAAACAATAGACTTTCTAAATGATAAAACATCTTATATTCATATTGCTTATTACTTTTTTTTATTCTTGTACTGTTAATAAGCATACAAGTAAAAGCAATGTTTTTGATGATAATTCATTTTTAGAAGAACTATTTGACGAGTTTCCTGTAGGAGCTCAAATAGCTATTGGATATATAGAAAATGATTCAACAACTTTTAAAGGATATATTAAAAACAATAACAGTATCGATATTATAAACAATAAGGATGGAATATTTGAAATAGGTTCTATATCTAAAGTTTTTACTTCGTTGTTACTGTCTAAATCTATCGAAAAAAAAATATTAAGTATAAATGATAAAGTTCAAACTTTTTTTGAATTTGAATTAAATGCGGGCGATTTAGGTTTTAACCCTAATGAGATTACTTTATTACAGTTATCTAATCATACTTCAGGACTCCCTAGAGTACCTATTGATTTAGTTTTTGGAGTAGATATTGATAGAACCAATCCTTATGCTAATTATGATTCGATTAAATTAGAAACACATCTAAAAACTAATTTTTATAGACAAAGTAAAGCTGGGGAAAAGTATGCATACTCTAATTTAGGAGCAGGACTTTTAGGTTATATTTTAGAAAAAGTATACAATGATTCGTATGAGGATTTATTAAATAAGAATATTTTTAATGAATTAAAAATGAAAAATTCTTCAATTTATGTAAGAGATTCATCAAAGCTAATTAAAGGACTCGATAATAATGGAGCTGTAAATAATTGGGAGTTTAAGTCTTTAGCAGGAGCAGGAGGAATAAAATCTTCCGTATATGATATGTCACTCTTTATTAAGAATAATATTGAAACATCAGATAGGGAATATGTTCTAATGAGAGAGAAAACCTTTTTAGTAAATAAAGACACGGAAATGGGGTTAGGTTGGCATATACTTAAACGAAATGGTAAAGAATTATTATTTCATAATGGTGCAACTGGAGGGTATACTTCTTCACTTGTAATTGATATTAATAATAAAAAAGGGATAATTATTTTATGCAATGTTTCACCTAATATTACATTAGGGAAATTAGATGAATTATCATTAAAATGGATAAAGACAATATGACAAAAGCAGAAAAAGTACAATATGTAATTGATGAATTAGAACATTTATACCCAACTGTTCCTATACCCTTGGATCATACAGATGAATATACATTACTAGTTGCAGTTCTATTATCTGCTCAATGTACGGATGAAAGAGTAAATAAAATCACTCCATTATTGTATGCAAAGGCCGATAACCCTTTTGATATGGTAAAGTTAACGGTTGATGAAATTCGAGAAATTATCCGTCCTTGTGGTTTATCTCCTCGAAAATCAAAAGCCATTCATGAATTATCTCAAATTCTGATTGAAAAATATAATGGTGTTGTTCCAGATAATATGGAATTATTAGAAGAGTTACCTGGAGTAGGGCATAAAACAGCATCAGTAGTAATGTCTCAAGCTTTTGGTGTACCAGCTTTTCCTGTTGATACCCATATTCATCGTTTAATGTATCGTTGGAATTTTACAAATGGAAAAAATGTACAGCAGACTGAAAAAGATGCGAAACGTTTATTCCCTAAAGAAATATGGAACAAACTGCATCTGCAAATCATTTTTTATGGCCGTGAATATTCGCCAGCAAGAAGTCCAAAAAAAGCAGTCGATTATATTACCATGAAAATAGGAAGGAAATCTGAAATTGAAAAAATGAAATAGAAGGAGAATATTGCATTACCGAAATATAATCTAGTTCAACCAGATTGTAAATTATGGTGTTTTACCTTTTTATTTATAGCTAGGTTTGTTTTCAAAATTACAAATAGCTAAAATGAAAACAACTACATTAATCATTTGTTTACTTTTTCTAATAATTAAAGGCCACTCAATACAAACACGTAAGAATCCACATCTAAAACTAACAGAAAATGGAGATTCTTTAAAATATTACGAAGCGCTTATAGAAGAATATCAAGGTCATTTTTTGGAATATTCTTTGCCCAATTCTCAAGCAAGAGTTGAAGGCTTTGATTTATCAGCCCATTTAGATTCTATAAAAAAGAGAATGGATGTTATAGCCCAAAAATTTTATACAGTTGATAAGTTGACTTTATTAGAACGTTATATTGATAAAGATTTAGATTACGTAAATATCATTGGCATGTTGGTAATCTGTAATAACTCAAAATTACCTAAAGGACAAGCTGTCATTCGTGAATATCGAAAATGTAGTCAAAAAACAAAGAAAAGATTAAGTGAAAGAGATTGTGAACTTCTTGCAGATTTGGTAGAAACTTGGTTTTATTCCGATTAATTTTTCTTAAAGTTTAATGAAGCTTTCTAATTGTTCTATGTAGTTTTGGTATCCTAAATTTTGAGGGACACCATCTGTCCCATGATAGGCATTGGGAACTCTTTCAAAATGTCCATAAATACCATCGTAATTTTGGTAGATAATTTCACTGTTTGAAATTTTTAAATAATCATCTAACTCTCCATGAAATAAATAAAAAGGTTGTTGAACTTGTTTAATTTTCTCAGCATTATCGAATTCTAAAGTTGAAAAGAATTCTGAACTAACATTGATAACTGTAGCTTCCTCAGCTAAATTAGCAGCAGAAGCCATTGGAGCTTCTAAAATTAACTTACTCGGCTTGAATTCTTCAAAATTTGCAGCCATTTCAGTTGCAGGAACACTACCTAAGCTAAAACCATAAAAAACAACATGATTAGCATTTACTCCTTGCTTTTTTAGCCATCTTAAAACGGTTCGAGTGTCCTCATACAATGTCGCTTCAGTTGTAGATCCTTGTGATAGACCATAACCTCTATAATCGTAAGTTAATACACCATAATTATTCTTACCTCCAACATTTGCTAATAATTTTGTTCTCGGCCAATAAGCATCCATATGCTTCGACTGTCCATGACTGTATACAATTATCGTATCTGTTGTAATTGTATTAAGATCACCTATATACAAAGCATAAATCTCAGTAGAAGAATCTTCGGAGTCAAGCTGAGAGTTCAGAGTAAACAGGTTTAAGTGGCTCTCTGGAATATTATAACTAGAAGGAATGTCATCCATATCAGTATTACCCTCGTAGTCCTCGAGTTGGTAAGAGTCGATTTCTTCTCCTCTAAAAACC
>JAUHZI010000062.1 GCA_030426105.1 Bacteroidia bacterium | reverse complement strand
CCTCTTATAACTTCAGTGCTGATGATGATGAGAAAGCAGTGCCTCTTTCTGGTGGCGCAACTTTTCAAGAATTATTAGAAAAACAGGTTGAGTTAAGAATAAAAGATGAGACTCAAATAGAAATTGCTTACCAAATTATTGGGAATCTTGATGATTCTGGCTACCTAAGGCGTGAGCTATTTAACATTGTTGATGATTTAGCATTTAGTCAAAACATTATGGTTTCTGAAGAGGATGTTGAATTTGTTTTAACTGAAATTCAAGATTTAGAACCAGCTGGGGTTGGGGGAAGAAACTTACAAGAATGCTTATTAATCCAATTAAGAAAGAAAAAGAAAACAATCGAAATAAAAACTGCTGAAGTTATTATTGAGAATCATTTTGAGGAGTTCACCAAAAAACACTACTCAAAAATCATTAAAAAGCTTGACATCTCAGAAGAGGATTTAAAAGACGCTATCTCTGAAATCACCAAGCTTAACCCTAAACCTGGTAACTCTATTAGAGAGACAAGTAAAGCGATACAACATATCATTCCAGATTTTATCATTAATGAAGACAACGGAGATTTAAACCTAAGTCTTAACTCTAGAAATGCTCCCCAGCTAAAAGTTAGTCGCCAATATGCTGAAATGTTAAAAGGATATGCTGAAAGCGAACGTTCTAAAAAAGACAAAGAAGCAATACAATTTGTAAGACAAAAAATCGATGCTGCAAAATGGTTTATTGATGCCATAAAACAACGACAACAGACGTTGCTTTATACCATGAATGCGATTATGGAATACCAAAAAGAGTTTTTTCTCACTGGCGATGAGACCAAATTAAAACCAATGATACTTAAAGATATTGCTGACATTATCGATATGGACATCTCAACGGTATCAAGAGTTGCTAACAGTAAATATGTTCAGACTCCTTATGGTACTTTTTTACTTAAGTTTTTCTTTAGTGAGTCTCTAAGTACAGAAAGTGGAGAAGAAGTTTCAACCAGAGAGGTTAAACGAATCCTACAAGATGCCATTGAAGATGAAAACAAGAAAAAGCCACTGACCGATGAAAAGCTAGCTAACCTTTTAAAAGAAAAAGGTTATAACATCGCACGTAGGACTGTAGCTAAATACAGAGAACAATTGGATATTCCTGTTGCACGTCTAAGAAAAGAGCTTTAAGTATCAATAACCAAACCTCTATGCGACTGATTAGTCATTTTTTATCATTGGTACTACATCCGATATTTATTCCTTTATATGGGATATTATTATTCACTCAAATTGAACACAACAGTACAATTAATTTGAGAGCCCTAGAATCTATTGATTATTTCAAGTTGGCTTTATCTCCAATTTTGCTGTTTTCGATTGTATTCCCTTTATTTAGTTTGATGATTATGTACAACTCCAAAATGATTTCTTCATTTAGGGTCGAAAGTCAAAAAGAACGTATTCCTGTACTTTTCCTTTCTTGCATCTATTATGGTATTACTTATTATTTTGTACGCTCTTTAGACATTGCATACTACCACTCTTTTTTTGGATTATTCTTAAGCTTCTTAACAGGTGGTCTAATCTTGGCTTTGTTAAGCCTACTTATAACTCCAAAGTGGAAAATAAGCTTACATGGAATAGGTATTGGAGCCCTTGCTGGAGGGTTTATCGGCTTTACACAAGAATTACAACCAATGTCTAACATTGATGACTTTATCTTAATAAATGTTCTTCTAATTTTAGCAGTTGGCTTATTATCCTCAGCACGACTCATACTAAAAGCCCACTCTATTAATCAAGTCATTGTCGGGAGCCTTCTGGGAATTTTTACAGAGTACATGATGGTCTCCAACCACTTTTGGATTTAATAAACTCTATACATGAGTTATATCGAACTCATTTTATTTACATAACTCAAGACACCTCCAGCTAAATTAATCAAGTTATTAAACCCATAGTTATCACTTAAAAACTGTATTACTTGTTGACTTCTGCCTCCAGTCTGACAAAACACCACCACCTTTTTATTTTTTGGGATACGTTCCACCTCTTCTTCTAGATCATCCATTGTTATTTCAATAGCATTCAGTTGCTCAACTCTAGGCTGTTCCCATGACTCCCTCACATCCAAGAAAACATAATTAGAATCACCTGTGACAGTTAGGGCATCTTCTAAGCTAATCTCTTTAACTTCTGAATCTGTATTAACACCACAAAACACTTCATAATCTTCTAATAGTCCTTTAGATTTTACTTCTTCTATCACTAATGGGTTTCGATTAACTTGTAATGTCGTTTCAAGACCTCCTAGAAGGTTCACTATCTTCAATTGGCCATTAAGTACTGTTCCAACTTTTAAAATCATTTTTAGCACTTCGTTTGCCTGTAGTGCTCCCAAAACTCCTGGCAAAACACCTAAAACTCCTACCTCAGAACAATTTGGAAGCTGATTGGATTTTGGTGGTTCAGGAAAGAGACAACGATATGAAGGACCTTCTTCATAATTAAAAACACTTAGTTGGCCTTCAAATTTAAAAATAGAGGCATAAACGAATGGTTTATTTAGGATAACACAGGCATCATTTATTAAATAACGTGTTGAAAAATTATCCGTTCCATCTACGATAATATCATATTTTTCAAAAATTGTTAAGGCGTTTTCTATATTAAGCCATTCTTGGTATTTTTCAAATTGAACAAACGGATTCTGTTTGCAAAGACGCTCAATAGCAGCATCCACCTTATATGCTCCTACATCTTCATTTGTAAAAAGTATTTGTCGCTGTAAATTAGACTCTGCTACACGGTCTCCATCAATCAATCCAATCTTTCCTACTCCAGCAGCGACTAAATACTGTAATACAGGGCAACCTAGTCCACCAGCTCCAACAACCAATACTCTTGAGGATTTCAGTTGTTCTTGTCCTAACTCGCCAATTTCTTCCAATTTAATATGACGATCGTATCTATTTTTTTCCTGATTCGTTAACATCTTTTTAGTTGCTTGAACGCTCTAATCTTACTATACAAACTCACCATCAAAGATACAACATAAAGCTGCACTATTATTTAATATCTAAAAATATCATTTATTGTTTTATAAATCCTATCATTTTTTACATCTCCAAAACTAAGAATAACAATGAATAATTATATATTTGTATGTTACATTAAACTAAAAACGCACTATGGCAACTAAAACTAAGGATACTAACAGTACTCAGTCTGTTTCTAAAGGGCTTAAGTACTCAAAAGAGCAATACCTAAAATGGTATGAAGACATGCTAATGATGAGAAAAGTGGAAGAAATGGTTGGAAACTTATACATCAAGCAAAAATTTGGAGGGTTTTGTCACCTTTACATTGGCCAAGAAGCCTTAGTTACTGGTACGGCATCTGCTTGTCAAAAAGACGACAAACACATTACAGCATATAGAGATCATGCCCACCCAATAGCTTTGGGTGTACACCCTAAATATATGATGGCTGAGCTATATGGGAAAAAGACTGGTATGTCGAAAGGTAAAGGAGGATCTATGCATATGTTCCATAAGGAAGTTAACTTAATGGGAGGACATGGTATTGTAGGTGCTCAAATTGCCATGGGAGCAGGAATTGCTTTTGCAGAACAATACAAAGGGACAAAGAATGTTACATTCTGTTCATTTGGTGATGGAGCTGCAAGACAAGGTATATTGCATGAGACTTTTAATATGGCAATGAACTGGAAGTTACCAGTTGTATTTATTATTGAAAACAATAACTATGCAATGGGAACTTCTGTTGCAAGAACTACAAATGTTGAGGACATGTCTAAAATTGGACTTTCTTATGAAATGCCTTCGTTTGTTGTTGATGGAATGACGGTTGAAACTGTTCATGAAGCTATTGCTGACGCCTGTGAACATGTTAGGGCAGGAAAAGGACCTGTTTTATTGGATATAAGAACATACCGTTACAAAGGTCACTCGATGTCTGACCCTCAAAAATACAGAACTAAAGAAGAGGTTGAGGAATATAAAGGAGAGGACCCTATTACTAAGGTTCTAAATACCATAAAAGAGAATAATTTAGCAAGTGAAGAAGAGATCAAAGCTATCCAGAAACATGTTAAAGATACTGTTGCTGAATCTGTTAAATTTGCTGAAGAATCTCCAGAACCAGAACCACACGAATTGTATGAGGATGTTTATGTAGAAGAGTATCCTTTTGTAAAAGAATATAACTAAGATTAATACACTACACATTAAAATAAATTATTTAAAATGGCTGAAATTGTAAGAATGCCCAAACTAAGTGACACCATGACTGAAGGTGTTATTGCTGAATGGCACAAAAATATTGGTGACGCTGTAGAATCGGGAGACTTATTAGCTGAGATAGAAACAGATAAAGCGACAATGGAATTTGAAGCTTTTGAGGAAGGAGTCCTACTACACATTGGTGTTGAAAAAGGTGGCGCTGCTCCAGTAGATTCTGTTTTGGCAATTTTAGGAGAAGAAGGAGAAGATATTTCTAGTTTGTTGGAAGAGTTAAAAAACGAAAAACCTGAAGAAGCAAAGGAATCAGAAGCTCCTGCTAAAGTTGCTCCAAGTACTCCAAAGCCTACTCCTGCTCCAAAAGTTGAAGCACCAAAACCTGCTCCTGTTGCTACTCAAACACAGGCAACAACATACCCACCTGCTAGCTCTGTTGCTGACGGTAGATTAAAAATATCTCCTCTTGCTAAAAAGTTAGCTGAGGAAAGAGGTATAAATCCAGCTTTCTTAAGTGGAAGTGGTGAATCGGGCAGAATTATCAAAAGAGACATTGATAATTACAATGGTTCTGGCAACTCATTTGTTGGAGTTGAAAGCTTTAGAGATGAACCAGTTTCTCAAATGAGAAAGGTTATTGCATCTAGATTAGGAGAAAGTAAATTTACAGCTCCTCATTTCTATTTAACTGTATCTATTGATATGGACAATGCTATTGAGGCACGTAAGTCTATTAATGCAATGATTGCTCCACAAAAGGTATCTTTTAACGATATGGTTATCAAAGCTGTTGCTACTGCATTAAAAGAACATCCAGCTGTAAATGCAGCATGGTATGGAGACTTTATTCGTACCAACGAGCATGTTCACATTGGTGTTGCTGTTGCAGTTCCTGACGGCCTTTTAGTTCCTGTTGTTCGTTTTGCAGATGGAAAATCTTTAACACAAATCGGAGCAGAAGTAAAAGATTATGCTCAAAAAGCAAAAGCTAAGAAATTACAACCTGAAGATTGGCAAGGGAACACCTTTACCATTTCTAATTTAGGAATGTTTGGGATTGAAGAGTTTACAGCGATTATTAACTCCCCTGATGCAGCTATTTTAGCTGTTGGAGGAATCAGCCAAGTTCCAGTAGTTAAAAACGGGGAAATTGTACCAGGAAATGTAATGAAGGTAACTTTAAGCTGTGACCATAGAGTTATTGACGGAGCAGTTGGTTCTGCTTTCCTAAACACGTTTAAGAACTATATGGAAAATCCAGTTCTATTGTTAGGAAAACAAAATATCTAATTGTAAGATTTAAATCATAGAAATACCAAAAGCCCATTCAATTGAATGGGCTTTTTTCGTATATCAACTCAACAATAGACTCCTAAAAGATAAACTCTATTAATTCAACACCTGTAAAAACATAAACACTCACTAAAACCAATTCACCTAATAATACGGCAAGAAAAAACTTCCAATAATTATAGTTAGTACTTCCTGCAACAAAGCAAATTAAATCGGTGGGTACAGCGGGGAAAAAAGACCATAATAAAACAATCCAAAAACCATACTTCTCTATTTTTTCTTCTACCATCTGTATTTTACTTGAGGATTTTCCAAACAGTGACGAAGGTGTCAAAAACGAAGCTGAAAAATACATCAATGTAGCACCTATTTGTATCCCTATCAATGAAATTATCAGTACGAAAAAAGGGAATTCAGGGTATAATGCTATTCCTAATACTACAAAAATAGTACTTGGCAATAGAAAGAGCGCTCGTATACTTGATGCTACAATATAAAAAATGAGTATTGTTGTTGCATTTTCACCTAAAAATGACTGAATACTAGCTGCTGTAAAAGCATCTGGAGAAATGAAATAAAAGAGTAGCGCTATAATAGCCAAAGTAAGCCACAACCATCTCAGTGCTTTTTTTAGCAATATTAGTTTACGATCATTCATGAAACTCATGATAAAGAAGATTATTTTCTAAACCATTTTTTCCAGAAAGGATCAGCTGTTTTCTTTTTCTTCAAACGATTTGAACGCTTTTGCTGTTTCTTCATTCGTTTTCTAGTCTCCTTACTTTGGATACTCAAATGATGTTTTGTCAATTCTTTTTCTGCTTGCTTACGTTCTTTTGCTCGTTGTTTTTCTTTTTTTTCAAATATTTTATTTTTAGGTTCAGGAGCATTTTCCTGTGCATAAGCTCTAGATGTCATAAATAATGACAAACCAAGAAATAAACATATAGTAACAAGTAACTTCATAAGCTATAACCTAAACGTCTAAGGTAATGGTTTTGTTACAAAATACACCTTTGAACTATTATTTTTTATGCAAAGCGTCATAAACAATTTTTGCTTTTGCTGACCCAATCGTTATTGTCAAATCTTCCAAACTTGCCGTCTTAATTCTTTTCACTGACTTAAATTTCCGAATCAGCGTTTCTTGTGTTTTTGCTCCTACTCCTTTTATTCTCAAGAGTTCTGACTTAACTGTCCCTTTCCTTCTCTTACTTCTATGATGTGTAATCCCAAAACGATGTGCTTCATTTCTTAAATATTGAATCGTTTTTAAAGACTCAGAGCGTTTATCAATATATATTGGTAAAGAATCTCCTGGGAAATAAATTTCCTCTAAACGTTTTGCAATGCCTACTATAGCTATCTTCCCTAACAAATCTAATGTCTTTAGGCTTTTAACAGCCGAACTTAGCTGCCCTTTACCTCCATCGATTACAATCAATTGCGGAATTGGTTCTTGTTCGTCCTTTAAACGTTTATACCTTCTATATACGACTTCCTCCATTGAAGCAAAATCATCTGGACCAACTACAGTTTTAATATTGAAATGTCGATAATCTTTTTTACTAGGTTTAGCATCTTTAAACACAACACATGCTGCTACAGGGTTTGTTCCTTGAAAATTTGAATTATCAAAACATTCTATATGTCTTGGTAATTCTTTTAATCTTAAGTCACGTTTAATTGTTTCAAGAATCCGAAGTGTATTTTGTTCAGGATCTGTATTTTTTTGCTGCTTTTGTTTTTCAAGTTTGGTTGCATTAGCATTTACAAATGATAAATTAGACAACTCTTTTTTAGCTCCTTTTAATGGTATAGTAAATTTAATACCGTCTAATTCTATTGGTAATGGCTCTGGAATGATAATTTCTTTTGTATCAGATGGGAAACGACTCCTAATCTCAACTATTCCCCAAGCCAATAAATCAATATTATCTTCGTCTAACTTCTTTTTGATTTCTAAGGTATAACTTTGAATAATAGCTCCATTAATTACTTTTAGATAATTAATGTATGCTGTATTGATATCACTATCTATATTGAAAACATCAACATCTTTAACAGTAGCGCTAACTACAGTAGATTTAGCTTGAAACTTCTCTATGTGAAGTAATTTTTCCTTCAATTCAGCTGCAGCTTCAAACTCTAGTTTTTCAGCATGAATTTTCATTTTTGCTCTCAGTTCGTCTACCACTGTTTTGGTATTCCCCTTCAAGACGCTCTTTACATTTTTTAAACGGCTTTTATACTCTGCATGTGAGACCATACCTTGACAACAACCTTTACAATTCCCAATGTAATACTCAACTGATGTTTTAAACGCTCTTTTTCCAATGTTTTCATCGGTTAGTTTATGTGTACAACTTCTTATATCAAAACTATTTTTAAATAGTTCCAACAATGTTTTTACAGTAGTAACAGAATGAAAAGGTCCAAAATATTCACCCTTTCCTTTTTCTACCCTCCTTACATATTCTATTCTAGGAAAAGGCTCCTTCTTTATTCGAATCCAAGGGTAAGTTTTATCGTCTTTTAATTGAATATTGTATTTAGGTTGAAACTTCTTAATCAATGAGTTTTCCAATAAAAGCGCATCCATTTCTGTTGCTACTTTTATAGTCTTAATATTGACGATTTTCTTAACTAAGATTCTTGTCTTCGCATTATGCTGCGCATTAGCATTAAAATATGAACTAACCCTATTTTTTAAACTCTTAGCTTTCCCCACATAAATAACAATACCATCCTTATCAAAATACTGATAAACTCCAGGTGTAGAAGGCAATGTCTTGATGATATTTGCTATGTGCGTTGATTTACTCATAAATTAGGTTCATCAAAGATAATTAATCAACCGAAAACTTTACTTCCTTCAGTACAATTCTGGCAAATATCTATTGAATTCCTATCCTTTAAAATCTGCTTTCTAAATTTTTTATAACCTTCATTCTTCCATACTGAATTAAATGATTGAAAAGCGAGGTTTCCTAATTGATGTTGGGCGTCTTTATCGAAGCAACATGGAACTACACTTCCATCCCAGGTTACAACAGCACTACTCCACATTCTCCAACACTGATTCAACAATTCATTTTTAATTCGATAAGTCCCATCTTTTTGTTTTTTATAACGTGAATAATACTCGTTTTGCGGAATCAAGGGATTTCCATTTTTAAAATCGTAAACCTGAGCTGTCTTAAATTTAATTTCATTAACACCTATTTCTTTCGCCAGTTGCTTGGCATCTCCTATTTGATGTTCATTAGGTCGAACCACCAAAAATTGAAAGATGATATGAGGTGTTTTTGATTTCAGTTTTCTTTTCCAATCAATTACATTCTTAGTCCCTTCCAAAACTTTATCAAGACTTCCATGTACACGATACTGTTCGTATGTTTCTTGTGTCGTTCCATCTATAGAAACAATGAGACGATCTAATCCAGACTCAACAGTCTTTTTCGCCATCTCATCATTTAAGAAATGGGCATTGGTTGATGTCGCTGTATAGATACCTTTTGATGAAGCATAATTTATCATATCTAAAAAACCAGGATTGATAAATGGCTCTCCTTGGAAATAAAAATTGATATAAGCTAAAAAAGGAGCCAACTCATCAATTATTTTTTGATTAGTCGTTTGCTTTAAATTCCCTGTTGGACGAGAAAATTGCTTTAATCCACTTGGGCATTCAGGACACCCTAAATTACAAGCCGTTGTTGGCTCGATAGAAAGCGCAAACGGCATCCCTTTTACTTCTCCTTTTTTAGTAATACGCGCTAACCAAAAACTCATTTTTAAACGAGTTAAATTGAACACTTTTTTTAGTGTTAGTTTTTTTAATATTGCTGTATTATCTGATTTCAAAGTTAGAAAAAGGCTGTTTTACACTTTTATGTAAATCACTGTTAAATTAAGAATTTTATTCTAGTTGAATAAGTTTAGAGCTAAAGTAATTCTTTGATTGCTTTAAACACAATAGCTGTAGCTCCTTTATGCTGATAGACAAATTGCTTTGCCTTATCTTGATATACGCTCAACATATTCGTATCTTCCAACAACTGATTTAATCGATTTTGAAAAGAACTGAATGAATCTACACTTATCCCTCCTCCGAAATCGACTAGCTCTTGCCCCTCAGGATATTTACTATGCTTATCTCCATAAAAAACAACATTTCCAAAAGCTGCCGCTTCTAAGATATTATGCAAATCATTTGTAAAACCACCTCCTATAAAAGCATAATCAGCGTATTGATACGTATTAGACAATAAACCTATGTTATCAATTAAAACGACCTTTATATCAGTCACATTCTCAGGTGTTAATTTTGAGTAACGTAACATAGGGACAGTAATCACTTTTTCGATTTCTAGTAAGTGCTTTTCAGAAATATCATGTGGAGCAATTATTACCTTTAAATGATTATTATTTTGCGAAAGATACTTCCCAATAAGTTTTTCTTCTGGTTGCCACGAACTCCCTAAAATCATTAAAGGGGCATCTCCTTTAAAGGCTTCAAGAGTAGGTATTGGGCTCTTTCGCTCAGCATTTTGAATTACTTTATCATAACGAGTGTCTCCACAAACAGCTACACTTCTAAAGTTATATTTTGAGAGTAAGTCTTTGCTGCTCTTGTTTAGAGTATAAACTCGATCAATATCCTCTAAAATTGAAAGTTGCCATTTTGCATAAGACTTGAAATAAATCTGATTCGGTCTAAAGTTACATGAGAAATAAATTATTGGTATTTGATTGACCTGCAACGTATTTAAGTAATTAAACCAAAAATCATACTTTACAAAGATTGCTAATTCTGGTTCTAATGTCTCAACAAAATAACTAGCATTATTTTGAGTGTCTAATGGCAAATAGAAGACTTTGTCTGCTAGCTCATAATCCAAGCTATACTCATATCCTGAGGGACTAAAAAAACTAACAAAAATTACATGGTTTTTATAATCACTATCTTTTTTTACTTGCTCAATTAAAGGTTTTACTTGCTCAAACTCGCCAAGTGATGAAACATGAAACCATATCAAAGGCCGATCTTGATTACTTTCACGAAAACTTTTTAAATCAGGCTTCCAATTTTTTCTACCAGCAATCCATTTTTTAGCTTTTTCATTACCCAAAAAGCTAGCAATAGTTACGCCCAAGCCATACGTTCGAATACCTGTATAATAACCAAGACTTAACATTAATCTATATAAAATTCTTCAGGTGTTTTCCTGTATATAGGAAAAATCCAACCTGCTCTAATCCCTACTAAAAACTCCTTTCTATTTTCTCGATAAGGCCCATACCCAAATTGATAATCACGCATTCCTTGTGTAAATGCTTCAGTAAATTCTAAACCAATATTAAAGTTTATTAATTTACGATTACTAAAATAATGATAACCTATATATTGTTTTAGGGCTAATCCCATAGTTAAACGATCCACATAAACCAAATTTGATTTTGTTAAAGCAGGAACTTTATCATCCTGATTTTCAACCCTGATTTTATGATGCATAAACCCTACTCCCAATTTAGCTACAATTCCAGAATTTAGATTCACGCCTCCAAAAGGAAATAACTTCCCTATCATAAGGGTTTCCGTAAAACCTCTTTGATACAACAGTACATTTACAGCCTCTCCATACTGATCAATAATATACCCTTCATCAGTTTGTAAAAAATCCAAAAGACTATCTTCTTTTAGCTTATTCCCAAATAAAAAACCTCCCTCTAAATCGATTGTCCAATTTTTTGCTGTTTTAATCCCAAAACTTAACCCAATATTATTCGTAAATCCAAACCTTTTCCCATAGTCTCCACCAGGTATTTGAGGGGAATAACTTAGATTAATATTTGGTATTGAGATAATCGTATCTCTTAGATTCTGTGCTTTTAATGCACCAAAAATAATCAGCAAACTAAAAATTAGGTAAAATTTCTTCATAACAGACAAACGAAATTTTTGTTTACATATTATCCGAAGCATACCATTCGGCATAACTTGTTGCTGTTTCTCTCAAAAAAGCCGAGTGTAACGCTACATCTCCCTTTAACTCTCTTTGTATCATCGTTATAATTTCTATCAACATATTTTCACATGTTGGTTGATAATCTACATATCGAATTCTAGGGTTCATTTTTTCTAATCCTTTAAAACGTGAATCTTTTCGAAGAATTAGCCTATGATCAAATTCTTCGTATACATGTTCTCTAACTATTTTTTTTATATCTCCAAAATCAATTACCATCCCACAATCAGATAGGCAAGCATCATTAGAAGGCTCTCCTATTAATGTTACTTTCAAATGGTAAGAATGTCCATGTATATCTTTACATTTCCCCTCATAACCATCTAATGCATGAGCTGTCTCAAAATCAAACTCTTTGGTAATTCTTATTTTCATTTAATAAAAAAATTAACTATTTTAAAAAAAATCAGAAAGCAAAGTTAAGTATAATTCAACTTAAAAATAAAAAATGACTTATATTTAGCTTTCAATATCTTAAAATGCAAAGTTTAGTTCAATATATCCTAACAGTCTTTTTAACAATGATTATCACTCAGTCATGGGCTGTCGAAGCGATTGTATTAAAAGACACTAACCTTGGACAATCATTTACCAAAAGTGCACTAATCATTGAAGATAAAGATCATAGCTTAACTATAAATGATTTATTGTACAACGATGAGCTTCCACTTAAACAATGCCAACATGACATTGAAAGAATAGACTTTACTTCTTCTGCCTATTGGTTGAAATTTGATATTGAGAATGAAAGTTCTTATGATGAATTTTTAATTAATTTGGCTCGGGTAATTACTGATAAAGTCACCCTTTATGAATACCATAATTATGAAATCACAAAAGTTTTTTATGGTGGTGATTTAACCCCTTATGAAAAACGCTCGAATAATAGTATCGACAATACATTTGCTTTAAACATTCCAATTAATGGAAAGAAGCATTATATACTAAGATTACAAAGTGATGGTGAGAACATTCGTTTACCTATAATTATTAACAACACTAATGATTTTCATATTGCTGCTAAGGAACGTATCTTCCTAATGGGAGCTTATTATGGGATGTTAATTCTTTTTTCTTTCTTATACCTCTTCTACTATATGGGAATGAAAGAACGCTCTTTAATTCTATATTCTATCTATGTTCTTTCCATCTTCATGCTACAGTTTACTTTGGATGGATACTCTTATTACTACATTTTTAGAGGGGTAATGTTTGTTCAACCCTATACTGTGGTTTTCTTCGCTGTACTAGCTTCCTTTTCCTTTTTAATTTATGTAAAGGAATTCTTAAAAATAGATGCCAAATACCAAAAACTCAATAATATCTATAAGTGGGCCTTTTATCTTTTAGCTATTAACCTCTTATTAAATTTCATCCCAGGCAAAGGGCATGTTCTAGCTTACCCTATTGTCAACCTTACTTCACTAGGAACACTTTTTCTCATAGGTGGCAGCATTGTCTATCTCCGCAAGAAGGGACAAACTATCTGTAATTATTTTACAGCTGCAATATTTACCTTAATTACAGGAGCAATATTATTTATACTTACAAATTTCCACGTTATTGAAAGTGAATTTGTTTTCAAAAATGCCTTAAAAATTGGCTCTGCGTTAGAGATATTATTATTGAGTCTATCTATGTCTAACAAATTAAGAGAATTACAGAAGGAAAAGGAATTAGCTCAAGAAAAAGCGCTTCAAAGTTTAACCGAAAAGAATAAACTTATTGATGAACAAAACGAAATCTTAGAGACTCAAGTTAAGCAACGAACAACAGAACTTGAAATTCAAAAAGAGCAGGTTCTAGAGAAGAACAAAGAGATTATTGACAGTATTAATTATGCAAAGAGACTTCAGGATGCAATTATTCCTCCTCTTGAAGCTGTCAGAACTGTTACACAAGACGCTTTTGTTTTATTTCAACCTAAAGATATTGTAAGTGGTGATTTCTACTGGATTACAGAAACTACAACTTCGTATGAGGATAGACCAAACTCGAAACGTCTATTACTTACGGCTGCAGATTGTACTGGACATGGAGTTCCAGGGGCTTTTATTAGTATTATTGGGTTAAACATCTTTAACCAAACACTAAAAGAACGTTCTGTGAATGACCCTGCTCAAGCTCTTGATTTCCTTAACAAACAAGTCTATAATACAGTTAATAAACATAAAGGAAGTGATGATATTATACGTGATGGTATGGATCTCGCTATATGCTCTATTAATATGGACTCTCTGGAATTAGAATTTGCAGGAGCTAAAAACCCACTTTACATTGTCAGAGGTACTGAATTAATAGAACTAAAGGGAGACAAACAACCTATTGGTTTCTCCGATAATGTTACCCCTTTTACATTGCAAAAATTTCAATTAGAAAAAGGCGATATGGTCTATGCCTCAACTGATGGATATGCAGATCAATTCGGTGGACCAAGAGGAAAGAAATTTAAATACAAACCTTTTAAGGACTTGTTATTGTCTATAGCTAAAGAGACACCTGAACAACAGAAAAACATACTAAGACAGCGTTTTGAAGAGTGGAAAGGAGATTTAGAACAATTGGATGATGTATGCGTTGTTGGAATAAGAATCTAAACTTTTGAATTATCATTATTAAGAATACTTATACCGTCAAAGAGTTATCTACTCCTATTCGATTTAACACCTTTTGCGAAGTTAATGTTCAAGAAATCCCTAGTAGAAAAGGAATAAAAAAAGCAATAAAAAACGGTGCTCTTCTTTTAAATAATCAGCTAACAGAAGGAGGTCGATGGCTCAAACCTAATGACATCATCACCTTGGTTGATTTAAACCCTACTCCTCCAAAAGTATATCCCTTAAAAATCCCTGTCGTATTCGAGGATGATTATCTTGCTATCATAAATAAACCGGCTGGGATTAGTGTCAGTGGTAACCAGTATAAAACTGTTGTTAACACCTTAGCGCATAACCTTAAAGGCTCTAACCAAAAAGATGCGCTCAATTGGCCACTTCCTGTACATCGTTTAGATAACCCTACAAGTGGGCTTCTGATTATTGCTAAAACATTGACAGCACGAATTCGATTAGGAGAATTATTTGAACAGAAAAAAATACAGAAGAGATACCACGCCATTGTTATTGGGAAAACGCCTCTGGTTGGAGATATTCATGATAAAATTGGAGGTAAATTTGCTCATTCTTCATTCCAAACACTTCAAACTGTTCCTTCATTAAAAAACACATATTTATCCTTACTAGAACTTAAACCACATACTGGTCGAACACATCAACTGAGGATACATTGTTCAAACATGAACACTCCTATTCTAGGAGATAAGATTTATGGGATTAAAGGCCTCATATTAAAACATAAAGGTTTATTTTTATCTGCTGTAGCTGTCAATTTCCAACATCCTATCACCCATATGGATCTTGATATTTCTATCCCTACACCCCAAAAGTTTTTGACACGCCTTGAGAACGAAAGTAGGCGCTATAATAATTATAAGAAAAAATGAATTTAACGACTCCCCAAAACGAAAAAAAACACTTAATTGCCTTATTAGAAATCCCTAACATTGGGCTTTCTATCGCCAAGAAACTAATTGATCAATACGGCTCAGCTAAAGCCGTATTATCTTTATCTACCTCAAAATACCAAACCTTTGGTAAGGTAGGATTGAATATCATAGAAGCGTTACAAAAAGGAATTGTTTTTCAAGTTGCGCTGGCTCAAATTGAATATTGTACTTCCAATAACATTGAAATATTAAGTTATTATGAGAAACGCTACCCGCAACGCTTAAAACATTGTCCTGATGCTCCTTTAATTCTTTATTTTAGGGGAGCATGCAATTTAAACCATTCAAAGATTGTAGCTATCGTTGGCACCAGAAACGCAACTCCATATGGGAAAAATATTTGTGAAAACATCATTGAAGAATTAGCAGGACAAAACGTTCTTATCATCAGTGGTCTTGCTTATGGTGTAGATATCACAGCTCATCTAAAAGCCATAAAATACAAAACCCCTACAGTTGGTGTTCTAGCCCATGGATTAGACTCGATTTACCCAAAATCCCATTACGCTACCGCTCAAAAAATGCTAAACAATGGAGGGTTATTAACTGAACATAAAATTAAAACGCGCCCTAATAGAGAAAATTTTCCAAAAAGGAATAGAATTGTTGCTGGAATGTCGGACGCTATCATTGTTATAGAATCAGCGATAGCAGGAGGCTCTATGATAACCGCAAAACTTGGAAACGACTACAACAGAGATGTATTTGCTATTCCAGGTCGTTTAGGCGCTACATATTCAGAAGGATGTAACCATTTGATTAAAACCAATCAAGCGCATTTATTACAAGCATCTAAAGATTTATCATATATTTTAGGTTGGGAATCAAAAACAGAACAACCTAAAATTATCCAAAGACAACTTTTCCTAGAGTTAACCCCAGAAGAACAGCTTTTAATTGATGAAATAAGTAAGCACAATAGCATTTCCATAGATGAAATTGCAGTTAGAACAGCACTTTCTATCAGTCAAGTTTCCACACAACTATTACTCTTAGAATTCAAAGGCTTAATACAACAAATGCCTGGGAAAAAGTATTCTATTATCTAAGAGGTTGATACTATTATCTTGCTCCTCTTTCCAACCCCTTGTTTATCTAACACCCAATTATTAGATAAAGCCAAATAGCGGTTATCATTTTCTAGACATTGCATAAAAAATTCCAAATGCTTTTTCTTTATATTGTATTCTACCCTATAATATTGACCTTTTTCAAAGAAGAATGTCGCTTTGGCCCTAAACCCTTGAGCTTTCATTTTTTTTATAATTATTTCTCCTTTAGTATAAACAGAATCTGGAATGTAGATTAAATATACTTTCGAATCGTAATTATCATGAGGTAAAACCAATTGCTCCGCATGGAGTTTTTTTTGGAAATGCCTTAATTCGGCATCATTTTGTGCAAAAGAAAAACTTGAGAAAACCAACAAAATAAAAAAAGAGACACTATAATTTATAATGCCCCTCTTTTGACTCTTAACTAAACAATTATTATTCACCCGTCACAACAGTTGAATAGGTTTTTACAAAAAGGCCTCCTTTTACAGTTTGATCAACTGTAGCTACTTTTGAAATTTTTCCATTTTTAGCTGCTGTTGCGATAGACACATCAGCATTTGCTGGTCTAAACCCTAAAATAGATTTATAAGAAGCAACTCCTTTTTTTGTTGTTCTCCCCCCTGGGTTATCAGTAATTAATAAAGGGCCAGAAACACTACAAGAACCTAAACTTAGTAAAAGTACACCTGCTATAATATTTTTTACGTTTTTCATATCTTTTTATTTTATTCTCCAGTAACAATTACCTCCACTTTTTGAAAAAGCCAAAAATTAGTTGTTTTAACATCTACACATCCTATTTTATCAATTTTTCCTTTTTTAGCGGCCTCAATTACACCAAAATTTTTATTCGTCACAATCATTCCTGCTGCTAGCTGTTCTCCTGCTGACGTTCCAAAAACTACTGTTGTCTTAGAAACACCTTTTTTTGTCCCAATAGGGTTATTTGTTACTGTATAGGGCCTTGTCATAGAACAAGATGTTAACATCCCTATTGCTGCTGCTAAATATAAATATCTTCTCATCATTTCTTTTAATTAATCTCCTGTTACTGTTAAAGTCACCTTTGGAAAAATAAATACTTTTACTTTCATCTCAGCAATTCCTACTTTTGAAATTTTCCCTTTATCCATTGCGGCTTTATACGAAAAGTCTGCATCTTTTTGAAATGCTCCTGCTTTTGCCACACCAACTCTTGTTCCCACAGGGTTATTCGTTACAACTGCCGTGTGAGAAACTGTACATGACCCCAGAAACAAAGCTGTAGCCATCCCAATTAGTACTCTTGTTTTTCTCATAAATTTATTCATTACATATTTTCTACTGCGAATATGTCAATAAACCTAATAAACAAGCTTATTTGTGCTTTTTCTCTATTTTACGGTTGATTTTGGGACAGTTTTGTGCAAAAAAAAGCTCCAACAAAATTGCTGAAGCTTTTTTAGAGGTCTCTGCCGGATTCGAACCGGCGTAGATGGTTTTGCAGACCACTGCCTAGCCACTCGGCCAAGAGACCTTTTTAATAAGGATTGCAAATATAATATAAATATTTTACTCTTCCACAATTACAGAGACAAATTTCACATCACCATTTAAAGGTGGATTAACTTTTCTAATTTCAACTCGAATTTTATCAATATGCTGATGTTTCTTTTTTAAACGAGTAACGATTCTATAAGCAACCGTCTCTATTAAATCTGCTCTTATAGCCATCTCCTCCTCTACTACAGCATTAACCTCAACATAATTGATTGTTTTTTTCAAATCATCATTTATAGCTGCTTCTTTAAAATCTACCCATAAGTCTACATCAATCTCAAAGTCACCACCAATTTTTGTTTCTTCAGGTAAGCAACCATGATAACTATATGTTCTTATTCCATGTACTCGGATAATATTCATTTACGCTCTAATAATTTTATGTATTAATCAAAATTATTTTTTTTCTTTTCTACAAAAAGC
>JAUHZI010000234.1 GCA_030426105.1 Bacteroidia bacterium | reverse complement strand
TAAGTCTTGAGGAGATTTATATTGCCAAAAGCCACTACCATCTTCTCCAACTTGGTTGGTATTTAAATTAACACCTGTAAGTTGTTTTATAATGTAGTTTTCTACACTGTTTAATTCGTTAAAGCTCATAATTATATTTTTAACTCCGCTTTTAATTTACCATTCGTCCTCTTCAACTATTTCTTCAACTTTACTTGAAAGTTGATAATATTCTTTAAATATATCTAAACTTGGTTTTAGACTATCCCATTCTTCAATATCTTGTAATTCCTCATCAATAATATTAAAGACCTTGTAATTTGCTATAACAATACATTTCTCAATTGCTCTTGTAATCGCAACATTTAAGCGATTCGGACTGTAAAAAAAATCTAACCTTCTTTTAGATTCTAAAGGATGGGAATTAGCCATACTATATAAGATATATTTTCTTTCTTGGCCTTGCATTCTGTCAACTGTATCAATAAACAGTGCTTCAGCATCTTCAGTGTCAACACCTCCAATTACTCTATTAAGTGCTTTCTTAATTTCTCTTACTTGTGCTCTATATGGCGTCATTATTCCTATATCTTTATAATCAACTCCATTATCAACCATATCATTTACCATTTCTGCAACAATGTTAGCCTCGTGAGGTGATCTACCTTGAGCATCAAATTCTTTATGCAGATATAAGATTTTAGCATCTTTATGATTTAGAACCTCGTTAAAATTTACACTTTCAATTCGCTTATCTGAAACATTTAAAGAACTATCTGATGTTAATTGATTATTATAAAACAACGCATTGGGAATCCTAATTAAACTATTGTTTAATCGATATGAAATATTTAAAAGCGATTTTTGATTTGGATATAATCTAACCAATCTACGAAATATAGATTCTGAAAACATAGATAACCCAGTTCCTTTTGGGATTATTGGATCTAGTTGCTTATGGTCCCCAACAAAAATGAACTTTTTAGATTTAGACATTACAGAAACAGCTAATGGAATACTCATTTGAGCTGCTTCATCAATTAAGGCTACATCAAACTCCCAATTATTTAATCTTTTTGATGCTGGATAACACATACAATAAGGCGTACCTCCAATAATTATTCCCTCTTGACTTAAATCTTGATTAATTGAATACCTCTCTGAAGGTAACCTTGTCTTTCTTGTAACATAGTCATTATTCAATATTTCAGAGGCCTGATATTTCTCACCAATCTTGACAACTTTTGAAGCATCTTTTACTATGCTAGAAACTGCATTTATGCAATTATTAATAGCCGTGTGAGTAGGCGCTGTAATAAATACTTTTTTTCCAGCATTTAAGTACAATTTAGCTATGTGAGATATCGTCAAAGTTTTTCCTGTACCAGGCGGTCCTTGTATAATGTGAAAATGAGGCGCTAAAGCAGCATGAGCTACAGCAATGTTTTGTGATTCGTTTAATTGATTATAATGTTTATTTGAAGTAATAGGATTATTCAGTTCTCCACTTAAGAGTCTTTCAATTTTATCAAGTTGTCGATTATCATTCTCTAAATTACCGACTGTTGCAGATAATAATTTTAGAGTAAGTGTTGTTTTAACTACATTAATTTCCCAATGATTGGGATTATAATTTTCTGAGTTTATATAGCAAGTCTTAACATCAAAATCATTTGGTGCTAAAATAAAGCTATCAATATAATCTTCAATAATTTCCAATTTGAATCTGTGTCTTCCATTACTTAGAATTACCTGTGAACCTTCTCTAAATTTAGAAATATTATTATCACAAAATATTTTTGCAGTACGAATAAATTTATCAGGATAACTTAATCTTGGACACCATTGATTGGGTGCATGGTCGAAGAAATCAAATTCAACTCTAAGATTATACATAGTTACTCCTTTTGCAACACGCTCATCAAGAGGCAACTTCATTTGTTCTTCATAAGCTTCATCGTCTTTTTGTTGTTGAATTTGTATTGCTTCTCTAAATTCTCTAATTACTGACATATTTATATTTTATGATTGATTGAGTTTAAAATAATAGCTACCTCTATATCCATATTTACAAGACTCACCCTGTGATACTCATCGTAATTTTCATGTAATACAATTAAGTTCATCGATGAGATAGGCATATCGTATTTTGTTTCTAGGATGTATTTATAGATGTTTTGTTGTAACGCATATTTGTAATAACTAGAGTTGTCAATGTGACTTAACTCTGAGGTTGCAGAGCCAAAACCGTATTTTTTAGGACGACCATCAACAACCAATTTCTTACTACGTTTCCAATCTACAATTAAATACTCCTGTTTATTTGGCTTTTTAAACAAAGCATCTACTGTTCCTGCTACATTAAAATCTTCTAAAAGCACTTTTTTCTCTGCTTCTACAAATTCAAATCCTTTAGCAACTACAATTTGCTCGTAAAACTTTTCGAACATACGAAACTCTTTAGAGTTACCATCAAACTCCTCTCCTTTTAAAAAGTGTTCTATTTGTTCATGTAAGTATGTTCCTTTTTCGGCAGCTTCATCTCTATTCTTTAAAAATTCTTCTAAAACATCTTCTTCTGTTCGTTCTTCCCATTTAGCTTTAGTTTGAATAAAGCGATCCATATCAAAAGGGAAAAAGCGATCTATAACAGTAGTTACCGATATATACTCGGCATTTCCAGTTCTGTCTTTGGGATGATGGTATTTGTGTGTCTCATCCTCAAAAGCAATATTTTCTTGTGGTATAACCGATTGATATTTTGGAGTTCTAGTAAGATTATCTTCAATAGCATCTATATCATTAAGCTCTACTTCTATTTTAGAAGAAATCATTTGTTTTCTAAACTTCTCAATACCTAAATATTTCTCTCTAAAATTACTTTTTTGCCAACGTACAGCTTTCTGATAATTCCACTGGTTTTCTATAGTGCAATTAGAAGTAAGCTCCAATTCATAATTTTTTATAGAATTGAGTACATCCTTAATTAAAGCAATACATTCTCTTTCTTGTTGATGCACTTGTCGCTCGGTGAATTTAATAACCACCCAACCACTTTCAGTAAAAAATAAATCTCTGGTATCATCCTTTTCTATTTCATGTGTTGGATAACGATAATAACCATCATAAGGCTCATCTATTTCAATGTCGATATAAAGGTTGATTGATTTATCAATCAATACTATATCTGGTTCGTAGGGTCTATTGTGAAAAGGTATTGTTAGATGAAGGTTGTCAGCTACCTCAACATCAGAAATGTTAGTAGTAATAGCTTCGTAAAAGTCTTTTTCCTTAAAACCTTTACCCATAGCTCTTCCTTTACGAGGTAGCTTAAGGTAAGCTCCCAATTGTGGCATTTTAACCACAGGATAGTTATAAAGCTCATCTTGTTCAAAAAATTGGTTAGGATGAAATTTGATTTTTAAATCGTCTGTTTGTTTAGGATTTTTTTCTGAAATTAACTTTTCAGAACTAGTTTCAATACTATCTACCGTATGAGCAACAAAAAGCTTTTTTGATCTTTTTATTTTAACTACAGGTGCTATAGTTATTGAAGGACGAGAGACCTTAAGGTTTGTATATTGTTCTTTTTTGGTCGCTGATCGTTTTACCTTTTTTACCCTTAGTAATTCTGCTTTTTTGAGTTTCCACTCATTTTTTATCCTTGTAAAGAATTTACTTTTTTGTTCTTTAGTTAATTTGGCAG
>JAUHZI010000233.1 GCA_030426105.1 Bacteroidia bacterium | reverse complement strand
TTTCTTTTATTTTTTCTAGCTTAACAATTTACCTTTTCAATTTACCAATACAGTCATACTTTGCCCTACTCCCTTTTATATTATTATTTAAAAATATAGCAACAACTTGGAGTACAACAGAGAATAAAAAACTAGATCCTGAACTCAAAAAAATAGCCCTTTCAACCTTTTTCATTAGTATTGGCCTATTCTTTACTATTTTATTTTTTAATTAATACGAAAACAATCTTATGACCAAGGGTGATAATCCAATATCATTTGCTTAAGGTAGCTTCGGTCAAGATGAGTATACACTTCAGTCGTTGTAATAGATTCATGCCCCAATAAATCTTGTACAGCTCTTAAATCAGCTCCCCCTTCTATTAAATGAGTTGCGAACGAATGCCTAAAGGTATGAGGTGAAATCTTTTTCTTCAATCCTATTTTTTGCGCTAATTGCTTAACAATAGTAAAAATCATTACTCTAGTCAACCCCTTCCCTCTTCTATTTAAAAATACATAGTCCTCAAATTCAGGGACTATATTTTGATGTGTTCTCACCTCATTAATATATATTTTGAGATGTTTAATTGATTTGGGACTTATAGGCACTATACGTTGCTTATTACCCTTACCTATAATTCGGATAAATTCGTCTTCCCAAAAGATTTCTGACAACTTTAAAGTAATTAACTCACTAACCCTTAGCCCACTACCATACAAAGTTTCTATAATTGCGATATTTCGTTCTCCTTCTGGTTTACTACGATCTATCGCCTCAACTAACTGGTCTATTTCATCAACAGATAAAGTATCAGGAAGTTTTCTTCCTAATTTAGGTAGATCAATTAATTCACTAGGATTTTTTTCAATTACTTTTTCTTGGACTAGATACCCAAAAAAAGATTTAATTCCAGATATTAAACGTGCTTGACTTCTTGCTCCTAAGCCAATATCATTTAACCACGCTAAAAAGCGTTGAATATCTTCTAATTCAATAGCTTCAATTTTAACAGAATCCTCAATAATTTCTGTAAAATACTCTTTAAGTTTTTCAACGTCTCTCCTATAGCTTTCTATCGAATTGGTCGACAAATTCTTCTCTAACCTTAAATAAGCTATAAAACCTTTAATATAACTATCCCAAATCATCTCTGTTTACCGCCTAATAATCTCAGCATCATCAATTGCTCCGTACAAAAATCGAAGCAAGTGAATTGATTGTTCATGTCCTTTTTTCTTACCAAAATAAGAAATTAGATAAACTCCCAAAACTAAAATTAAAGCTAATGGGAATAACAACAGCCACCAACTTGGATTTCCTAATTGTAACTTAACCAAAGCATACATCCCTCCAAAGAAAGTTATAAATCCTATTAAGGTATATATAAAAACGAAAGTTAGCCACACGTTTTGTTGAGGACCAAGTGTACAGGTTAAACAAGCCCCCTCTTCTTTAAATTCACTTTTTTCAACTAAAATATGTAATTCTGGAGACCAATAATGCAACTCACTTTCGGGGGCAGAAAAATCTACTCGATTATGTCTTTTTCGACCAATAATTGTATCATCCTCTTCTATTTTGGACAACAAATGCTCGATGACTTCCTCCTCACTTAATCCAGAAAACAACTTAAATCGTGGTCTTACATGTATGATGTCAGCAGGGTCGTTTTTATTAAAAGCCATTTTGTAGTTATTTCTAGCATACAATATACTCATTTTTTTCCAAATTCTTCATTATAGAGTAGTTAACTAAAGATCTGTACAACTTACATTATTTATGATTATCTTTGCAAATTCAATTGTTTTACAAAATGAATTACGGAACAGCTGCATATTATACTTTAGGATGTAAATTAAATTTTTCTGAAACAAGTACTATCGCACGTAACCTTGATGAAGCTGGATTTGCCAAAGTCCCTTTTGATAGTGGAGCTAATGTATATGTCATCAATACTTGTTCGGTTACTGAACAAGCTGATAAAAAATGCAGAAACATTGTCCGAAAAGCACTTTCTTATAACCCTGAAGCTTTTGTAGTTGTAATAGGATGTTATGCTCAACTAAAACCATCAGAAATCTCTGAAATTCCTGGTGTAGATTTAGTTTTAGGTGCTAATGAAAAGTTTAATGTAACTGAACACCTCCAAAACCTACAGAAGAAAGAAGAGACTCAGATTTTTAATGAAGAAATTAAAGAAACTAAGGTCTTCTTCCCTGGTTATAGTAGTGGAGATCGTACACGTTCATTTCTAAAAATTCAAGATGGTTGTAATTATTTTTGTTCATTTTGTACTATTCCTTTAGCAAGAGGTAGAAGCAGAAATGCTTCAATCGAAGAAACAATAAAAAAAGCTAAAGAACTCGCTCAAACCAAAGCCAAAGAAGTAGTCTTAACAGGAGTAAATATAGGTGACTTTGGATACAATACTGATGAAAACTTTTTTGGGCTTATAAAAGAACTAGATAAGATAGATGGTATTGAACAATTTAGAATTTCTAGTATTGAACCTAATTTACTTAGCAACGAAATCATTGAATTTGTAGCTCAATCCAATAAATTTGTTCCGCATTTTCATATACCTCTTCAAAGTGGTTCAGATATACTACTGAAGTCAATGAGAAGAAGGTACGATACTTCTTTATATAGAAGTAGAATAGATCGCATAAAAGAACTAATGCCAAATGCTTCCATAGGTGTGGATGTTATTGTTGGTTATCCAGGTGAAACTGATGAAGAGTTTATGAAGACCTACAATCTATTAAATGAACTACCAATCAGCTATTTACACGTTTTCACATACTCTGAAAGAGCCAATACCACTGCCTTAAGAATTCAAGAGAGTATTCCTGTTAATGTTCGAAGAGATCGTAATAAAATGTTGAGAATTTTAAGCGATAAAAAGAAACGTGCATTTTACGAAAGTAACATTAATCGAAAAGAAACTGTTGTATTTGAAGAAGCTGAAGACAATGGTATGATGCATGGTTTTACCAAAAATTATGTAAAAATCAAAACGCCTTATAATCCATTAATGGTGAACCAAATCGGACATATCAAGATGGTCGATTTAAATCCTGATGGAACAATGAAGGTTGAATTAATAGAACAGCAATTAGAGACACAAACTTGGATAAATGAGAATAGAGTCTAATGTTTCTTATACTGATTCCCTTACACATCCTTATACCTATACATTAATTAGCAAATGAAATATCAGTTTACCATTTTAAACACTACTCGACAAAACATTTTAGCCGTAACAGAAGGATTAACTCTTGAACAGTTTAATTTTATCCCAAACAATTTCAACAATAGTATTGGATGGCAAATTGGGCACCTAGTGGTTACACAACAGCTATTAAACTATAAAAAAGGTAGCTCTGGCAAATATATTTTAGAACAAGATCAACTTGATACATTAATCTCTCTATTTAAAATTCTTCCTCTACAACTAGCAACAGATTATGATGCTGATATTTTTACCAATAGCTTTGAATATCAAACAAGTTATAAGGTTACTTTAAGAAATATTGAGGAAGCTATTACCTTTAATAACATTCATGAAGCAATGCACCTTGGGACAATTGTAGCAATGAGAAAACTCATTCCAGAATTGAGCTAACCCCAGCTTTTCAACAAGGCAATTGTATTAGTTTTTAGCTACAAAAAATGATTAATTTAAAATTCCGTACTTTTGCAGT
>JAUHZI010000232.1 GCA_030426105.1 Bacteroidia bacterium | reverse complement strand
TTTGGTATGTGTCTTTTTATATTCATTTCTGCAAAAAAACAAAATAATTTTTCGGTTGGATTGCAATTTTTGATAACTTTTACTTTTGGTGATAACTACCTCCTTTTTAATACTTATTAAATGTTAATTTTGTCCTAAATTAGAGCTAGAAAAAGAAATTTAGATGACGAAAGGTGATTTTGTGTTAATTAATGGGGAGTTTTTCGAAACTTCTTCGCCTTATTTAAAAGAGAACAGATCTTTTATGTATGGTGATGGTCTATTTGAATCAATTCGTGTGATTAATGGCGTGCCATTTAACCTTGAAAATCACATATTGAGGATGTTAGAGGGTGCTAAAATTCTTGGAATAAAGACACCTCCTCATTATACTACTGATTATTTTTACACACAGATAAAACATTTGTTGGATAAAAATAGTATTAAAGCTGGGGGACGTGTTCGTTTGAGTGTATATAGAAATGATGGTGGCTATTACAAAGCTACTAACGATACTAGTTCATATTTAATTACTGCCGATTTATTACCTCATAATTTGTATAAGATGAATGAGGAGGGGCTGTTGATTGATGTTTATGATGCTATTAACAAACACAAAAACATCTTATCAAATTTTAAGACTTCTAATGCATTGCATTCCATTATGGCTGGTAACTTTGCTAGAGATAATAAATTAGATGATTGCTTTATTATTAATAGTAAAAGAAGCATTATTGAAGCTATTTCTTCTAATATTTTCTTGGTATCCAATGGAGTATTGTATACACCTCCTTTAGCTGATGGATGTATTGGAGGTACAATGAGAATGCATGTTATCAATACAGCATTGAAAAATAAATATAAAGTTTACGAAACATCTTTGCTACCACAAAACTTAATGGTTGCTGACGAAATCTTTTTAACCAATGCCATTCAAGGGGTTCAATGGGTTGGAGGATACAAGTCTAAGCGTTATTTCAACAATATCAGTAAGGAGTTATTGAATCTAATTAATCAAGAAGAGGCTAATTTAAAGATGGATTTAAAGGAAAGTTAGCAATCAATTGGAATTTTCCTCCTTTTGCTTCTAATATATTTTTCCAGTAATCTTCATCGTTACGTTCCATCACATCTGTCACCTCAAATTGTGACACTATCCAAGAGTTTCTCGTTATTTCATCTTCCAATTGACCTGAAGACCACCCAGAGTACCCTAAAAAGAATTGTATTTGATGATTGGCTATTAAACCTGTATTGATTAAAGTAGTTACTTGATCAAAATTCCCTCCTGTATACAATCCTTTTTTTACCTCTACACTTCCTTCTATTTCTTCTCCCAAAGTATGCATATAATAGAGATTATTTGGACTTACAGGTCCTCCCAACCCAACTTTAAATTCATCAGATTTAATTGTAGGGATTAGTTCTGTTAGTTTAACATCTAAAATATTATTGACGACATATCCAAAAGATCCTTTATCATTATGTTCACACAAACATACTACAGCTCGCTGAAAGTATTTATCTTCATTAAAAGGTTCAGATATTAGTGCCAATCCTTTTTCAGGTGACAATGTGTTTAATTTAGCTATATCAAATAATTCATTCATAAATCGGACAACTAAAGTACGGATTTTATAGAGAACTGGCTAATTTAAATTTATGCTTCTTTTATTATTTTCATATTCCACTCCAAATCATTCTTTGAGATAGATTTTATTTTTACTCTTCAAACCTCTTCATCGAATATTATTAACTTTGTAAGAAAAATATAAATGCTAAAGAAAATAGAAATTGAGCAAGTTATCTTACTATTAATCTCTTTTATTCTCCTAGTTTCAGGGTTAGGAAAGCTTTTTGGAGAAGGAAAAATACTTGGAGGAATTGCTTCTTTCGACTTGAGAATGATTGAGGATGGGTTTGGGAATTGGAAGAGTACGCCAATCTTTAATCGGGTTTTTGTAGCTCTAGAAATTAACATTGGAATCCTTATTCTTACTAAATGGATTAAAAGAAGTTGGCTATACTACTTACTGGTAATGCTTACAATACTTTATGTATTGGATATAATTTTAGGATGGAATAATAGACTTTCTATTGATAATAATTTACTGTTCTTATTCAACCGTTTTCTATCGTTAACGACCCTCCCCTTTTTAATCATTAGTTTGTTCTTACTGAAGAAGAGAAAAGAACATAAAAACTCATGGCTAAGCCTTATCATTATTATACCTTTTATTGTTTTACCTTTTGTTATTAATCCTATTTTTATTGAAGATTATGAGAGTAAGAGTCGTGCGTACCAAAAAGTAGATGATAATTGGGATATTATAGTTTCAAAATTTCAAGAAAAGGAAATTGATCTTAATGATGGAGCTTATCTAATAGCTTTTTTTAGTACAAACTGTAAACACTGTAATGAATTGGCGAAAGTTATTGGTGTTTCTAAACGTGGGTTTAAATCAAGTAGAAAAATATTGATGGTTTTCCCCGGTAATGAAAAAGACACTAAAGCTTTTATAGAACGAAACAAAGCTGACTTTGAATACATTAGAGTCACTCCTGATCAATTTACTAAAGTTGCTGGCTTCTCATTCCCTTCCCTATTTTCTTTAAAAAATGGAAAGGTTATCAAGCACTGGACTGGAAATAACTTTAGCTTCAAAGTGAGAGATGAAGAGCTTTGATGATGAGATAATGAGATGATGAGATGATTGATTAATTAGTAAATAGAATTACAAATTCAAACTTTATTCATTATCATAATACCTATCAAAAAAGATTAGCATCATGAATCTTATCATTTTGTTCTACACAATAGATCTTACTTCTTCAGCTTATTAGCTACAGCTTCCATTCCAAAGATTAAAGCAAACCCTAAAAGGCTAAACAATAGAGCAATTAGTATTTGTGAATCAGCATTTTGATATATAGTTGGGATTCCAGCTTCAGTAATTGATGAGATAACAGGAACTTCATAATTTTCGGGTAAAACATTATGATCTAAGAAAGTCACCCACTCACCGTGGCTATTCATTCTAAAACTGTCTATTTTTTTCCATGGCCAAATTTTATTTAATGACCCTACCAAAAAACCTGTTAATAAAGCTACTGTAATATCATGAAATTTTGAAAATGTCCATTTTAAGACCTTACTAAATGCCAATAACCCTACAACACAACCTCCCATAAATGTTGCTATAGTCAAGATTTCTTTATCCTTAACTGCTCCTAGAATTGTTTGATATGATCCTAGAATCAAGAGAATAAAACTTCCAGAAATTCCTGGTAAAATCATAGCACAAATAGCAATCATACCTGATATAAAGACATAAAAAGTAGAATCACTTTGCGCTAAAGGGGTAATATTGTGATATAATAAGCCACAACCGAACCTAACAATAATGCCAATACTGTCGATGTTCCCCATTGTTTGACTTGTTTTCCTACATAAATAACACTTGCTAGTACTAAACCAAAGAAAAAGCTCCATAATAATACGGGTTCATTAGCTAACAAAAAACTAATCCCCTTAGCTAATGAAAAGACACTTATAGCTATTCCTAAAAATAAAGCAACTATAAAGTTTCCATTTAATGCTTTCCAAGCTGCGGCGAGCCCTTCATTCTTTAACGTTTTTAGCAAGCCTAGATTTACTCCGCTAATTGTAGTTATCAGCTCTTCATAAATTCCAGAAATAAAAGCTATCG
>JAUHZI010000061.1 GCA_030426105.1 Bacteroidia bacterium | reverse complement strand
ACGTTTGCATTGCCAAATAAGCAGGTATCTGAATAATATCAACAACATCAGCAACTTGATCAACATGACCTGGGAAATGCACATCAGTTACTAGAGAAAAACCAAATTCTTGCTTTACCTTTTCTAAAATTCTCAATCCTTCTTCAGTACCTGGTCCTACATAATAATCAACAGAACTTCTATTATCTTTCATAAAAGAAGACTTGTATACTGTTGGAATTTTTAGTTTAGTTGTTACCTCTTTAATTTTTTCAGCTGTACGTAACATAATTGTTTCGTCTTCAATAACACATGGTCCAGTTATTAAAAATAACTCATCTGCTCCAAACGTAACGTCTCCTAACTCAAATTTCTTTTTACTCATTTTTTTTAAAAATTTAAAACCCAGTATTTTACACAGGACTAATTAAACTTAATGTTCAATCCCAGAAATAATTCTTCTGACCTTTTCTAAATCATCAATTGTATCAACTGGGATAGAATCATGCTGTGTAATTTCGATCTTTATTACCCCACCATTTTCTAACCATCTATTTTGTTCTAACGATTCTGTTAACTCCAATTTTGTTTGCTCCATTTCAGCAAAAGCCTTCAATGAACTCGTTGTAAAACCATACATTCCTAAATGCTTATAAAAAGCATGGTGTTGTAACCATTTTGTTTTATGCACCCCTCTAATATGAGGGATTACTGAGCGACTAAAGTATAAAGCCCTTTTGTTTTTATCAAAAACAACAAACACTTCACTTTCATTAAATAGATCACCTTCGTTAGCTACTGGCATTACCAATGTTGCTAACTCAGTTTTAGGATCATCAAAACAACTTACTAAACATCTAATTTGTTCAGGCTCCAACAAAGGCTCATCACCTTGAATATTTATTACAGCATCAAAATTTAAGTCACTTTTTTCTTGAACAATTTCATATGCCTCAAGACACCTATTGGTACCAGTCGTATGTGCTTTGCTTGTCATTACAACTTCACCTCCGAATGCTTTTACAGCATTTTCAATTCTCTCATCATCAGTTGCTACAACAACATGACTCAACACCTTTCTACTCTGCTCGTAAACACGTTGAATCATTGTCTTCCCACAAATATCTACTAAAGGTTTACCCTCCAATCGTGTAGATCCATATCTTGCTGGTATTACCCCTAAAATATTCATGTTATTACTTTTTGAAATTGTCAGCAACAATTAATTCTTTTGTTCCATGTGTCCAAGAATAAAAACCTTCCCCAGATTTCACACCTAGCTTTCCAGCTGTAACCATATTTACCAATAACGGACATGGGGCGTACTTCGCTGTTCCATAACCATCTTGTAATACTTTTAAAATTGCTAAACAAACATCTAACCCAATAAAATCTGCCAATTGTAATGGTCCCATTGGGTGAGCCATTCCTAATTTCATCACAGTATCTATTTCTTCAACACCAGCAGTACCTTCATGCAATGTAATAATAGCTTCATTAATCATTGGCATTAATATTTTGTTTGCTACAAAACCAGGATAATCATTAACTTCAACAGGAACTTTCTTTAAAGCCCTAGAAGTTTCCATTATTGTAGTAAGTACTTCATCTGAAGTCGAATAACCTTTAATAATCTCTACTAACTTCATTACTGGAACAGGGTTCATAAAGTGCATCCCTATCACCTTCTCTGGTCTTGAAGTTACCGCAGCTATTTTAGTTATTGAAATAGAAGAAGTATTTGTAGCTAAAATAGCATTCTCAGGAGCAAACTTATCCATATCCTTAAAAATAGCCAACTTAATTGCTACATTTTCTGTAGCTGCTTCAACAACTAACTCTGCCTCTTTAGCTCCTTCTTCTAACGAAGTAAATGTTGTAATATTACCTAAGGTACTAGCTTTATCAGCTTCAGAAATCCTTTCTTTTTTGATTAAACGGTCTAAGTTTTTGGTTATTGTTGCCAATGCTTTTGTTAAACTTTCTTCAGAAATATCAACTAACGATACATTAAATCCACTTTGAGCAAATACATGAGCAATACCATTCCCCATAGTACCAGCACCTATTACAGTAATATTTTTCATTTCAATCTATTATTTATGAGTTATTTGAACATTGATACACAAAAGCAGGAGGTATATTTACTGGAGCAAATTTAAAGCTTACCTTTTTAAATTTTGACTGCAATAATTTACGAGCATTTAAAGAATACTGGAATTGTATATACTTTCCTTCTTTTCCTAAAACTTTAACACTAGAATCTAGAATTTTATTTTTCACAACATCTGGAATTACAGCTAATGGCAATGAAGACACCACATAGTCTACTTTATGAATTCCCTCCAAAGCTAAGTATTGCTCAAGTTTTTCTGCTGAATCGTTGATTAAACTTAATTTTTCATCACGAATATTTAAGTTTATATGTTCATAGAAATTTCGGCTTAATTCAAACGATAACAATCTACTTCCAGGCTTCATTTCCGCTAAAAGACCTTTAGTAAACACTCCATTCCCTGGTCCTAATTCTACAATAACATCTGCTTTATCAAAATCAATTGGAGCAAACATTCTTTTCATTAAAAACTTTGAACTTGGAGCTACTGCTCCTACTGTTTTTCTTTCCTTTAAAAACTCATTAAAAAAACCACTCTTTTTAGCCAAAATTCTAGTTTTATTGTTTAAGGCCACAAATATAAGCATTATAGCTTATTCCATTAGAAATCATTTTAAATGTTATAAACATTATCTGCCCTTAACGTGAACAAATGATTAGAATTTTCTAATAACATTCAAAAAAGAGCCAACAATAATACTGTTACACTTTGATTTCCATCACTTCTTTTAACTTTTTCAATAGCAAACTTAGTTCAATAAAACAAAATCTAAATCTAACTTTCTTTAAAAGGCTAAAAAAGCTTACTAAACTACTATAAGTCAATCCCTTTATTCAAAAAAAGAGAAGTTAACTTTCCCATAATTTCTCGTTTTAATAAAATTGGGATGCAGACTTAAATCAGTCTTTTTATCGTGCTCAATAATTAAGGTTCCGTATTCTTTTAACATTTTATTTTCGAATACCATTTGAGGAATCTTTTCTAAACCATCCATTCCATAAGGAGGATCAGCAAATATAATATCATATTTAGCATGAGGTTTTGTTAAATAAGTAAATGCATTGTACTTAAACGCTCTAATAGGCAAAGCTAAACTTTCACTTGTCTTATTAATGAACTTAATACTTTGTAAAGCAATGTCAACTGCATCTACCTTTTTAGCACCTCTTGAAGCAAACTCCAATGAGATACTACCTATACCAGCAAATAAATCTAAGACTTCTAAACCTTCAAAATCATACATATTACCTAGAACATTAAATAATGCTTCTTTAGCAAAGTCTGTAGTTGGTCTTGCCTTTATATTTTTTGGCGCTACAATTCTTTTTCCTCTATACTTCCCTCTAATTATCCTCATTTAACGTAAACTTTTCTCTATTTCTAAGATCCCTTTTTCAATTCCATTCACATTCTTATCGGCATCAACAATTCGCTTTATCTCAGAAAAATACCCCTCTAACTTTTCCATAAATTCATCCATTTGAGCAAACACCCCACCAGTTTGGACAAGAACCTCTTGTTCTTCTAAACCTGTACTTTGTAACAGTAACAGATGATAATATAATGCATCTTCTACACTTGTTACTTCAAACTTATTTACCAACTGTAACTTCCCATCTACAACAACAATAAAAACTAATACCCCTGATAAAAATAATGATACAATTTTATTTGGCAAACCTTGTTGAGTTATGCTATTCGTAATGAATGAATTTAATAAACTATCAAACCCTGCACCTTTGTATTTTTGAATGATTTTTGTTTCTATCTTGTGATCAATACTCCAAAGAATTTCAACTTTTTCGGAAGGAACAGATGTTGTCATATAGCTATCTAGCTCTTTCTCATTGGACAAACTGTAATTTAAATAACTTTCTTTATGACTTTCATTATATAATGCTGAAGGCACTATTGTATAATTACTAGTTAAATATTTCACTTCTACACCACTATAAACAACCTTATCATTTAATATTTCTTCGATACTAGAAGTCACAGCATGCATTACCACTTGCTTTGTTCCTACACTTCTTACAATCTTAAAACAATAAGAATCAGCAATGACTAACAACAGCTCTTTTTCTTCTACTAATTTCTCCATATAAAAATTAAAAATCCCTTTCGTTGCTCTTCAACAAAAGGGATTAAAAATTGATTTTAACTAAATAATATTATTTATCAGCCCAACTTCCATTAGTTTTTGGTTCTGTTTTAGACCCTATACTTAAAGTATCTCTTTTTACAAAAGGATCATATGGAATTGGATCATAAGAGTAAAAATGAGCAATTAAATCCTCCCCTTCTCTAATTGTATCTGTATAGATAGGATATACAGGAGGGTCTAAATCAGCTAACTTCTTAGTTCTAGCATCACTTGCCAACTTATCCACACTCTTAACTGTTACTATCTTTCCTAATTTTTCTAACTCAAATGGATATAAACGACCTTCATTATTTTTAACAGCTTGTTCTCCTGTATACATAACTTCCATTACAGGGTACCACAGCGTATCAATTTTGATTATACCTAATTGAACAGCCTCAGCTTCATCTATATCGTTATATTTCTCTTCATCTTTCAACTTATTATACCCTAAGATTTTTCCTTCTTCGTCAGTAATTCTTCTATCAGGAATATCTCCATCAATAACAATATCCATGACTTTATCTTCTTGTAAAAATCTTTTTAACTCTTTGTATTCAGAAGCATAAAACCCATACTTCTTTTTGTAGGCTACCTGAACATCTCTAATATCAGAAAGTGCTTGTTTTGTATAATCATCCCACTCTTTCTTAGCGTCTCTTTCAGCAATTGTTTGCATTACTGACTGATAAGATTTAACAGCAAAAAAGGCTGTAAGCACAAACAACCCTAATAAAGCAATAACGTTCACGACTTTATTAATCACCTCTAACATGTAAAGCAATGAAATAACCCCAGCACCTAATATTGCAAAAGCTCCTAATTGAAAATCATTTGTTTGTTTGATATTCGTTGTTGGGTCAATTGTATTCCCTACAATAATCAAGACAATTCCTGCAACAATAATCATTAAAGGAAACATAAACTTCTTCGAAAAGACTCCTATTTGTTCTAACATAAGTATTCTTTATTTTTAACAATGGTTACAAAACTAACATTTTTTTTAAAATTTAATCTTTATTTTCCATCTAAACTATTAAAAGGTTATTAACGAAGGGAATGTGGTTGTTAATAACGATTCAAAATAACTTTTATTTTACCTAAATTTTCATAAATAAACGAGCATTTTAATTAAGTATATCTAGATGATAGTTATATTTGTAAGAAGTAATCCAACGGAATATTTAAATAAGGATTGAATATACAATATGAAAATAATTATTACTGGTGCTGGAGCTGTAGGTTACCATTTGGCCAAATTAATGGCTAGCGAATCTAAAGACATCTACTTAGTTGATGAAAGTGAGGAACGGTTACAATATGTAGCTTCTCATATTGATGTATTTACTATTTGTGGTGATGCTAAATCAATGGAGGTTTTGATGGATGCTAAAGTTGACAGTTGTGACTTATTAATTGCTGTCACATCTTCAGAAGAAACGAATCTTTTGGTTTCTATTTTGGCTAAAAAATTTGGAGCTAAAAGAACAATAGCAAGAATCAATGATTTAGATATTTTGAACTGTGAACTAAAGGAAATGTATAATCAACTAGGGGTTGACACATTAATTTCTCCTGTTGATTTAGTTTCAAAAGAGATTAAGCTATTATTAAGTCGTTCTGTTTTCACTGACGATTTAGAATTTGATGGAGGTAAACTGACTGTATTTGGGATTACTGTTGGAGAAAAATCTCCTTTAGTAAATCGAACGGTAAAAGAAAGTGCCTACTTGAATCCTAACTTGGATTTTAAACCAATAGCGCTTCACAGAAATGAAGATACTATTATTGTCAATGCTGACACCTTAATTAAGACGAATGACATTCTTTACTTCATTGCTCCCCCACAATGCATTGATAATGTAATCAGTATTTGTGGAAGAGAATGTTTTGAAATAAAAGATGTTATGATTCTTGGAGGTAGTAATATTGGTATCATGACTGCTCAACTATTAGAAAAAGAGTACAATGTGACTTTGATTGAGCGAGATAGATCGAAGTGTGAAAAAATTGCAGGTAAATTAAAAAGAACATTAGTTGTTAACCTCGATGCTAGAGATGTTGAATCTTTAGAAAATGAGGGACTAAATGATATGGATGCTTTTATTTCTGCTACTGGAGATTCAGAGACTAATATTATGTCCTGTTTAGTTGCAAAGAACCATGGTGTTAAAAAGACTATTGCTCGAGTAGAAAACATCGACTACATTCATTTATCTCAAGCAATTGGTATAGATACACTAATCAATAAAAAAATTATCGCTGCTAGTAATATCTTTAAATATGTAAGAAAAGGTGATGTTGATGCTATTGCAAGTTTACATGGTGTAGATGCTGAGGTGATAGAGTATATTGTTAAGCCTGGAACTAAAATAACTAAAAAACCGATTAAAAAGTTAGACTTTCCAAGAAATGCCAATATTGCTGGTGTCATTAGAAATGGAGAAGGCTTTATTCCTTTTGGAGACTTTACCTTAGAAGCAGGTGATAAAGCTGTGGTTTTCTCCGCTACTGAATCAATTTCAAAAATAGAACGATTTTTTATAAACTGGAGAGTTGTTGTTCATGTTGTTGGATCACTTTTAATGATTAGTGGTTTTTTAATGGCCTTTAGTCTACCTTTCTCTTTCTATTTTAAAGACGGGATGCACTACTATATCATCCTTTCATGTTTAATTACTTTTGGAGCTGGTCTAACGGCTAGACTATCAACAAGGAGCCATCATAATGATGAAATTAAAAAACGAGAGGGCTATTTAATTGTTTCTTTAGGTTGGTTGTCCATGGCTATTTTTGGAACCTTACCTTATTATATCTCGAGTCAAATCCCTAGTATTCATGATGCCTTTTTTGAAACCATGTCTGGATTAACGACAACTGGAGCGACTATTCTTGGAGATACTGGTCACAAGATTTCTGAGTTAGCACCTAGTCTATTGTTCTGGAGAAGTATGACTCAATGGATTGGAGGAATGGGTATCATTGTATTAACAATTGCTATATTACCCTTATTAGGAATTGGAGGGATGGAACTATTTGTTGCTGAAGCTCCTGGACCAACTAAAGATAAGATACACCCAAGGATTAAAGAAACTGCTAAACGACTATGGGTTATCTATTTTGGGTTAACAGTTTTAGAAACCGTCATTCTAATGTTTGCTGGCATGGATTTTTATGATGCTATTAACCATGCTCTAACCACAAATTCAACTGGTGGATTTTCAACAAAAGATGGAAGTGTAGGTGAATTTCAATCCCCATTAATTGAATATATTATTACTATTTTCATGTTTATTGCAGGAACCAATTTCACACTTATTTATTTTGGTTTCAAAGGAAAGCTTAAATACTTTCTAAAAAACGATGAGTTTAAGTGGTACCTTATGGCTGTGATAGGGCTTTCAGTTGTCTTAACTCCTTTTGTTTATCATCATTATAATAATATTGAGGAATCTTTTAGAATGGTTCTATTTCAAGTCGTAAGTATGATCACTACAACAGGATATGCTACTGCTGATTTTACCTTATGGGGACCATTGGTAACCTTTATTTTCTTCTTACTTCTATTTTCTGGTGCATCAGCTGGTTCAACGAGTGGAGGTATTAAGATTGTAAGAATTGTGGTATTAATGAAAAATGGTTTTTTAGAATTTAAAAAACGATTACATCCTAATGCAATTATTCCTGTACACCTTAATAAAGAACCTGTATCCAATAAAATTATTTACAATTTATTAGCATTCATCTTTTTATACCTTTTTATTTTTACAATTGGAGCGATAGCCTTAACCGCATTTGGCGTCAAGTTTGACGAAGCACTTAGTGCTGTTGCTACTTCACTAGGAAATGTGGGACCAGGAATTGGAGATTTAGGCCCTTCAGGTCACTTTGGAGGTTTGCCAGATGGAACAAAATGGATTTTAGCCTTATTAATGTTAATGGGACGATTAGAACTTTTTACAGTTGCGCTCCTATTTACACCATATTTTTGGAGAAGAAATTAAACTATAAAACAACATGGAACATTTACAATCAATTATAGAACAAGCTTGGGATAATAGAGCTTTATTAGAAAAAAAAGAGACAATAACTGCTATTGAAGAAGTTATTGAAGCCATAGACAAAGGTATTTTAAGAACAGCCGAGCCCAATGGAGATTCATGGAAGGTAAACGAATGGGTAAAAAAAGCAGTAGTACTCTACTTCCCTATTCGTAAAATGGAAACGATAGAAGTAGGCCCTTTTGAGTTTCATGACAAAATGGCGCTTAAGACCAACTATAAAGATTTAGGTGTTCGTGTGGTGCCTCATGCTATCGCTCGTTATGGAGCCTATGTTGCTAAAGGAGTGATTATGATGCCTTCTTATGTTAATATAGGAGCTTACGTTGACAGTGGTACTATGGTCGATACATGGGCCACAGTTGGTTCTTGTGCACAAATTGGTAAAAATGTCCACCTAAGTGGCGGTGTTGGTATTGGAGGAGTTCTAGAACCATTACAAGCATCACCTGTTATTATTGAAGATAATGCTTTCATTGGGAGTAGATGTATTATAGTCGAAGGCGTTCGAGTAGGAAAAGAAGCTGTTTTAGGAGCAAATGTCGTACTTACAAAATCCACTAAAATAATTGATGTTACAGGAAATGAACCTATAGAATACAAAGGGTATGTTCCAGAAAGAAAAGTCGTTATACCTGGAACATACACTAAAAAATTTAATGCAGGTGAATATCAAGTTCCATGTGCTTTAATTATCGGAGAGCGAAAAGCCAGCACTGACTTAAAAACTTCATTAAATGATGCTTTACGAGAAAATGATGTGGCAGTATAGTTTAGCTATAAGTTAAACTAACATCGATAATGTTGATAACTTAACGGAAAATCTGTCAACTTTATAAATTTATTTTCGTCATTTGAATAGTTGGAATAATATTTGAACGGGATTTATAACATTTCAAATAAGATTTTAACTATTTTTATTCACGATAAATAATTGAGGTTATGGAGGCAAAATTTTCACCAAGAGTAAAAGATGTAATTAGTTACAGTAGAGAAGAAGCTTTAAGACTTGGGCACGATTATATTGGTGTTGAACACTTATTGCTTGGATTAATAAGAGAAGGAGAAGGTATTGCCTTAAAAATTATTAAATCCAAAGGTGTAGATATCAAGGAGCTAAGAAAGCAACTAGAAAGTGAATTACCTAACGGTTTAAATAAGAGTGTTAATTCTGGAAATTTACCACTTTTAAAACAAGCTGAAAAGGTATTGAAAATCACTTATTTAGAAGCTAAGTTATATAAAAGTAATATGATAGGTACTGAGCACCTGTTGTTATCTATTCTAAAAGAAGAGGAAAACATTGCCACAAGAACCTTAATCGACTATAACATTAATTACGAATACGTAAAAGAAGAATTAGAACTAATGATGGAACAAGGATACAAAGAAACACCAAAAGCCGAACTTCCTGGAACTCCTGATGATGATCAGCCTAGATCTGGAGGTTTTGGAAGTGGAGGATCTTCAAGTAGAAAACCAGGAGATAGCAAATCAAAAACACCTGTATTAGATAATTTCGGAAGAGATTTGACCAAATTTGCTGAAGAAGGTAAATTAGACCCTATTGTTGGGCGTCAGGATGAGATTGAACGCGTTTCTCAGATTTTAAGTAGAAGAAAAAAGAACAATCCAATTTTAATTGGTGAACCTGGTGTTGGTAAATCTGCTATTGCCGAAGGTTTAGCATTAAGAATTGTACAACGTAAAGTTTCTAGAGTTTTATTTAATAAACGAATTGTTTCATTAGATTTAGCATCTTTAGTTGCTGGGACGAAATATAGAGGTCAGTTCGAGGAACGAATGAAAGCAGTGATGAACGAATTATCAAAGTCACCTGAAATCATTTTGTTCATTGATGAAATACATACGATTGTTGGTGCTGGTGGAGCATCAGGATCATTAGATGCCTCAAACATGTTGAAGCCAGCCTTAGCAAGAGGTGAAATACAATGTATAGGAGCTACAACTTTAGATGAGTATAGACAACATATTGAAAAAGATGGTGCATTAGAAAGACGTTTTCAAAAAGTATTGGTAGAGCCTACTTCTATTGATGAAACAATTGCAATCTTAAATAATATTAAAGAGAAGTATCAAGATCATCATAATGTAAATTATACTGATGATGCTATTGAAGCTTGTGTTAAATTAACAGCTCGATACATTACTGATAGACATCTTCCAGACAAAGCTATCGATGCTCTGGATGAAGTTGGTTCTAGAGTTCATATTTCTAATATTAATGTTCCTAAGGAAATCATTAAATTAGAAAAAGATATTGAAGCGATTAAAGATGAGAAAAATAAAGTTGTTCGTAGCCAACAATATGAAGAAGCTGCTAAACTTAGAGATACTGAGCGTAAGCTTTATGAAGCTTTAGATAACGCTAAGTTGAAATGGGAAGAAGAAAGCAAAACCCATAAAGAAACTGTAACTGAAGAGAACGTTGCAGAGGTTATTGCAATGATGACAGGTATCCCTGTACAACGTGTAGCTGAAAAAGAAAGTGGTCGTCTATTAAAAATGGGCAGCGATTTAAAAGGTTCTGTAATTGGTCAAGATAATGCAATCAAAAAAGTTGTAAAGGCAATTCAAAGAAACAGAGCAGGATTGAAGGATCCTAATAAACCAATTGGTTCATTTATCTTTTTAGGTCCTACTGGAGTTGGAAAAACTCAACTATGTAAAGTATTAGCAAAACAAATGTTTGATACTGAAGAGTCATTAATCCGTATTGACATGAGTGAATACATGGAAAAATTTGCTGTGACTCGTTTAATTGGAGCGCCTCCAGGATATGTTGGATATGAGGAAGGAGGGCAATTAACTGAGAAAGTTAGAAGACGTCCCTACTCTATTGTTTTATTAGACGAAATCGAAAAAGCACATCCTGATGTATTTAACTTATTGTTACAAGCTTTGGATGATGGACAATTAACTGATAGTTTAGGTCGTAAAGTTGACTTTAGAAATACAATTATCATTATGACCTCTAATATTGGAGCTCGTCAATTAGCTGAATTTGGAGGTGGTGTTGGATTTGGAACTAAAGCCAAAGAAGATGCTATGGAGGAAGATAATAAAGGAGTAATCCAAAACGCTTTGAAAAAGGCTTTTGCTCCTGAGTTCTTAAACCGTATTGATGATGTTATCATGTTTAATTCACTTGAAAGAGAAGATATTCATAAAATCATTGATATTGAATTAGAGAAACTATTTGGTAGAGTTAACGATTTAGGGTATAGTATTGAACTATCTGAAAAAGCTAAAGACTATATTGCTGACAATGGATACGATAAGAACTATGGAGCTAGACCTCTAAAAAGATCTATTCAAAAACATTTAGAAGATCCTTTAGCTGAAGAAATTATTAAAGCTAATGTAAAAGAAGGAGATACTCTTTTAGTTGATTATAATGATTCAGAAATAGTTGTTAAAGTCAAAAAAGGAAAGAAAACTTCTGAGGCAAAAGAAGAAAATTCTAAGGAAGATTAATTTTTTTCAATAATTTTTTAAAGCCTGAAACACTAGTGTTTCAGGCTTTTTTGATTCTATTCATTACATAGATTTATTATTCTCTTACAATATTCTATTACAAAGCCTCGTTAATACTTTCAGAACTTAAACGATAAAAATACTGTCTATAACTATAATAATACATTAAATAGACAACCTTTAATTTTTATCCTAGTCTTTTAACTAAACAAAAACATAACCTATGAAAGTACTTGCTTTAATCTTGACTGGAACTATGCTATTCCTTTTCTCTTGTAAAAAAGATAAAGGAGAAATCACATTAACATATAATAAAGGAACCGCAGTTTATGGAAATTTAGATGAATTACGTTCGTCTCCACTAATCACTGCTCCAACTTCAATCAAAGACCCAGGTAAGATTTTCATTGATGACAACACCCTTTTAATTGGTGAGGAAAATAAAGGAATACACGTCTTTGACAATTCCAATCCTAATGCACCTACTCCTCTATCATTTATTCAAATTCCTTTTAATAAAGAGTTTTATGTTGAGGATCATATGATTTATGCAGAAACACATTATGACCTTATTAAAATTGACATTTCAGATCTCTCTAATCCTACTATAGTAGATCGACTAGAAAATGCCTTTGGAGATCCAGTATTCAATAATGAAGGAGAAGCTGTTATTGGCTTTACCTATGCTGTCACAACTGAAACTTTTAAGGTTAATAGTCCTGAAGAACAAAGTATTCGCAATGAAGGAAGATTACTCGTGGATTATTTAAACAATTCCATTCCACCATCTTCTGTGCCATCTTCTTTCACTAGTAGTAGTCGTGAAAACAAAGGAACTTTGAACAAGATTGCGCTAAGTAACGATCATGTTTATGTTATTGGAGGAAGTCGACTATACACTTTTAGTAATACTAACGAACTCACAAAAACATTTTCTTATCCAATGTTTTTGGAACAAGGTTTGGAAACCATCTATCCAGAAAACAATAAATTATTTATTGGTACACTTAGCTCTATGATTATTCTTGATTTAAGCAACCCTGCTTCTCCAAGTAGAGATGGAGTATATTTTCACTCAACATCGTGTGACCCAGTATTACCTATTGGAGACGTAGCATACCTTACATTGAGAACAGAAGATTTTGGAGGTTGTAGTGGAGATGAAAATGCTTTACATGTTATCGATATCACCAACACTTCTTCACCACTAGGTCATGAACAAATCACCATGGAGAGCCCTTATGGAATGCAACTTATTAATAGTTATTTATTTGTTGGTGAAGGTAAAAATGGGTTATCAATTTTCGATGCTAACGATCCATTAAACCTTCAGAAAATAACTAACAAACCTTCTATAGAGGTATATGACATTATGCAACATCCAGTTGATCCTAATATACTACTGATGACTAATGAAAATGGCTTACAACAATACAATATTGATTACAATACATTAGAACTAACTTCATTAAGCACTGTAAATTATTAATGAACGTTTTTAATTTCTTAATCATACTCCTACTTGGACTACAAGTAGGAGTATACAGTCAAATAAAACGTATTCCTGGCAATTATTCCATTGTCGTTGTTAAAAAGAAAGGTAAAAATCCTAGAGAGATTGTTGATATACAAAAACTAAATGGAGATTCCATTTATTATACACCATTTCAAAGTGAAACTATAAAAGCTCAAAATCTAGAATCAGTTAAAAAGATTTATTTTAATCATAGTGTTCGTATATTTCCCAAAAGTAAATTCCATTATAAAAGTGGTTTTTTATTGAACACTTCTCTTGGACTTGGTTACGACCATTCTAATTTTCACTTATCACTTAATAAACGTTTTAACTTTTTTGAATATGGGGTTGGTTTTGGTCAATTTTCTAACTTTTATATACTTCCAATTGATTTTGGCTGGATAAATATTAGCTCCTCTTCTTTTTATGTTAACGGTAAGTATATCCTTAACAAAGGAAAGAGAGCTTGGTATGGAAAAGCTAAACTTGGTTACAGTCTTAATTATAGTAACTTCAATATTGATGATGTGAAAAATGGCTTTTTATTGGAGCCTTCAATAGGCATAACGTTCTCTTCCAAAAGAAGAATTAAGCACTATTTTGAGATAAGTCAACATTTATCAAATACCTCTGGAAGCTTTACAATAGCATCTACCAACGGTACAATACCTACAACTGGTAGTTTCAATATTTTATTCAACAGAACTGTATTTACCTATGGTATAGAAATTGGAAAATCTGGAAAAAAAAGATAAACACTTTATACTTCTTTAAAAGAACCCAAAAAACCTCATAAACTAGTCTTTTTTTATAAAGCGATACTGATTTATGAGGTTTTGTTAAAATAACTTGAATCAAACGAGTGTTACTTCTCTAGTAACACTAAATAATTCTCTTTTCGAATTGGAATTACATCTGTTTGATTAGGAGTTAAACAATACTTAATGTCTTCATTAAGATTTAAAGCTTTCAACCTTCTTCTATGTGAAGAAGCTTTTAGGAAAGCCATATAATTATCTCTTGCTGATAGATAGAGGTATTTTGCTGCAATAGAAGAATCTTCATCTGTTGTAAACTTACCACTTTTAATGAGGCTATCTACAAATGCCCCTGCACATATAGTATCTTCTAAACAGAATTTATCCTTCCAGCCAGAAGCTAGGCAAAGTACATCTTTATCTTGCTCAATTAACCATTGACTTAATGCTTCTAAGTTCAATAAGGAACCGATAACAACTTCATCAGCATCTCTTGCTGTATGAAAGGCACGAGTTCCATTGGTTGTCGTTATAACAATTGTTTTATCCTTAAACTCGCCCGTCATAAAGCCATAAGGAGAGTTACCTAGATTGAACCCTTCAACAATTTGTCCCTTACGTTCTGCTGCTACTATATACCCTTCTTCTTGATACCCTCTTGCTTCTTCAATTGTTGCTACAGGTATAATTTTTTTTACTCCATTATCAAAAGCCGCACACATTGCAGATGTCGCTCTTAGCACATCAATTACAACAACAATTTGGTTTTCTTTTCTATACTGTGGATACAAACTGGGGGTATGACACACTTCTACTTTCTTCCTATTCTCCATTGTTTATTTTGTATTATCCACACACTGTTATTTAAATAACAATATGCAGTTACTGCATTCTTATCCTTATTTAAAAGGGAATTTCACCACTTTTGCTGGGATTTGTTTATTTCTAATTTGAATATAAACTGTTGAATCTTCAGTGGAAAATTCTTTGTTTACATATCCCATCCCTATTGCTTTTTTCAAAGAAGGAGCCATCGTTCCAGATGTTACTCGTCCAATATTATTTCCTTCTCCATCAACGATAACATAGTCATGTCTAGGAATACCTCTTTCAAGCAACTCAAAACCTACTAGCTTTTTAGTTATTCCTGCTTCTTTTTGAGCTTTTAAGTTTTCAGAATTTACAAAATCCTTTGTAAACTTAGTTATCCATCCTAATCCTGCTTCTAAAGGAGATGTTGTATCGTCTATATCATTTCCATACAAACAGAACCCCATTTCTAAACGTAAAGTGTCTCTAGCAGCCAAACCAATTGGCTTGATATCAAACTCCTCTCCCGCTTCAAAAACAGCATTCCATACTTCTTCGGCCGCTTCATTTGGGATATATAATTCAAAACCACCAGAACCAGTATAACCAGTGGCAGATAAGATAACATTATCAACCCCTGCAAATTCTCCTTTGGTAAAATGGTAATATTTTACTTCTGATAAATTGACATCTGTTAACTTTTGTAATGTTGCTGTTGCTTTTGGCCCTTGAACTGCTAATAAAGACATTGAATCACTAATATCTTCCATTTCAACTCCAAACGAGTTGTGTGAAGCAATCCAGTCCCAATCTTTTTGGATATTAGAAGCATTAACGACTAATAAATACTCTTCTTCAGAAATTCTGTAAATTAATAAATCATCCACTATTCCTCCATCACTATTCGGCATACACGAATACTGAGCTCTGCCATCAAATAATTTAGAAGCGTCATTTGTTGTTACCTTTTGAATAAGATCCAATGCTTTTTCTCCTTTCAATAAAAACTCTCCCATATGAGAAACATCAAATACTCCAACTCCTTCTCTTACTGTTGCATGCTCTACATTTACTCCTTCATATTGAACAGGCATATTATACCCTGCAAACGGAACCATTTTAGCTCCCAAATCGATGTGTTTTTGCGTTAAAGCTGTTGTCTTCATTCTTTTTTAATTTACCTTTCTTAAATGATAGTTATCGTACTCTATGATTGAAACATTTTTATTTTCATATCCACTACCTTCTTCAGCAGATTGATAGTCACTAGAATTGTAGTATCCTCTCGTTTTTAGTTGATTATAATATTTCGAAAACTCTGTTCCATATAAAAACAACCCTTTTATATTGGTGAATGCAGCATCAAATCCAACAAATGAAAATTTATCTGGATCTGTTTTATATTTAGCTCTATATTTCTCAATAAATGCTATTGACTCAGGCGATTTAAAATCTAAGAACCCAGGTGCAACAATACTTAAATGATATCTATTTTTATATTTTTCGTCGACTGTTTCAAAAGTTTGCCAATCTTCCATTCCAAATAAAGCTACTTCATATCTGTTGTATGGATTTGAATTCATTGTTGTAGTAAGTTTTGTAATTAAATTACTTACATGCCCTAAATTCGTTGATAAATCAACTATGATATTCTTTTTATCAGCTACCATATGCTGTTGTACATAAATCAGTTTTGACGACTTACCTACCCCTATAGCTACTTTAGCTGAATCTGAGTTTCTTGAATCATATTTTACAACTTCTTGAGCAAATGTTTTTTTGAAAAGTTGGAAGTAAACTTCATCAGTTTTATTGTATTTATTACGAACTAAAATAATATTTTCTTGATGGTGACGTTCAGCAATATATTTGGCAAGATATTCGACTTGTGTATATTTAGATGCTGTCAACTTAGAAACGTAAGGGTTTTGAAACAACGCCTTATTTGATACAGGAACTGGACAAACCATCTGCACCTTATTTTTCTTAGCATATTTAGATACGATTTTTATTTCTTTAACATAGATTGGCCCTAAAATCAAATCTACATCTTTAAACTCTGCCTTACCTAATATTCTATTGATTGTTGCTGTATCTGCTTTAGTATCATAAACTCTAACGTTTAAGTTTACTCCTGCTTTTTGTAATGAGTCGATTGCTAGCATCATTCCATGATGAAAATTCAAAGCTCTAAAAGTATTGGCGTACGTTAGACATTCTCCAAAAGGAGGACACTTTGCCATTCTTCGTGCATTTTCAGCCAATTCAAATGGTAGAAGGATAGCTACATCATATACTTGCTCCACCCTACCTTTAATACTGTTCGCATAGTCCACAGAATCTATTGAATCTAAGGTAGCATCTATTTTATCAACTACTTGTTCTTCTGTTTCGATGACTTTAACTATTTTTCTTTTAAGGGGGATACGAATTTTCATTCCCTTTTTCAACCCTTTATCTAAGTCTTCATTAGCTGCTAAAATTGCTTGTTGAGAAACCCCATATTTCGTAGCTATTCCATACATGGTTTCCCCTTTTTGTACCTTATGCAAAATAATACTATCCTCAGGGTTTTCCAATGGATTTACAGGAACATCAACAATTGGAGTTGTTTCATCTTTTTTTACTGCATCAGAAATAGGTATTATAATTTTATCCCCAATATTTAAACTATTTCCTTTTTCAACATTCGCATCTGTTACGTCTTTTGGGTTAACACCATATTTCCTTGCTATTGACCAAAGTGTTTCACCTTGTTTAACAGTATGAATCAATTGATTTTTATTGGCTGTAACTCCTTCTTGTTGAATAGATTCACCTCCATTTTGAGTAATTGTTGAAGGATGTAAATCTACAACTCTAGTATTCAATTTTTTATACTCTTCAAGAGAAGGCGGTTTTTCCTCAAATTCTCCCGATCGTTTAACGGGATCATTGAATGCCCAGTGCTTTATTTCACCCTGTCCTCCCTGCATTACCACACAGCGCACATCATTCCAGCTTTCAATAAAACCGGTAGTGGCTGCCGTTGGGAAATGAAGATTGGTCTTTGGCATTTGTAGTTGTGGATCAATGCGGTTGAAACACAATTCCAAATCGGCCTTTTTAAAAGAGAGTGGGTGGTTTTCACTAACTGCTTTACCATCGATAATCCATTCATCCATTCCCCAGAAATGGGCATGTGAAAGGTCAATTTTTAATTCATTTACCAACCGGGCCACCAGGGGAAGCTGTTCGGTAGGACCGATAGGGCCACAAATACCGGCTGGCTGCAGTTCAGTGGC
>JAUHZI010000060.1 GCA_030426105.1 Bacteroidia bacterium | reverse complement strand
CGAGTTCGCGGAGATGTAGATTTTTCTTTTTCCTATTCCAACATAAAGGCAGGTGAGGATTATAGTCTTGAAACCGAAAGTAAGCAAGATGGTGTGAGACTTGATGTAAAAAAACTCAAAAAAAACTTTGCGAGTTTGAAAATTAATTCTACCTTTGAACTCTGAAAAGCGGGAGTAGCTCAGCTGGTAGAGCATCAGCCTTCCAAGCTGAGGGTCGCGAGTTCGAATCTCGTCTCCCGCTCTGTGACTTAAAGGAGAATTGGGTAACTAGTTCTCCTTTTTGTGTTTTGAAGCCGGTGTAGCTCAGGGGTAGAGCGTTTCCTTGGTAAGGAAGAGGTCACGGGTTCAATTCCCGTCATTGGCTCTTTTGTTGGTGATGGTAAAATAAGTATATAATTAATAAATAAAATAAAACAAAGTAAAGATGGCTAAAGAAACCTTCGAACGTACTAAACCCCACGTGAATATTGGTACAATAGGTCACGTGGATCACGGTAAGACAACTCTTACTGCTGCAATTTCTAAAGTTTTGTCAGACGCTGGTTTGGCTGAAGCAAGAGATTTCTCTCAAATTGATAATGCTCCAGAGGAGAAAGAAAGAGGGATTACAATTAATACAGCTCACATTGAGTATGAAACATCAGCAAGACACTATGCTCACGTTGATTGTCCAGGTCACGCCGATTATGTAAAGAATATGGTTACTGGAGCTGCTCAAATGGATGGTGCGATATTAGTTTGTGCTGCTACAGATGGTCCAATGCCTCAAACAAGAGAGCATATCTTATTGTCTAGACAGGTAAATGTTCCTAAATTGGTTGTGTTCATGAATAAAGTGGATATGGTTGATGATGAGGAGTTATTAGAGTTAGTTGAGATGGAGTTAGAAGAGTTATTAGAGTCTTATGACTATAATGATACTCCAATCATGAAAGGTTCTGCATTAGGGGCTTTAAATGGAGAAGCTAAATGGGTTGATTCAGTTCAAGCATTAATGGATAAAGTTGATGAGTGGATCCCAACTCCAGAGCGTGATGTTGAGAAGCCATTCTTGATGTCTGTAGAGGATGTTTTCTCTATTACAGGACGTGGAACAGTTGCTACAGGAGCAATTGAGACAGGTATTGTTAATACAGGAGATCCAGTTGAGATTATCGGGTTGCAAGCTGATAACGGGAAAATGACTTCAACTGTAACAGGAGTTGAAATGTTCCGTAAAATCTTAGATGAAGGAAGAGCAGGTGAAAATGTTGGTCTTTTATTAAGAGGTATTGATAAGTCTGATATCAAGAGAGGAATGGTAATCGCTAAGCCAGGTTCAATTACTCCTCATAGCAAATTTAAAGCTGAGGTTTATGTGTTGAAGAAAGAAGAAGGTGGACGTCACACTCCATTCCATAACAGATACCGTCCTCAGTTCTATTTCAGAACATTAGACGTAACAGGAACTATTAACTTAGAAGCTGGTCGTGAGATGGTAATGCCTGGAGATAACGTAACTATTGATGTTGAGTTAATCACACCAGTAGCGATGGATAAAGGTTTACGTTTTGCAATCCGTGAGGGAGGTAGAACAGTAGGAGCTGGTCAGGTAACTGAAATCTTAGGATAAGAAAAAATTATTCAAACAGAATAAATGACAAAGGTGTCCGCCGAATGGCGGATTGCCTTTTTGTCATATTACGGATGTAGCTCAGTTGGTAGAGCACTGGTCTCCAAAACCAGGTGTCGGGAGTTCGAGTCTCTCCATCCGTGCATTAAAAACAAATAAATAGTTGTGGCAGGAATTAAAGCATATATACAAGATGCAGCTTTTGAGTTGCTGAATAAGGTTTCATGGCCTACTTGGAAAGAATTACAAACTAGTGCAATTATTGTTTTGGTTACAAGTGTGATTATTTCTTTAATGGTTTGGGTTATGGATTTTGTTTTTGGAATTTGGCCTGCAGGTGAAGAAGGTTTTTGGAAGGGTATGTTAGGGTTCTTTTATGAAATGTTTAATCCTTCTTCTAAATAAAGAGTAATGGCTGAAGTAAAGAAAAGATGGTACGTAATCCGTGCCATAAGTGGTAAAGAGAAGAAAGTTAAAGAACAACTTGAACTTGAAATAGAAAGACAGAAACTTTCTGATTACGTTGAGCAAATACTTATTCCAACCGAAAAAGTTTATCAGATTAGAAACGGGAAGAAGATTAGTAAAGAGAAAAACTATCTTCCAGGTTATGTGTTAATCGAGGCAGCTTTGGTTGGTGAAGTAGAACATGTTATCCAATCTACAAATAATATTATCGGTTTCTTAGGTGGTGAGAAGGGAGGAGATCCTTTGCCAATGAGAGAGTCTGAAGTGAATAGGATTTTAGGGAAAGTTGATGAGTTAGCTGAGGCTGATGAAGAAATGAATATTCCTTATGTTGTTGGGGAGTCTGTTAAGGTAATAGATGGGCCTTTCAACAACTTCAACGGTATAATTGAAGAAATCAACGAAGAGAAGAAAAAGTTAAAAGTTATGGTTAAGATTTTTGGACGTAAAACTCCATTAGAACTTAACTATATGCAAGTACAAAAAGAGAATTAAAGATAGTGTGCTAGTCGATTAAAGCTTCCCGACGAAAACACGAAATAAATAAATAACAATGGCAAAAGAAGTAAGTGGATTAATCAAACTTCAGATTAAAGGTGGAGCTGCAAATCCTTCGCCACCTGTAGGACCTGCATTAGGTGCTAAAGGTGTTAATATCATGGAGTTCTGTAAGCAATTTAATGCTAGAACTCAAGATAAAGCTGGGAAAGTGTTGCCTGCTGTAATCACTGTGTATTCCGATAAGTCATTTGATTTTGTTATAAAAACTCCTCCAGCTGCAGTTCAGTTAATGGAAGCAGCTAAAATTAAAAAGGGGTCTTCAGAATCAAACAAGTCTAAAGTAGGGTCTGTAACTTGGGAACAAGTTCAAGCTATTGCTGAAGATAAAATGGCTGATTTAAACTGTTTTACTGTTCATTCAGGAATGAAAATGGTAGCTGGAACAGCGAGAAGTATGGGGTTAACAGTTAAAGGAACTGCTCCTTGGGAAGTATAATCTGAATAAACAGAAAAATTATGGCACTGACGAAGAAGAGAAAAGAAGCCTTAGCTAAGTACGATACTGAAAAGGTATATTCATTAGAAGAAGCTTCTAAAATTATCAAAGAGATTTCATCAACAAACTTTGACCCATCTGTAGATGTTGCTGTTAGGTTAGGAGTTGATCCAAGAAAAGCTAACCAAATGGTTAGAGGAACAGTTTCTTTACCTCACGGAACAGGAAAAGATGTAAAGGTATTGGTGTTATGTACTGCTGATAAGGAAAAAGAAGCGCAAGAAGCTGGTGCTGATTACGTTGGTCTAGATGAGTTTATCACTAAAATTAAAGGTGGTTGGACTGATGTAGATGTAATCATTACTATGCCATCAGTAATGGGGAAAGTGGGTGCTTTAGGTCGTATTTTAGGACCTAGAGGATTAATGCCAAACCCAAAAACTGGTACAGTAACAATGGATGTAGCTAAAGCAGTTAAAGATGTAAAAGCTGGAAAAATTGACTTTAAAGTTGATAAATTCGGTATTATACATGCTGCTGTAGGTAAAGCTTCTTTCGAATCAGAAAAAATTGCAGATAACGCAAAAGAATTAATTTCTACTTTAATTAAATTGAAGCCAACTGCTGCTAAAGGAACTTATATTAAAAGTTTATCAATCTCTAGCACAATGAGCCCAAGTATTAAAGTTGAACCTAAATCAATAGAAGCGTAACTGCATAAAAAAGAAGAAACATGACCAGAGAAGAAAAACAAAATGCAATTGAGGTCTTAACTGATAGACTTGCTAATTCTGGAATATTTTATGTTGCAGACACTTCTGAACTAACAGCTGAGGCTACTAGTTCATTAAGAAGAGCATGCTTCAAAAAAGATGTTCAGTTAAGCGTAGTAAAAAACACATTGCTTAAAAAAGCAATGGAAAAAGTTGAAGGAAAAGACCTTGCAGAAATGTATGATGTTTTGGCTGGTCCTACAGCAATTATGTTTGCAGAAGTAGGTAATGCTCCGGCAAAAGTTATCAAAGAATTCCGTAAGAATTATGATAAGCCGATTTTAAAAGCTGCTTACGTAGAAGAGTCAATATACATTGGTGACGATCAATTACAAGCATTAGTAGACATTAAGTCGAAAGAAGAATTGATTGGAGAGGTTGTTGGATTATTACAATCTCCTGCTAAGAACGTATTGTCAGCTCTTCAATCTGGAGGAAGCACAATTGCAGGATTAGTGAAAACTTTATCTGAAAGATAAAAAAGAATAAAAAGAATAATTAAAAAGTAAAACCAAACAAGTACGGAAGTACTAAAATAAATTATTATGGCGGATATCAAAGCTATGGCAGAAAGTTTAGTAAACTTAACTGTAAAAGAAGTAAACGAATTAGCAGAAATCTTAAAAGAAGAGTACGGTATTGAACCAGCAGCAGCTGCAGTTGCAGTAGCAGGTGGTGGTGCAGCAGGTGGTGCTGAAGCTGAAGAAAAAACTGAATTTGATGTAGTTCTTAAAGCAGCAGGATCAGCTAAATTAAAAGTTGTTAAAGCGGTTAAAGAATTAGCAGGTTTAGGACTTAAAGAAGCTAAAGAATTAGTAGATGCAGCTCCAACTAACGTTAAAGAAGGAGTTTCAAAAGACGAAGCTGACGCATTAAAAACTGCTTTAGAAGAAGCAGGTGCTGAAGTAGAAGTTAAGTAATTATACTATAAATTACTATAAGGTTTAGGTACTTCCGTCTGACGGAATGTACCTAAACCCTTTTGTGTATAATAGGGTAACTATTTCACAAATAAACGATCGAAATTTGTTTAATTTAAACATTTAAGCCTTGGCAACCGAAACTAATATTCCAAAAAGAATCAACTTTGCATCAAGTATGCATCGAATTGATTATCCAGATTTTTTAGATGTCCAATTGAAATCTTTCCAAGAATTTTTTCAATTAGAAACAACACCAGAAAATCGTTCAGACGAAGGTTTGTTTAAAGTTTTTTCAGAAAACTTTCCAATTACCGATACAAGAAATCAGTTTGTATTGGAATTCCTAGATTATTTTGTAGATCCTCCTCGTTACACTGTTGATGAGTGTGTTGAAAGAGGGTTAACATATGCTGTACCATTAAAAGCAGTCTTAAAACTGTATTGTACAGATCCAGAACATGAAGATTTTGAAACTATAGTTCAAGAAGTTTATCTTGGAACTATACCATATATGACACCTAAAGGTTCATTTGTTGTAAACGGAGCAGAAAGAGTTATCGTTTCTCAGTTACACAGATCACCTGGTGTATTCTTTGGTCAGAGCCACCACGCAAATGGAACTAAATTATACTCAGCAAGAGTAATCCCATTTAAAGGTTCGTGGATTGAATTTGCAACAGACATTAATAGTGTAATGTATGCTTATATCGACCGAAAGAAAAAGTTACCTGTTACAACTCTTTTCCGTGCTATCGGATACCAAAGTGATAAAGAAATTTTGGAAATCTTTGATTTAGCAGATGAAGTAAAAGTTACTAAAACAGGACTTAAGAAAATAATAGGAAGAAAATTAGCTGCTCGTGTATTAAAAACTTGGGTAGAAGATTTCGTTGATGAGGATACAGGAGAGGTTGTTTCTATTGAAAGAAATGAAGTAATTATAGATCGTGAAACAGTTCTTGAAAAAGAGCACATGGAAGAGATCTTAGAAGCTGGAGTTAAATCTATTATCTTACACAAAGAAGATGTAAATTCTGCAGATTTCTCAATTATCTATAATACATTACAAAAAGATACTTCTAACTCTGAAAAAGAAGCTGTAGAATATATCTATAGATTATTACGTAATGCTGAACCGCCAGATGAAGAAACAGCAAGAGGAGTAATCGAAAAGTTATTCTTTTCAGAGCAGAGATATGATTTAGGAGAAGTAGGTCGTTATAGAATTAATAAAAAGTTAAACTTAAACGAATCTCTTGATCAAAGAGTATTAACTAAAGATGATATCATCTCTATCGTGAAGTATTTGATAGAGTTAGTAAACTCTAAGACTGATGTAGATGATATTGATCACTTAAGTAACAGACGTGTAAGAACAGTTGGAGAACAATTACACAATCAATTCGGTGTTGGTCTAGCTCGTATGGCTAGAACGATTAGAGAAAGAATGAATGTTAGAGATAATGAAGTCTTTACTCCAATCGATTTGATTAATGCTAAAACGTTATCGGCAGTAATTAACTCGTTCTTTGGTACTAACCAATTATCTCAATTTATGGATCAAACAAATCCATTAGCAGAGGTAACACACAAAAGAAGATTGTCAGCTCTTGGACCTGGTGGTCTATCTAGAGAAAGAGCAGGGTTTGAGGTAAGGGATGTTCACTATACACACTATGGTAGATTGTGTACAATTGAAACACCTGAGGGACCAAATATTGGTTTGATTTCTTCACTTGCAGTTTATGCAAAAGTTAACAAGCTAGGATTTATCGAAACTCCATACCGTAAGGTTGAGTCTGGAAAGGTTGTTATTACTGAAGATCCTGTATACTTGACAGCAGAAGAAGAAGATAATATGAATATTGCTCAGTCTATTGCTAAGACTGATGAGAAAGGTAACTTCCTAACTGAACGCGTTAAGACACGTTTCGAAGGAGATTACCCAATGTCTTTACCTGAGGATATCAACTATATTGATGTTGGTGCCAACCAGATTGCGTCAATTGCAGCATCGTGTATTCCTTTCTTGGAGCATGATGATGCCAACCGTGCGCTTATGGGATCAAACATGCAGCGTCAAGCAGTACCATTATTAAGACCAAACTCTCCAATTGTTGGAACAGGTATCGAGGAATTAATCGCAAGAGATTCTAGAGTATTATTCCATGCTGAGGGAGAAGGAGAAGTTGTTTATGTGGATGCAAATGAAATCCATGTAAAATATGACTTGACTAAAGAAGAGCAATTAGTTCGTTTTGAAAATGATGTAAAAGTTTACAAACTAATCAAAAACAGAAAAACGAACCAAGGAACATCAATAACTCAAAAACCAGTTGTGACTAAAGGTCAAAAATTGGTAAAAGGAGATGTACTTGTAGAAGGGTATGGAACTCAAAAAGGAGAGTTAGCATTAGGTCAAAACCTTAAAGTAGCATTCATGCCATGGAAAGGGTATAACTTTGAGGATGCGATTGTAATCTCAGAAAAGATAGTAAAAGAAGATATCTTTACTTCAATCCATATCGATGAGTATTCTCTAGAAGTAAGAGATACTAAAAGAGGTATTGAAGAATTAACAGCTGATATTCCTAACGTTAGTGAAGAGGCAACAAAAGACCTTGATGAAAACGGAATTATTAGAATTGGAGCAGATGTTAAACCTGGAGATATTCTAATTGGTAAAATTACACCTAAAGGAGAAAGTGATCCTTCACCAGAAGAGAAGTTATTAAGAGCTATCTTTGGTGATAAAGCTGGAGATGTGAAAGATGCTTCATTAAAAGTATCTCCATCCACTAAAGGTGTTGTTATTGATAAGAAATTATTCGCTAGATCTGTAAAAGATAGAAAGTCAAAAGCAGCAGATAAGCCTCTTTTAGAGCAAATCGAAAAAGAGATGAATGCTGAAGTTAACGAATTGAAAGGTGTTCTTATTGGTAAGTTAACGGAGATTGTTGGAGACAAAAAGTCGAAAGGAGTTTTCAATAACTACAAAGAAGAAGTACTTAAGAAAGGAGTTAAGTTTACAGAGAAGAACTTAAAAGATTTAGACTTCTTACATATAAACCCAAAAGGTTGGACAGGAGATGAAGAAATAGATGCTTTAATTGATAGAGTATTACATAACTTCAACTTAAAAGCAACTGATATTTTAGGTAAGCATAAAAGAAGACAGTTTAAAATTTCCGTTGGAGATGAATTACCAAATGGGATTATCCAATTAGCAAAAGTTTACTTAGCTAAGAAGAGAAAATTAAAAGTTGGAGATAAAATGGCTGGTCGTCACGGGAATAAGGGTATTGTAGCTCGTATTGTACGTGAAGAAGATATGCCTTTCTTAGAAGATGGAACACCAGTAGATATCGTATTGAATCCATTAGGGGTACCTTCTCGTATGAACTTAGGACAGATTTATGAAACTGTTTTAGGTTGGGCAGGAGAAAAATTAGGTACGAAATTCTCTACTCCTATTTTCGATGGAGCAAGCATGGATGAAATTCATGAGTTGACAGACAAAGCAGGAGTACCTAAAAATGGTAAAACTTACTTATATGATGGTGGAACTGGAGAGAAATTTGATCAACCAGCAACTGTAGGTATTATCTATATGATAAAACTAAGTCATATGGTAGACGACAAAATGCACGCTCGTTCTATTGGACCTTACTCATTAATTACACAACAACCATTAGGTGGTAAAGCACAGTTTGGTGGTCAGCGTTTTGGTGAGATGGAGGTATGGGCATTAGAAGCATTTGGAGCATCTAATATCCTACAAGAAATCTTAACGGTTAAGTCGGATGATGTTATTGGAAGAGCAAAAGCTTATGAAGCGATTGTAAAAGGTAAAAACTTACCTACTCCTGGAATACCAGAGTCTTTCAATGTATTGTTGAACGAGTTAAGCGGTTTAGGTCTTAACATCACATTAGATTAATTTAATGAAACCTAGAAGGTGTTAACCTTCTAGGTTGATTTGAATTTTGAATAATATTAGAAAATAGTTGTTTTACAACAAAATACTATAATATATGGCTTTTAGAAAAGAATCGAAACCATCAAGTAGATTTAACAAAATAACCATCAGTCTTGCATCTCCAGAAATGATTTTAGAGAAATCGTTTGGAGAGGTATTAAAGCCTGAAACGATAAACTATAGAACATATAAACCAGAACGTGACGGTTTATTCTGTGAAAGAATTTTCGGTCCTGTTAAGGATTATGAATGTCACTGTGGTAAATATAAAAGAATTCGTTACAAAGGAATTGTTTGTGATAGATGTGGTGTTGAAGTAACAGAGAAAAAAGTACGTAGAGAACGTATGGGACATATTTCATTGGTTGTTCCTGTTGCTCATATCTGGTATTTCCGTTCGTTACCAAATAAAATAGGATACTTATTAGGATTACCAACTAAGAAATTAGATCAAATCATTTATTATGAAAGATATGTTGTAATAAATGCCGCTGGTGTAAATAACGCTGAAGGAGAGCCTTTACAATATCTTGATTTCTTAACAGAAGAAGAGTATTTAGATATTATCGATGCTTTACCTAAAGAAAACAGAATGTTGGAAGATACTGACCCAAATAAATTCATCGCTAAGATGGGGGCAGAAGCTTTACACGATTTGTTACAACGTTTAGAGTTAGATAAATTATCTTACGAATTACGTCACAAAGCAAATAACGAAACCTCACAGCAACGTAAAAATGAAGCATTAAAGCGTCTTCAAGTAATTGAAGCATTTAAAGATGCAAATACACGTATCGAAAACCGCCCTGAGTGGATGGTTGTTAAAACAGTACCTGTAATTCCACCAGACTTAAGACCATTGGTTCCATTAGATGGAGGAAGATTTGCAACTTCAGATTTAAATGATTTATATAGAAGAGTTATTATCAGAAATAACCGTTTAAAGCGATTAATAGAAATTAAAGCTCCAGAAGTAATTTTACGTAATGAAAAGCGTATGTTACAAGAGTCTGTAGATTCTTTATTTGATAACTCAAGAAAATCAAGTGCTGTTAAAACAGATAAAAACAGACCATTAAAATCATTATCTGATAGTTTGAAAGGTAAACAAGGACGTTTCCGTCAAAACTTATTAGGTAAGAGGGTTGATTATTCAGCACGTTCTGTAATTGTCGTTGGACCAACTTTAAAACTACATGAATGTGGTTTACCAAAGGATATGGCTGCTGAACTTTACAAGCCTTTCATTATTCGTAAGATGATTGAAAGAGGGATTGTAAAAACAGTTAAATCAGCAAAGAAAATTGTAGACAAAAAAGATCCTGTAGTATGGGATATCTTAGAAAATGTAATTAAGGGTCATCCAGTGTTATTAAACCGTGCCCCTACACTACATAGATTAGGTATTCAAGCATTCCAACCAAAGTTAATTGAAGGAAAAGCGATTCAACTACACCCATTAGTATGTACGGCATTTAACGCCGATTTTGATGGGGATCAGATGGCTGTTCACTTGCCTTTAGGAAATGCAGCTGTATTAGAAGCTCAAATGTTAATGTTGGCGTCTCATAATATCTTGAACCCAGCAAATGGAGCTCCTATTACTGTACCATCTCAGGATATGGTATTAGGATTATATTATATCACTAAAGCTAGAAAGTCAACTAAAGAAGTTCCTGTTAAAGGAGAAGGGAAATCATTCTATTCACCTGAAGAGGTTAAAATAGCCTATAATGAAGGTGTATTAGATTTACATGCTCAAATTAAAGTGAGAACTAACGATATTGAGGATGGAGAACAAGTAATGAAGTTGATTGAAACGACTACAGGTAGAGTTTTATTCAATGAATTAGTTCCTAATGAAGCAGGATATATTAACGAGGTCTTAACTAAGAAAGCATTAAGAGATATCATTAGTGAAATCTTAAAAGTTACAGATGTACCAACAGCTGCAAACTTCTTGGATGAAATCAAAGATTTAGGATATTATATGGCATTTAAAGGTGGATTATCATTCAACCTTGGTGATGTTGTTATTCCTGATGAAAAAGATGAAATGGTAGTGAAAGCTGAAGCGCAAGTTGATGAAGTGAAAATGAACTATAACATGGGATTGATCACAAACAATGAGCGTTATAACCAAATTATCGATATTTGGACACATACCAACTCTAGATTGACGCACATCTTGATGGAGAACTTAAAGAACGATCAGCAAGGATTCAACTCTGTTTATATGATGATGGATTCTGGAGCAAGGGGTTCTAAAGAGCAAATTCGTCAGCTTTCTGGAATGAGGGGATTGATGGCAAAACCACAGAAGTCAGGAACAAATGGAGGTCAAGATATTATCGAGAATCCAATTCTTTCTAACTTTAAAGAGGGATTATCAATTTTGGAGTACTTTATCTCTACTCACGGTGCGCGTAAAGGTCTTGCCGATACAGCCTTAAAAACTGCCGATGCAGGTTACTTAACAAGAAGGTTAGTAGATGTTGCACAAGATGTTGTTGTAAATGATGACGATTGTGGAACATTGAGAGGGTTGACTGTATCTGCATTGAAGAAAAATGAAGATATCGTTGAATCATTATATGACAGAATTTTAGGTAGAGTTGCTCTAAATGATATAGAACATCCAGAAACAGGAGAAATCATTGTTCCAGAGGGTGTTGAAATTAGAGAGGATCAAGCTAGAGCTATTGAAGCAGCTGATATTGAAGAAGTTGAAATTCGTTCTGTATTAACTTGTGAAAAGCAAAGAGGAGTTTGTGCTAAATGTTACGGTCGTAACCTAGCAACTGGCCACTTAGCTGTAAAAGGTGACTCTGTTGGTGTAATTGCTGCTCAATCAATTGGTGAGCCAGGAACACAGTTAACACTTCGTACATTCCACGTTGGGGGTACAGCATCTAACATTGCTGATGAGTCTAGTATTAAGGCTAAGTTCTCAGGAAAATTAGAAATAGATGAGTTAAGAACAATTTCTAAAACTGATGAAGAAGGAAATGATGTAGAAGTTGTTATTGGACGTGCTGCTGAGATGAGAATCTTAGATAAAGAAACAGGTCAAGTATTGGCAACAAACAACATTCCTTATGGTGCTCACCTATTAGTTGGTGGTAAACGAACAGTTAAGAAAGGAGATGTAATCTGTACTTGGGATCCATATAATGCGGTAATTATTTCTGATGTTGAAGGTAAAATTGAGTTTGAAAACTTAATTGCAGGTGAAACTTACCGTGAGGAAGTGGATGAGCAAACTGGATTCTCTGAAATCGTAATTAAAGAGAATAGAAGTAAGAAAACTGTTCCAACGATTTTAGTTGTAAATAAGAAAGGAGAAACACTTAAAGCATTCAACTTACCAGTAGATGCGCACGTTATCGTAAAAGAAGGTGATAAGATTACTGGTGGTGATATCTTAGTTAAAATTCCTCGTAAATCAGGAAAAACAGGGGATATTACAGGTGGTTTACCTCGTGTAACAGAAATGTTTGAGGCACGTAACCCATCTAACCCAGCTGTTGTAGCAAAAATTGACGGTGTTGTTTCTTATGGAAAAATTAAAAGAGGTAACAGAGAAGTTATAGTTGAAGCTAAAACAGGTGAAGTAACGAAATACTTAATTCCATTATCTCGTCATATTTTAGTACAAGAGAATGATTTTGTAAGAGCAGGTCAAAACTTATCTGAAGGAGCTACAACTCCACAAGATATCCTAAGCATTAAAGGACCTACAGCTGTACAAGAATACATTGTAAATGAAATACAAGAAGTATATCGTCTACAAGGGGTGAAAATTAACGATAAGCACTTTGAGGTAATTGTACGTCAAATGATGCGTAAAGTTGAAATCGCTGATGCTGGAGATACAATATTCTTAGAAAAAGCTTCTGTAAATAAATGGGAGTTTATGCAAGAGAATAACAAGCTTTGGGGTAAAAAAGTTGTTGAAGATGCGGGAGATTCTCAAAACTTAATGCCAGGACAAATCGTAACGGCTCGTAAGTTAAGAGATGAGAATTCAATGTTAACTCGTAATGATAAAAAGAAAGTAAGTGCTAGAGATGCTGTTCCTGCCACTGCAATTCCTTTATTACAAGGAATTACTAAGGCTTCGTTACAGACAGATAGTTTTATTTCTGCAGCATCATTCCAGGAAACAACTAAAGTATTGAACCAAGCAGCAGTTAACGGAAAAGTAGATTATTTATTAGGATTGAAAGAGAATGTAATTGTTGGGCATAAGATCCCTGCAGGAACAGGACTTGAAGACTTCCAAAAAATTACTGTTGGACCAAAAGAAGAAATGGAGCCTATAGTATTAGAGCAAGAAGTTTCTGAATAAGTAATACTATAAATATTATCATAAAAGCCTTCCATTTGGAAGGCTTTTTTTATTTTTGTTAGAAACAATTAAAAAGAAAATAAATATGAGTCAAGAACAGAATCCCAATCAAATCAATATAGAACTTAATGAAGAAATAGCTGAAGGAACATACTCTAATTTGGCAATCATAACACATTCTTCTTCTGAGTTTGTATTAGATTTTATTAGAATTATGCCAGGAGTACCTAAAGCAAAAGTAAAGTCTAGAGTTGTAATGACTCCAGAGCATGCTAAAAAACTAATGAGAGCGTTAGCTGATAATATAGCAAAATATGAAAGCGTTCAGGGAGTAATTAATGAAGACAATTCTCAACAAGGTTTTCCTCTAAACTTTGGAGCACCAACTACAGAAGCATAATTATCCAATTGAAATATTTTATTTATATAGGTGTATTTTTCTTCCTGCAGTTTGCATACTCGCAGGAAGAAAAGCCCCTTTTTTATTATATTCAAAATAAGCAACTAATACAACTTGATACAAGTAGCCTTGACAGCTTCCATGAATATAGAAAGGATAATGCGTATCTATGGTTAGGAAATAATGGGTTAGATAACTATTCCTTAATTTTCGATGCTCAAAAAGAAACAAGCTTTCAAATGAGTAGCTTGATTGGTTCTTTTCATAAAGAAAAGAAAGCTTATAATGTGCTTCATCCATTTACTTCAGCAACATATGTTCAAGGTGCTCGTACAGAGCAGTATTTTAATATTCTTCATACACAGAACTTTTCTAAAAACGGAAATTTCTCATTGGAATATGATAAAATAAATGCAGGAGGAAGTTATGAAAGACAAAAAGCAAATAATAATAATATTATAGCTTCTTTAAACTATACCATTCCAAAAGGAAACTATAAAACAAGCTTTTTTGCTCAACGAATAAAAAATACAACCGAACAAAATGGAGGAATAGCAAATGATAGTTTATTTATAATTAATTCTGATTTAAGCCTCAACCGAAAAACAATAACTGTTAATTTAGACTCTGCTTACGAACAGCGAATAGGGAATCTGTTAACATTGGATCAGGAGCTTCTTTTGATTAATGGAATAGATTCAACAGGACTAGGGCACAACCAAAAACTGTTATTCAATACTTCGTTCACGAATGCTAAAAGGTTTTATACAGATGCTAACCCCAATAGTATTTATTATCCAGCTATAAATATTGATAGTACATATACTAATGACTCAATCAAAACCAATCAAATAGAGCAAGAAGTTGCTTATCAGTTTAATATTCATAGAAGAAAATCAAGCTATAATATATTACCATATGTAAGGTATCAATACTTTGATTATCGACAAGCCAATGAACATTTTTATTATAATGATATGGCTTTGGGATTAAAAACGAATATAAAAACAGTAAGAACAAATTTCAAAACACATTTTAATTATTATTGGACAGGCTATCGAAAACAAAACTACTCTTGGGATACTCGTTTCCAAAGCTCCTTTAATCAATTCAGTTGGCACATCGAAGCTTTAATTGATCAGCAAACGCCAGCAATAGATTTACAACAGTATTATGGAAATCATAATGCTTGGTCAAATACGCTAGTACCAATCCAAAATTATTGTTTTACATTAGGAACTGATAGTAATAAATGGAACCTAAAAGCTAAAGTTGAATATAATGATATTAAAAATCCAATCTATTTTAATCATGAAGAACAAGTAGTACAAGTATTGGATTTTACACAAGTATTAAAAGCTGAAATAGAAAAAGAGTTTAAATTAAAAAAATGGAAACTAATCCCAAGGTTTGTATACCAATACACAGGAGGAGCTATTGTATACCGTTTGCCTGATTACTTTGCTAGTTTAAAAGCTGGTTATGCATTCAAAGCTTTTAGAAAATCGTTATCTGTTTTTGCTGGGGCTAAAGTAACCTACTATAATAATGTGCAACTAATGTCTTATTCACCTTCGTTAGGAGCTTTCTACATTGCCAATAATTCCTCAGTAGGAAATTATCCTTTTATTGACTTTTTTGTTAATACAAGAATAAAAAATGTGAGAGTCTTTTTTGCGCTAACCCATCTTAACTCTGGTTTAAGTAACGAAAGTCATTATTTTGGTGCAATGCATTATCCTCTAGAAGATAGAGCTTACAAAATTGGAATTAATTGGAACTTTTTAAAATGAGAAATAGATTAGCTATTTTTATAATACTTATTGGAGCTTTATTAATAGGCTGTCAAGAGAAGAATGATGCTCAAAAGCAGGAACAAGTGTATAAAGCATCTATGAAAGAAATGACAGATGAAGAATACCCTGATAATAATGATATAGAGTCACGTTGTAAAGATTGGGAACAGTATAAACATCATCAAATAGCTATAGAAAGAGTTGATACTACAAATTTTACAATTACCTTCTACCCATCAAATGAACATAGCGATACCATTCAAATAAGCAATATTAACTTATTGGAATGGATTCCAACCATTCCAGATTATATAGAAGATGAATATTTAAAAAGTATTGGTATAATCAACGCAGAATGGAATAGACAACAAGTAAAATTTATTGAAAAAGAGTTTTATATCTCTAGACATACAGAGGAAGGTATAAAAACTGTTCGTGTAGATTTAGCAAGAAACTGTTTGAATAGTTATTTGTGGGAGTTGATTACTTACGCTCAAGAAGGAGATCAAACAAAGCCTTTATACCATGGCTGGTTTGAGTTCCCAAGAACATTTTACGAAGAGCTATTTGATGAAGTTAATAAAGGAAAATTGACTTTTGAAACCTATAAAGATTACCTAATTAATTACAAAGATCCAGCTAGTGAAGTAGTGAATTTTAGAGCTTTGAGATCAGTTGATAAGACCCAAGAAGTAGTTTTTGTGAATCTAAATCATGAGTTCTATCCACTAACAGGTGCTAGAAAATCAAAATATAAAAACATTGTTTATCCAAAGGACCCCAAAATCATTAATGACTTCCTAAATGATTCAACTTCATTTTCAACTTTTTTATATCCTGGATATTATTCTACATCAGATCCAAGGGCTACTACTTTGAGCAAGCTCAGATATCCTCAAAAAGTAGTAGTAAGACAAGTTGTATCCAATAATGGTACGCAAGATCAATGCTTAGAGTTTGATGTTACCTTTGCTAGCGGAACAGATTCAACTGAACTAACAAGAGTTATAATAGGAGGGGTGAGAAAAAATGATATTCCTCAATTAGCTTTAAGCGATTATAACAAAGGGTTTAAAATGCCAATGGGGATAGGCAATCATGGATTTTATGAAAATGCAAGATATGCTCAAACACATTCAACTAAGAATAGTCCTTATTATGCTGTAATAGTAGATGGAGAGGGAAAATGGTTAGATAGCCACTTCTTTGGAATTGATGGTCCAATCTTACATTTCGATAAAGATAACCCTAGTTTGTTACATTTTTGGCTATTATCATTCGAACGTCATGCAATGGTTACGCATTTGACTTTTGAAGTAGAATAAGACTTAAAAGGTTTGATTGAAGAAATCAATTATTCTTATAATAAATTGTAATCTGTGCAAAATTCTCTTTGTAATTTATCAAGTCAATTTTAATTCTATTAATAGTTAAACCAGTTTTAATTGCTAAGTCATCTATTAATAGTTCACGTTTTTCTAGTTTTATCATTTCTAAATCTTCATAAATAATCGATTGTTTAGCTTCAGGCTTGGGAACTTTAGGTTTTGGAACCAATGCATTTTTATTAAACCAAATACGTTCCATAACATAGGTTACGGATACAATTACAATATTGGTAAAGAGAATTTCTGTATAACTGACTTTTTTGTTAGATAAAGCATTAATAATAGAAATTCCGATAACAATAAAGAGGTAAGTCATTTCCTTCACAGGCATAGCATCAGTTCGATACCTAATTATACCAAAAATGGCGAAAAGACCTAGGGCCATTCCAGTTCCAAGTTCAAACTTCTTTAAGGTAAAACTAATGAAGAAGATGACGATACCAAGAATCATATAAGAAAAAGCATATTCTTTTTTCTTAGCAATAGGATAATAGAGTCCTCTTACAGTTATAAAGATAAACAGCAATGCAATGCAAAACCTAAAAATTAATTTTTCAAAATCATTGTCGTATAATTCTATTCCCAAAAAACTAGAAAGTAATGTCATCATTTCCATACTCATTATATCTTAACCAAATCACTATTTTACCTTGTTAAACATAGATAACGCAAAAAACAGAAAAATAATTTGTTTTTAATCAAAAAAATCAACGTTTAATAACTGAATAATAAAAGTAATGTTACAAAATAGTCAAAAAACACCGAAAATAGTAGGTTATTAATGAATAACTTTTAATTTAGCAATGCAAATATGAAGAAAAAGACAATAGAAATAGAGTATCAATCCGTACAGTTCGAGGAGTTATCTCAAGAAAATCAGATGCTCATTCGAAAAGCAGATGAGATTAGAGATAAAGCATATGCTGTTTATTCAGATTTCTATGTAGGAGCAGCTTTATTGCTAGATTCAGGAGATATTGTTTTAGGCAACAATCAAGAGAATATAGCATTCCCATCGTCATTATGTGCTGAGCGGGTAGCCATCTTTTATTGTAAAGCAAACTATCCTAATTCTAAGATTCGTAAATTAGCTATTACTGCTAAGTCAATCAAAGAAGCCTATAATGAGGTAGTGACACCTTGTGGTTCTTGTAGACAAGTAATAAGCGAGTATGAGCGTAATCAAAATTCGCCAATCGAAATTATTTTGAAAGGACAAAATGAAGTTTTAATCTTCAAATCAATTAACGATTTATTACCGTTATCGTTTGAAACATTGGTTATCAACCCTAAAAAGTAACAACCAGAATTTTTTTTTAAGTAGTAATCATTGTATTTAATGTTGGCAATAAAAAAAGACAAAAAACTTTTTGTTGTAACTACTGTCATAACAGGGTTTTAGGATTGTTTCTAAAAATAAACTAAAAAAAAGAGTATAAATAGTCTTGCTGAAAAGAAAATGTTGTTTATCTTTGCACCCGCTCTTCA
>JAUHZI010000059.1 GCA_030426105.1 Bacteroidia bacterium | reverse complement strand
TTATACTTTAAAGGAGCTAACTCTTCTTGTGCAAAAGCAAAAAAAGAAATAAAAATAAGGACTATACTACTTATTAACTTCATTTAAAATATGTTTTCTTAAACTATTGGAACGGAAAAGGTTTCTTTTTATTATTCTGAAGTAATAGTATCTTGAACAGGCACTCCTTTTTCCGCAATTAAATAAATTGTCGAACCTGTTTGAATCATACCTTGAACCAAGTTTCTAGGATGTGGATTTTGAATGGAAACTACAAAACTTAAAGAATCTTCAGCTGTAATATTTTCCCCATCATATTTTACCTCAACATTTAACCCCGCTAGCGACAGTACCTGACTAGCATCAGCAACTGTCTTATTGACAACATTTGGTAAAGTGATTGGAACACCCCCACCTCCATTACCATGAATAACTTCTATCCTTTCTCCTTTTAATACCTTATCTCCTTTTTTTACAACCTTACCATTATGTCTAAGCTCCAGCACATAATCATCTTTACTCGCTTTAGGAGTAAAAAAAGGCTGAAAACCTAACATCTCCAAACGTACCTTGGCTATTTTTTTAGAGACTCTAAAATCCCCTGTTAAATCTGGAATTTCCTTATACTCTCCTGATTGTTTAACTATAGTTACATAAACCTTTCTATTAGGTTTCACAAAAGAAGAATAACTCTCTGTATTTGGTAAAGGATCTTGTCTTAAAACAGTACCTCTTGGAAAGTCATCTGAAAACACAGAATCACTAATTACGACCTGAATTTGGTTATCTTTTGCCATTTGGTCAATATCATTGACACTTGTTCCTACAAAATTAGGAACTGGTAATTTCACTCCATGGTTCGTATATGAATCAAGATACTTCAAAGTAAAATAAGGCACTAAAAACAATACCAACAATGCTAACACTAGGTTAATCAAAAACGCTTTGCTAAATACAAAACGAAAAAAAGGCTTGATACTTTTTCTGAATAATACTATTAAAAGTATAATTACTATGACTATACCTATTGATAAAAACTTTAACATTTTAATTAACTATATTTTCAAAATCTAAACGAACAAAGATATTTATTTTTAGCTTTCTGACTCCTAATACGATTTAAATCTTTTAAATAAAGCGACAAACCTTAACACAGTTAGTTGTTCATAAATTCAATTCCTGAGCATTAATTTAGTTCTTTCTCTTTTATATTTTTGATTATCGTCATAAATAAAACTCAAATGAAAACAGTTGCCATAATAGAAGGAGGACATAGCCACGAAGAAATTATTTCAAGAAAAAGTGCCAAAACAATTTTTAAGAACATTGACCGTAATCAATATAACCCTATTCGTGTTTCAATTGATAAAAAAGGTTGGTTTGCCCTCATAGATGAGCAACAGTACAACATTGACAAAAACGATTTTTCTTTTACCGTCAATAACAAAAAGCAACATTTTGATTTTGCTTTTATTGTTATACATGGAACACCTGGAGAAGATGGAAAGTTACAAGCATACTTTGATTTACTCAACATTCCATACAACACCTCCTCTCAATTAATCTCTGCTCTAACTTTTAATAAGTTCATTTGCAATCAATTCCTTCAAAATTATGGGATAAAAGTTGCCCAAGCTAAATTAGTAAGAAAAGGAGATCATTATGATAAAAGCAATATTATTTCTGAATTAGGGCTTCCTTGCTTTGTTAAACCTGCCGATGGAGGAAGTAGTTTTGGTATAACAAAGGTTATTAAAGCAGAACAACTTGATGAAGCGATAAAAAAAGGTATGGTTCATGGCACACAAGTTATTATAGAATCCTTTCTTTCAGGAAGAGAAGTTACGAATGGGATTTTCTTATCTAAAAATGGTTATCGAGTTCTACCAATTACTGAAATTGTAACAGCCAATGACTTTTTTGATTTTGATGCTAAATACAAAGGTGAATCACAAGAAATAACCCCTGCTCCAATTCATGATGAGTTGACTCAAAAAATTAAAGAAACGACAAAAAAGGTTGCTGAGATTCTTAATTTGAAAGGTATTGCAAGAATAGATTATATCATTGTAGATAACACCCCCTTTTTAATTGAAGTCAATACAGTTCCAGGAATGTCAGATGAAAGTCTAATCCCTCAAATGGCTGCTTTGGAAAACATTCAATTGAGCAATCTTATTAGTGAAGTAATCTCCGTAAATAGCGCTTACCAAGCCAACGTAGACTAACAAGTTTATTTTTTTATGTACATTTGCGGTTTTTACAAAACCTAAATCAATTATTTTGAACGATTTAACAAAACGAATAATAACAGGTGTTTTATTTGTTGTAGTACTACTACTAGCAATTACCACTAACAAATATACTTTGGCTGGTTTATTCTACATTGTTTCTATGGCGGGACTCTATGAGTTCTATATGCTGATGGAAAAAGTAAGTTTTAAACCCAAGAAGAGTGCTGCAATGATAGTTGGCTCTATCATATATGGTATTATTGTAATGTATAGCTTTGGAGAGTTTAATTTTGCCTATCTACTTTTTATTTTCCCATTACTTGTTTCATTAGTTGCACTAGAGCTATTTAGGAAAAGTAAAGATCCTGTTACCAATATTGCTTTTTCAGTGATGGGAATCTTATATGTGGTTATACCTTTAGCCATACTCAATTTCTTTGCATATGATCCAACCTACTATAACGAAATGGATATCAATACCAATAACTACTCGAGTTTACTGTTGGTTGGGTTCTTTGTTATTCAATGGGCTAATGACTCAGGAGCCTACTTATTTGGTTCTTTACTAGGTAAATATAAATTATTCGAAAGAATATCACCTAACAAAACTTGGGAAGGCTTCTATGGAGGAGCTTTGCTAGCTGTAATCACAGGAATTATTTTTGGCCAATTCTTCGACGGAAAAACAATTCACTGGATTACTGTAGCATTAATTATTGTAATATTTGGGACCCTAGGAGACTTAACTGAATCTCAAATAAAGAGAAGTTGTGGGGTCAAAGATTCAGGGAATCTGCTCCCTGGACATGGAGGTATTTTAGATCGATTTGATGGAGTACTGTTCTCTGCTCCCTTCGTTCTAGCCTATTTACAGTTAGTTTATTTACAACTCATTAATAATTAATTGCTGTTTTTGTAATAAATTAACAATATATCTTACAACTTTTTATTATTTTCGCCGTAACTACGTATATAATTTATAAACAAAAATAACCACTATGAAAAAGTTTTTATTAGCATTTGGAATTATCCTAGCATTAGCATTTACAGTAACTGCAGCAACTTCTGACTTCAACCAATCTCACGAAGCTGCTACTCAACATGATGGAGACGGTGATGGAGATAAATGCAAGAAAAAAGATTGTAAAGACAAAAAAAATTGCGCTAAAAAATGTACTAAAGGAGACACTGCTGCTGCAAAATCTTGTTGTAAAAAGAGTTCTTCTAAAAAAGCTTGTACTGGAAAAACTGAGTGCAAAAAAGGAGACGCTAAAAAAGCTTGCACTGGAGATGCTAAAAAAGCATGTGCGCATAAAGAAGCACACTAATATTAACGTTTTTTAAAACTTACTTGAAGCCAATCATATAATATGATTGGCTTTTTTTATCTATTTTTATCGCGTGAAAAAAAATGAAGACATAAAAAAACAGGAAAAATTCGACAAAGCCTATTTAAGAATGGCTAAAGAATGGTCTAAGTTATCTCATTGTGAACGTAAACAAGTGGGAGCCTTAATTGTTAGTGGCAGAAGGATTATTTCAGATGGTTTTAATGGAACACCAACAGGAATGGATAACTGCTGTGAAGATGATGAAGGATACACAAAGTGGTCTGTACTACATGCTGAAGCAAATGCCATATTAAAAGTAGCTTCAAGTACCAACAGCTGCGAGGGAGCAACCTTGTATGTCACGCTTTCTCCATGTAAAGACTGTTCCAAACTTATTCATCAATCTGGCATCAAACGAGTTGTATTTATCGACAGATATAAAAACACAGAAGGAATCGAATTCTTAGAGAAAGTTGATGTCGAAGTTGTACAAATTCAAAACCCTGTTGAAGACTAAGTCACTATAAACCCGTCATTTCATGAAGTCTTATTTAATCATAACTCCTTTACTGATTGCTCTTTGCTCTGCCTTAGCTTATTATGTTGGATCTGGAAAGTTCATCTCTCAAAAGAAAATCATTCAACAAGAGGAAGTTTCCAAGTTAAATCATGTATTGGAGCTTATTGAAAATAGATATGTAGATTCAGTAAAAAAAGAAGAACTCATAGAACTTACGATCAAAAATATGCTTGCTGAATTAGATCCACATTCAGCATATATATCTGCAGTAAACACTGAAACAGAAAATGAAAGACTACAAGGTCATTTTGGAGGTGTTGGGATTCGCTTTATTGTTTTGCGTGACACATTAATGGTTACAAACATCATTAAAGGTGGTCCTTCTGACAGAGCTGGTCTATTAGCTTCAGACAGAATCATAGCTGTTGATGATTCAGTAATTGCTGGAGTTGGGCTAGAAATAGAAAATGTTCACAAAAAGCTAAAAGGGCAAAGCGGTTCTCCAGTTCACTTGACAGTTCTTAGAGAAGGTCTAAAAAAAGAAATTGATATCACTCGTGGACAAATTCCTCTACCCTCTATTAATGCAGCTTATCAAATCACCAATGACATTGGCTACATTAAAATTGACAACTTTTCGAATAAAACAGGTGTAGAATTTGCTCAAGAATTGAGTAAATTAAAGCGCAAAGGGATGACTAAATTGATTTTAGACCTTAGACATAATGGTGGCGGTTATATGCATACTGCTGTAAATGTTGTTGATGAATTCCTACCTGATGGAAAACTTATTGTATATACACAAGGGCTTCACCTTGAAAAAAATGAAACTTTTGCTAGCGCTTATGGGAACTTTGAAAATAATGCTGTGGTAGTATTGATTAATAGCTCATCGGCATCTGCTAGTGAAATCGTAAGTGGAGCTTTGCAAGATAATGATCGTGCTACAATTATTGGACGAAGATCTTTTGGAAAAGGTTTAGTTCAACAACCGATGACTTTAGAAGATGGCTCTGAAATGCGCTTAACTGTATCTCGTTATTATACTCCCACAGGAAGATGCATTCAAAAAGCATATGGAGATGGCATTGACTACCACTCAGATATTATGGAAAGGTACGAAAATGGAGAATTACAAGAACTCGACAGTTCTCATTTTGATAACCTAGAACAGTTTACAACACCTAAAGGCAAGATTGTATACGGAGGTGGAGGTATAATGCCAGATGTGTTTGTCCCTATCGATACTACAGGTTCATCTTTATACTTAACAAGTTTACTTTACTCAGCTGCTTTCAGGGATTTTTGTTTTAACTACATTGATAAAAATCGTAGAAGATTAGTATTCAAAGATGTTGAAACCTTTAACACAAACTTTAAAATTACTGAAACACTCTTAAATGATTTTACTGAGTTTGCAGAAAAAGAACATGACATTCCAAAAGTTGAAACGGAATATTTACATTCTAAGGAACGTATTAAAGTAAATTTAAAAGCTGAAATTTCTACCTATTTATTTGATGTAAGTGCTCGTTCTTTAATCAACATCCCTTTTGACAAGGATATTCAAGAAGCTTTAAAACAACTTAAATAAAATTTTATTTTGAATACAGCGCTATACATAGCTAAACGGTATATTTTCTCTAAGAAATCACATAGTGCTATTAATATTATTTCTCTAATCTCAGTTTTAGGAATTTTTATCAGCACTACGGCTATGATTATTGTATTAAGTGCATTTAATGGAATTGAAGGCCTAGTAGAAAACTTATTTAGCTCTTTTGACCCTTCATTAAAAATAACAATCAGAGAAGGAAAAACTTTTGATGAAAATGAAATAAACATCAATCAGCTAAAAGCAATAGATGGGATTGCTGAAGTTTCTAAAGTCATAGAAGAGATTACGATGCTTAAACATGGTGATCAATGGATTACTGCAACAATAAAGGGTGTAGATTCCGCATTCTTTGATGTCTGTAATATTTCATCTGCTCTTATTGAGGGACAAACAGACTTAAATAGCAACGGATTTGAAAGCACTATTATTGGATTGGGAATTCAGAACAAACTACAAGTCACAAGTGACCCTCGATATAGTAATACAATTACTGCATATGGACTTCTTAGAAACAAGAAACTATCTAAAAACAACAGAAAAGCTTTCAAACCCCTAATGCTTAATGTTAGCGGTGTATTCTCAATCAATCCAGAATTTGATAACCAATATATCATTACCTCTCTTGATTTCACGAAAAAACTCTTAGAATACAACAGTGCTATCACAGCTATAGAAATAAGTATTAAAGAAGATGCTTCTGCTAAAGAAATAAAAAATCAGATCTCTTCTATGCTGGATGACAACTTCATTATTAAGACAAGATACGAGCAAAATGAATTAATTTTTAAAACCAATCAAACGGAAAAATGGATGGTATTTTTAATCTTAGGATTCATCTTGATTTTATCTACATTCAACATTATCGCATCTATAAGCATGCTTTTATTTGACAAACAAAAAGACATTAAAACACTTATTAGCATGGGAGCTACGCAAAGTTTTATTCAAAGAATATTCTTTTTAGAGGGGCTTTTTATTAATATTCTAGGTGGCGTAATAGGCATACTCGTTGGGCTTGGAATCTGCTTTCTTCAAATTAAATTTCACCTAGTCGAACTACAAAACTCAGTAATTGACTATTGGCCAATCGAAATTGAAATCAAAGATTTATTACTTGTCTTCTCTACAATTATCATTATTGGAGTAGTCTCTTCATATCTCCCCGTGAAATACCTCATCAGGAAACAGTTTAGCAAAAGCTTTTGAACAACAAAATAAAAAAGGTGACTATTATATTTTAAACAATAGCCACCTTCTCTTTTACCAACCCAATATCTAATCCATCATTTTGCCTTTCAGCATCTTATTCCAATACAAATAAGGTAGCCCATATTTTTTAAGGTACCACATGCTTTTCTTTTCCTTAGAGGTATCTACAAACCTTGTCAATACAGGATCACTCATTCTCACATTATTATATCCAAATTCTGCCAATAACATTTTCCCGTAACCAGTTACCAGTGGACATGAAGAATAACCTTTATACATTTTATCACCAAGTTTATTCTCATCTATTAGGTGTAAAATATTCCCAACAACAACTGGCGCTTGTTTTCTCAACGCAGCACCTGTTTTAGCAGTTGGCAAAGCTGCCGCATCTCCTACTCCAAAAACATTTTTGTATTTTTTATGTTGCAATGTATTAACATCAACATCAATCCATCCTGCATCATTACTAAATGGAGAAGTTTTAATAAAATCTGGTGCTGATTGTGGAGGAGCTAGGTGTAACATATCAAATGGAATTACAACATGCATATCTCCTGTTACTTTCTCATCTATCTCTGGATCTTCATTAACCACACACTGATTGTCTCCTGTAGCCGCTAATTTGAAATGAGCCTCTTTCTTCTCCCCATCAATCTTAGTTATTGCATAATGAAATTTTGTTACTATTTGTTTTTTTTGAACGATTCTTTCTAGTTCTTCTTTAAAAGGATGTACTCCAAAAATAACACTCCCTGGTGAGGCAAAAATAACATTAGTTTTTTCTCTTACCTTAGATTTTACAAAGTGCTCCTCTGCTAGATACATAATCTTTTGAGGAGCCCCTCCACATTTAATAGGAGTAGTTGGCTGAGTAAATAAAGCATTCCCTCCCTTAAAATTTTTAAGCACTTCCCAAGTATATTTAGGATCTACGTAATTACTACAGACACCGTTCTTCCCCATATTTTCTTTTAATCCTTCTATCCCATCTAAATCGATTTGAATCCCAGGTGATAATACTAAATAGTCATAAGTAATTTTATCTCCACTTCCGAGTGTAACTTCATTATTCTCTGGACTAAAACTCACTGCTTTATCTTTTATCCAAGTTACTCCTTTAGGCATAACTGAAGCTTCACTTCTTATGGTTTTATCATAATCATAAGCATTGGCACCTACTAAAGTCCAAGCAGGCTGATAGATATGTTTATCTGATGGTTCTACTACAGCTATAGCTACTGACGAACGTTCTTTTTTCAACTTAGAAGCAGTCATTAATCCTCCTGAACCACCTCCTATTATTAAAACTTGATGATGTTTTGACATATTAAAATGTGTTTTTATGTTTTAGTTAGAACGGCCAATTTATAGAAACCAATAGAAGAACGCTGTTACATATGTTACAGAAACATCTATAATGCACTTCTATTTTGGATATTTAGGTTACAGTATAAGCCAATCGTTATCTCTAATTTTGCTAACAGATTAATAAGAAGAAAAATGAAAAGAATAATTGTAATAGGAGGGTTATCTGCTGGTCCTTCTGCAGCAGCTAAAGCAAGACGAGAAAATGAAGACGCTGAAATCATTTTATTTGAAAAAGGGGCAAACATCAGCTATGCAACTTGTGGAATGCCATATGCTCTTTCTGGCGTTATTGAGAATAGGGAAAAACTCATTGTAGTGAAACCCGATTTAATGAGAGAACGTTTTAATATCGATGTTAAATTAAACGAAGAAATTTTAAAAGTTGATAGCCAAAATAAAATTGTTTATAGCTCAAAAGGAGATTATGGATATGATAAATTAATCTTTGCTACAGGAGCACGTTCAATTGTTCCCCCAATAAAAGGTATTCAAGAATCTAATAATTGGTCTACTTGTAGAACAATGGGGGACTTCGATAAAATCTCTAATGAGGCCTTGCCGAAAGAAGCTAAACATATTACTGTTATTGGAGCTGGTCTAATTGGAGTTGAAGTTGCTGAAAATTTAGTTGAAGCAGGAAAAAAAGTCACATTAATTGAAGGAGCTGATGAAATTTTACCAATGTGGGATAGTAAATTTGGATACTTTGCTAAAAATGTTCTACAAGAAAAAGGTATTAATGTGATTACTTCTACTCTTGTAAAAGAATTTACAATACAAAATGGAAAAATTCAAAGCATAAAAATTAGTGACACTAAATACCTTCAAACTGATTATGTCATCATGAGTATTGGTATAAAACCTAATACTGAGCTCTTAATCAATGAAGGTGCTAAACATATCGCTAATGGTGCTTTAATTGTAAATGAACAAATGGAAACTAGCCTAAAAGATATTTTTGCAGCTGGCGATAACGTTTCTATAAAGAACTTACAAACTAATGAACACGATTACTTTCCTCTTGGGACACATTCTAACAAAGGAGGAAGAACAGCTGGCGCCAATGCTGCTGGACTTAATTTAAAATTTAAAGGAGCCTATAAGACCGCCATTATAAAGGTTTTTGATTACACACTAGCAAGAACAGGCATGAATGCTGCGGTTTTAAATAAAACTAACATTCCATTTAAAACAGTATTAACCATTAGTGGATCAACACCAAGCTATTACCCAGGGCAAACAGACCTGATTACAGAAATCTATTATCATTCAGAAACTTTTGAAATTTTAGGTGCTGAATTATTTGGGGAAGTTGGTGTTGACAAAAGGATAGATGTATTGAGTACAGCTATTTTTGCTAAATTAAGAGTACAAGACTTAGCCCAATTGGACTTGGCTTATGCTCCTCCATTTTCTCCTGCTAAAGACCCTCTTGTTGTAAGTGGTTTTGTTGCTGAAAACATCTCTACAGACAATTGTAATCAAATAAGCACAAAAACTTTCAACAACTACATTAGTGAGAATGATAATGATACATATACTCTATTAGATGTCAGGAATGAGAATGAGTTTTTTGAAGGCCATATTCCTAACGCCATTAATATCCCACTTTCGAAACTAAGAAAAGAACTCTCAACATTAGATAAAACTAAGCCTATTATACTCTACTGTCAAAAGGGGCTTAGGGGCTATATCGCCCGTTTAATTTTAAAGCACAATGGATTTAATCAAATATCAAGTTTAGCTGGCGGATACAAGCTATGGAAAATGTCAGATGCCCCAGTTACCATTCCAATAAGCATCAACAGTTCTAACTAAATAAAAAAAGCACTTAAAAAGTGCTTTTTTTATTTCCATTCAAAAGTATTAATCATATGCTCTAAATCTTTTACAACATATTCTAAAACAGGTTGTAAAGAATCATAATTTGGAACAGTTTCAAAATAGAGTGATCCAGCAAAATAATTAGAAGTACTATCCGTCAAATAAAATAAGTAATTACAAGCTACATCTCCCTTAATCTCAAAACTCGTTCCATAAACTTTTTTATCTGCATGTTCTAAATTAACCTCCTCAATGCCATTTGACTTAATTGTATGTTCATATGCTAATTTCCTTGAATATTCAGAATATTGAAACAAATTAGAATCCAATGCTACATATGTGCAATACAATGATGCTTTAAACTGAGGGTAAACTATATTTTTGAAACAGCTTTCTTTAGGGCTACTTGGCTTGCTAATCACTTTAGCAAGTGAGGAATACTCAAATTTATAATTACAACTATCCTCAAAAACTTGATAGCTATGTTCAGGGAGTTCTATACGCAAATAACTTTTAGGTTTAGGAAACACTTCTGGCTCTCTACAGCTAGTAAAAAAGGTCAACACTAGCAAACCTATAATATAAACAATCTTATTCATACTCATGGTTCTGGTCTATAATTATTTTTACCTGTTTGATTCTTCGCTTATCGGCAGCCTCTATAACAAAAGTGTAATTTTTAAACTGTATACGTTCATTTTTTAAAAGGATCTTCCCTGCCTGTTCTATACAGAATCCTGCTATAGTATCGGCTTCACCTTTTTCATTTTCAAACTCTTCGCCATCAATTGACAAAACTCTATATACATCCATTAAGGCTGTCTTACCTTCAAAGACATATACATTTTCATCTAATTTTGAGTATACAACATCATCATCATCAAACTCATCAGTGATATCACCAACAATTTCTTCAAGAATATCTTCTAAGGTCACAATTCCAGAGGATCCGCCATATTCATCAACAACTATTGCTATATGTCTTTTTTGCTCTTGAAAATCTTTTAACAAATCATCTAACTTTTTATTCTCAGGAACAAACTTAGCTTCCCGAATTAATTTTTTCCAATCAAAAAACTCTTTCTCTTCTAAATAAGGAAGTAAATCCTTTATATACAACACTCCTTTAATCGTATCAAAAGTATCTTCATAAACAGGAATTCTAGAATACTTAGCATCCAAAACTGAAGTTAATACCTCAGAATATGAACTACCATACTCTATCGCTTTGACGTCCATTCTAGGAGTCATAATCTGTTTGACATCCGTTTGACCAAATTTAACAATCCCTTCTAATATTTTTTTCTCTTCTTTATTACTCGATATCCCGCCTGTTAAATCTAAAGCATATCCCAAATCATCTACCGAAATATTCTCTCTTGTTTTCTTTATCCTTTTATCTATAATCGATGTACTAGCAACTAACAAGTTACTCAGTCCTCCAACCATTCCTTGAATAATAACTAAGGGGGATGACATTATTTTTGCCAATTTAAGCTTATAGCGAGTAGCATAAACTTTAGGCATTACCTCCCCCAATAAAAGGATTATAAACGTGACCAAAATAACTTGAACAAGAAACTTTATTTCTCTAGACAATGCCTCTTCGTTCAATAGCTCATTCATGACATATGTAGAGAACATCACAATAGCAACATTAATGAAGTTATTAGCAATTAATATTGTTGCCAATAGTTTTTTAGGACGTTCCAACAACGATAAAACACGTACACTTCCCTTATCTTTTTGCAATTCCAAATCTATTTTATCTTTCGATGAAATCGAAAAATAAGCCACTTCGGATCCTGATATTAATGCAGACATTAAAATAAAAACCAACATCAATATCAATACAACAAAAACTTCTCCAGTTATGGGATTGAGAACCGATAATATCACATCAAAAGTGAACCTCTGGGCTATCTCCATTTTCTATTGATTAAAATGGTAAATCATCATCTTCTTCATCTAACTTCAAATCAGGAGCTTTCGGTGTTGGGGTTGGGGCAGGTTGTTGAGGCATTTGTCCTCCTCCCATTTCGCCAGTATTTCTATTCCCTAGCATAACCATATCATCAACAACAACCTCTGTTATATATTTTGTTATACCTTGTTGATCTTGATATGATCGACTTCTCAGCTTACCTTCTAAATAAACCTTATCCCCTTTTTTCAAATACTTTTCAGCTACATCAGCAAGACCTCTCCAGAGTACAACATTATGCCAGTCAGTATTTGTAATTGTTTCTCCAGTGTTTCGATCTCTATAACTCTCTGATGTAGCAATAGAGAAATTAGCTACAGCTGTACCATTCTCTAAATGGCGAACTTCAGGATCTCTCCCTAAGTTACCGATTAACATTACTTTATTTAAACTTCTTGCCATAATTTTTTGTAATTAGAAAATCAAAGATAAAACTTTATATCCTAACATAAAAAACTAGAGATTATTTATACCATTATTTTATCATAAATAATGTAATCTAAAAGGCTCTCTATTTATAGACATAATTTTCAATCAGTCTGGGCAAAGGTTTTTCGCTCAACATTTCCCTATCTGCCAATAACCAAGTGTCTTCTTGTACAAATACATCTTTATCAATTTCAAACTCCCAGAACTTAGCAAAAATCTTTTGATGTGATAAAATATGTTTTACTGGTAGGCTAACAGATCTTAATCGTAGCCCCTTTATCTCATTTTCCCAATTATGCATTTCAATAGTCGTCTCTAATAAAGGAAATTGATACATATTTTCCCAAATCCCCTTCCCCTTTCGCTGTTCAATAAAAAATTTATCCCCTTCCCTGATAACTATGTAATTAAAATAACGTGTTTGTTGTTTTATCTTTTTTGATTTGACAGGGAATTCTAACTGACTCATATCAGCAAAAGCTAAACAAGAATCATTAACTGGACACCCTATACAATTAGGTTTTTTGGGAGCGCAAACCATAGCGCCCAACTCCATAACTCCTTGATTAAATAAACTTGGGTTGTGTTCACCCAATAACTCTTCAGCCAAAACCTTAAAGTCCTTTTTTCCTTTCGTAGAATCAATAGGTGTAGCAAGTTTGAAATTTCGAGACAACACTCTATAAACATTTCCATCCACAACTGCTTCAGATTCTCCAAACCCTATTGAAGCTATTGCTGCAGCCGTATAATCTCCAACACCTTTAAGTAATTTTATCTTTTTATAAGTATTAGGGAAAACTCCTTCAAAATCTTTAACAATCTGTTGTGCTGCAAAATGTAAATTTCTTGCCCTAGAATAATAACCTAATCCTTGCCATAAATTAAGCACTTCTTCTTCAGATGCATTCGCTAAATCATACACCGTGGGAAATCGCTCTACAAACCTCAAGTAATATGCTATTCCTTGGTCAACTCTTGTTTGCTGTAAAAGCACCTCTGATAACCATATTTTATATGGGTCTTTCGTTTTTCTCCAAGGCAAATCTCTTTTATTCTCTTGATACCAAGTTGTTACTTTTTCACCAAAACTCATGCATTAACATCTTATATTCAATAAGCAAAACTATTGAATATTCATGGTTTTTAATATAAAAAGAGAGAAAATATAAAATATTCTTTCATACTTATAAAAAGAATACTTATCTTCGCACCCCCAAAAAGATAAACTGAGATAAGGAAAGATTAAAATTTATAATTAAATGACAAAAGCAGATATTGTAGCAAATATTGCGGAGAAGACAGGGGTTGAGAAAATTGCAGTTCAAGCAACTGTAGAGGCCTTCATGGGAGAGATTAAAGACGCTTTAGAAGGTGGAGACAACGTTTACTTAAGAGGTTTTGGTAGTTTTATCATCAAAGAACGTGCGGAGAAAACAGGTAGAAACATTTCAAAAAACACTACTATTATTATTCCAGCACATAACATACCTTCTTTTAAACCAGCAAAAACGTTTGTTGAAGGTGTTAAAAACAAAGTTAAAGTAAGTTAATAAGAGTAATAATCATTTAAACCATACTATTATGCCAAGTGGTAAAAAAAGAAAAAGACATAAGATAGCAACTCACAAACGTAAAAAGCGTTTGAGAAAAAACCGTCATAAGAAAAAGAAATAATCTTTAGTTAGATTATTACTAGATATTTATTAATAACAAGCTGTTGTTTTTACAATGGCTTGTTGTTTTGTGCTTTATACTTTCTTTTGTACAAGCACAAAGAATATTTTCATCAGCTATAAACATCAACAAGACTAATTAAAACGCGTGAGTTTCGAGTTAATCATTAATTCAAAACCTAACGAAGTTGATATTGCGTTATTGAAGGACAAAAAACTAATTGAACTTCACAAAGAAAAACACAATAAAGATTTCAGTGTAGGAGACATCTATCTTGGTAAAATCAGAAAGGTTGTACCAAGCTTAAATGCTGCGTTCGTTGATGTAGGATATGAGAAGGATGCTTTCCTTCACTATTTAGATTTAGGGCCTCAATTTCTTTCAATGAAGAAATACTTTGATGGTGCTATTAATGGCTCACAAAAAACTCCAAATCTATCTTATAATAAGATCTCGAAAGACATAGAAAAAGATGGAAAGATTGCTGATATCTTATCTGCTAATCAACTCATAACTGTTCAAATAGCTAAAGAACCTATCTCTTCAAAAGGGCCTAGGCTAAGTGCAGAAGTTACACTAGCAGGAAGATATATCGTACTTGTTCCATTTTCTGATAAGATATCTATATCTCAAAAAATTAAAGACCCTGCTGAAAAAGAACGTTTAAAACGTTTGATTTCGAGCATAAAACCAAAAAACTTTGGTGTCATTATTCGTACAGTTGCTCAAAACAGAAAAGTAGCTGACCTTGATCAGGATATGAGTGACCTAATGTCTAAGTGGGAATCAATGCATAAGTCTTTAAGAAATGCTGTTCCTGTAAAAAGGGTGTTGGGAGAAATGAACAGAACATCAACTGTTCTGAGAGATCTTTTAACTGAAGAGTTTACAAGCATAAAGGTAAATGACGGTCAACTTTATGAAGAAATAAAGTCGTATGTACAAACAATTGCTCCTAAAAAAGTAGGAATTGTAAAACATTACACTGGTAAAGTAAACATTTACGAGCAACTTGGAATTACAAAACAAATAAAAGCTTCTTTTGGGAAAAAGGTCATGCTTTCTTCTGGTGCTTATTTGATTATTGAGCACACTGAAGCAATGCATGTAATAGATGTTAATTCAGGGAATAGAAAAGCTTCAGTTCAAAATCAAGAACAGAATGCATTTGAGACTAACATCGAAGTTGCTCACGAGATTGCAAGAATCTTACGTTTAAGAGATATGGGCGGAATTGTTGCTATCGATTTCATTGATATGCACAAAAAAGAAAACAACCATAAGCTCTACGAGACATTGAGAGAGGCTATGCGTTCTGACCGTGCTAAGCATAACATCATTCCACCAACTCGTTTTGGAGTTATTGAATTAACGAGGCAAAGAGTTAGACCTGTTACTGATATTAAGACTGCCGAAACTTGCCCTACTTGTAAGGGTACTGGTGAAGTTGAATCATCAATCCTCATTATTGATGAAATTGAAAACAGTTTGCGTTATCATATAGAAGAATATAAAGGCAATGATTTAACGTTACAAGTTCATCCTTTTATTGAAGCATACCTAAAAAGAGGGCTTAAAAGTATTCAACGTACATGGTTCTTAAACCAAAAGAAATGGATTCCTGTAAAAGGAATTGCTGATTTTACGCTTTTACAATATCAGTTTGTTAATGCTAAAAACGAAGTCATAGAGCTTTAATTTCTTTATCTTTGAGTTATAAATAACAGACAAACATGACTCAATTAATCATCGACATAGGTAATACTAGAATAAAGTTACTCACCTACTCTAAGAACAAATATGGAGCTTTAGAACTATTTGGAGATGATGAAAGTTTTATACAGTACATTCACCAACAACAACTTCAAAAAGCTACTATAATTGTTAGTTCTGTTAGGAATGAAGAAAATACCAATCGGCTCATTTCATTATTTCAGTCGATAATTATTCTTAAAGAAACAACTGCTATACCAATTATTAATCAGTACAAAACCCCTAAAACTCTTGGTCGTGACAGATTAGCGAATGCAGTTGGAGCTTACCATCTAAAACCTAACCAAAACAACCTTATTATTGATATTGGAACTTGTTTAAAGTTTGACTTTATTAACGCCAACAATGAATACCTTGGAGGAAGTATTTCGCTAGGTTTTTCAATGAGATATAATGCACTACATACTTTTACTGATAATTTACCGTTATTTGAAAGTGAAATAACAAACCAACTGTTAGGGAATGACACAAAATCTTCTATCGTTTCGGGAACATACCTAGGAATGGTAGCTGAAATCAAGCAATTTATTCAAGACTATGAAGCTAAATATGAACAACTCAATATTTTTTTAACAGGAGGAGATTTATCTTATTTCGAAAACGAGGAATTATCACAAAAAAATAGCATATTTGCAGACCCATTACTAACATTAAAAGGGCTGAAAGTAATTTTAGATTACAATGAATAAAATAAACAAATCAATCATCATAGCTTGTACTGCTTTTTTCAGTCTGGTCAGTTTTGGTCAAAAATTAAACAACTCTCCCTATACTAGGTATGGTTTGGGGGAACTATCAGAGCAAACTACTGCTTCATATTTTGGAATTAGTGGAGCATCTGTAGCATTAGCTGAGTTCAACCATTTAAACATCTCAAATCCTGCATCATATAGCTCATTCATTAAATACAAGCCTATTTTTGATGTGGGGCTATTTGGTAAAGTTCAAAATTTAAAAACATCTGATAACAATTCAACACAAAGTAACTTTGCACTTCGAAACTTTTCTTTAGGAATGCCTATTGGAGATAAAACAGGGATAGCATTTGGATTGGTTCCATATTCAACTGTCGGATATGACATTAATTCATACACACTAAATGAAGGGGATTCAGTAAGGTATAACTATGAAGGTAATGGAGGTGTTAATAGAGTCTTTTTAGGCGTAGGTAGAACGCTTATCAATAAAGGGGATAGTATAAAGCTATCTATTGGGGCAAATGCTTCATATTTATTTGGAACAATAGACAACTCTCGTTCCGTTATTTTTGATGATGCTACCTATTACAACGCTAGAATTAATGACTTTAAAACAGTCAGTGGTATCAACCTCGATTTTGGTCTTCAATATAGCCAACAAATTAATAAAAATTTAACCCTTGCATTTGGTTTTGATTACACTATGAACAATGAATTAAATGTTAGTAAGGATTATTTTGCTTATAATTATAAATACTCATCATTTAGTGTAATAGAAACGGCTAAAGATACTATTGATTATCAAGAAGACATTAAAGGAAAAATCACTTTACCAACAGGAATTAAAGTTGGAGTAGCAGCTACTTTCAATCAAAAACTCACTACATCTATTCAATACGAACAATCTAACTGGGGAGACTATAGTGAAATTTACAATGGTATTGATGAAACTCCTTCAGAGTTGAATAACTCTAGTAAATTAGCCATAGGGTTTTCGTATACTCCAACCCTCATGAAGGATTGGAATAGTAAAAGTAAAAACATACTCCAAAAATCAACTTATAGACTTGGGCTAAAAACAGTTAATACTAATATTATAGTTAACAACACTGCTATTAAAGATTATGGCATAAGTTTTGGTATATCTACACCGTTATTAAGTTCGAGATCTTTTTCTTCTATTGACTTAGGGGTGGATTTAGGAAAGTTAGGCACAATAGAAAACGATTTGATAGAAGATAATTATTTTAGAATTTACTTAGGTTTTTCTTTAGCTCCATCCAATTATGATAGATGGTTTAGAAAACGTAAATATGATTAACAAAATTAAAGATTAAACAAGATGAAAAATATAATTACATTATTAGGTATTTTGGTTGGAGGAATTTCATTTGGACAAGAATGCGCTAAGCAAAGTGAGCCAAATTGGGGGGAAGATGAAAATGCGAGTAAAGCAGCAGTTTCTCTATACTCTGAGCCATTTAAACAGAAAAACTATGCAGACGCCAAGTTGTTTTGGTGGGATGCACAAAAAAAAGCTCCGAAGTACAAGCCTATTCTATACTCTCATGGAGTATATATCTATAAGGACGCTATT
>JAUHZI010000231.1 GCA_030426105.1 Bacteroidia bacterium | reverse complement strand
ACGTTCAATTGCTTCTTTAATAGTTGATGGTAACGTTACATCTCTAACTAAAATTTCATTTAACTGAACATATTGCTTTTCTAATATCTTCTTTGTCTCTATAAATATTTCATCTTGAATAGCATCCCTTTTACTTGAATACAATTGTTCAGGTGTATAACGGCCTACTACACTACGCGCTGCTGAACGAATTGCTGGCTGAATTACACGTTGTAAATAATTTTCACCTAGTGTTTGATGTAAGTTTCCTAAATCTTTATAAACTGGTTGATACCAAGCAGATGCATCTATTTGAATTTCTAATCCGTTAGATGACAATACTTTCATTTTTTCAAAAAGTTCTTGTTGTCTTACCTCATATACATGTACTTTATTCCAAGGAGCAACTACATGAAAACCTTCTCCTAATGGTGGTTCATCTGTTACAACTCCTCCTCCAAACGTTTTATACAATACTCCTGCTTCTCCTGAATTAATTGTTACAGTTGATTTTGCTATAAAAATTATTAGAACTACAACTACTGGAATTAACAATCCGAATTTTGGAAACTTTAACTCTACTTGATTTCTTGTCATTTTTTTTATGTTTTATACTCAAATGTACAATTAAATTTATGAACCGCAGTTTTCATAATCGCATTCTTGTGATGCAAACTCAAGCTCAAGAGTAATATGTTCTAAGTGAAATTCATCATGCAAAACTCGCTTAACTTCTTGCTTTATTTGATGATTTTTTTTCCAAGATAATTCGCTGTTTTTTATTACTAAATGAGCTGTAAACACGTTATACTGGCCGTCCATCGTCCATAAATGACAATCGTGAATACTTTCTACCTCTTCTATAGAAACTATTCTTTGTTGAACTTCTTCTACAGAAACATTTTCAGGAGTTCCTTGTAATATAACTCTAAGGCTCTCTTTGATGTTTTTATACACATTATACAGCACAAAACCAGCAATAGCAATAGATAAGACTGGATCTAAAACCGGAACGTCCCAAAACTGCATTACAATACTTGCTAGTAGTACTACTACCCAACCTAACACGTCTTCTAATAAATGTAATGAAACTACTCGCTCGTTAATTGAGGTTCCTTTTTTTAATTTTAATACGGCAGCCCCATTTACTATAATTCCTAAAACAGCCAACCACATCATTCCTTTAGCATCTGCATTTTCTGGATTAATAATTCTAGGAATCGCCTCTTTTATTATAAATACCGAACCAATAACTAATACTATTGAATTAATTACAGCTCCTAAAAGAGAGAACCTTTTATACCCGTATGAATATTTCTTATTTGCTCTTTTTGTCGATTTTTTTTGAAAATACCAAGACAACCCCAAGCTTAAACTATCTCCTAAATCATGCAAGGCATCAGACATAATTGCCAAACTATTGGTATAAAAACCTCCTATAAATTCAATAATTGTAAATGCTAAATTCAAGAAAAAGGCAACGGCTATATTCTCTGTAGAACTTTCGTGTGAATGATGGTGATGGTTGTGTCCCATGTTTTTATTAATTGACTTTAAATGTATAAAAAAGATGCAAAAAAGAGGAGTTTTAACTCCTCTTTCTCTTATAGCTTCACCAAGATTCCAGCATTGAAAATAAATCCGTCTGTTGGTGCCCAAATATCTGTAAAAGAAGGATCGTTATGTGGTGCTTCTATCATATCTTGATAGTTTTGTTGTTTGGTATCTGTAAAATTTTCAAAATTTGCATACAAACTAACCTTACCAAACGTTCTCATTACCATAAAGCCCATTGTCCAATAATCAGGAGTTTCTGTTAAGTTGTTTCTCAACTGAGAACTCTTGTAATAAGCTTCATAACCTATTCGCAACTTATCATGTACTTCATACATTAATACTCCTCCAAAACTATGCTTTGGTGTTAATGCTTTTTGATTATTATCAATTTCAACATTGTTATAAGCATAATTCGTAAAAAGTATAAAATCTTTGTATTTCAACTTTAAATTGGTTTCAGCTCCATAACTATTTAGTGAACTGCTAGCATTTATAAATTCATAATTCGTCCCGTTCTCTTCCAATAAAAGAGAGTTTTTCAACTGTGTGTAAAACACTAATTGATTAAAAGATAATGACACATTATCATTAAATATTCTTGTTTTATAATTTACATCTGCATTAAATCCAATAGAAGTTTCCGCTTCAAAATCAGTCAGGTTAATTGGCTTTACATTTTGATACGAGCGTAATTCAGCATCTTCTGTAAAGATTGTAGGAATTTTATAACCTAAACCTCCTCCTATCCTACTTGAAATCTTTTCATCATATTTAATAAACAATGAAGCTCTAGGCAGTACAAATGTTCCATAATGATCATTATAATCTGTTCGTAAACCACTTTCCAGCGTTAAATTGTTTGAAAGTCGCCAGTTATTTTGAGTAAACCCTCCAAAGGTAAATTGCTTGTAACTTCTATCTAAATCTGTTGTTGGGTTTTCTATAAAGTTTTCAGTTATGATGTTCCCTCCAAAAACCCAATCAGAAGTAAGGTTGTATAAGTTATATGTTGCTTCAGTAAAAGTAGCCCACTGCTTTCCATCAAATTCATAATCTGGTAAGGTTAAATTTCTTTTAAAATAGCTTACACTGTTTTTAAAATGAAAGCTTTTATCTTCTGAAATATCATTAGAATATGATAATTGTGTTGAGTAGCGTTCTGATTTGTTTTCTTCAAAAAAACTATGATCGATGGTCATATTTCCTTCTATTACATCAGTATCTCCACCTATACGATTCTCTATAGTTGTCCCAAAATTCAAGCGCCATTCTTCTTTTTCATTCGGATAATAAAATAACGACGGGTTAATACTAAAACTTCTAACTTTTGGAATATCAGAAAAATGATCATTGTTTACATCGGTTGCTTCTTGTCTGTTTGCTGAACCATACAAAGTAACTCCAAACTTATTAAAACGTTCACTATAAAAAGCATTTATGGTGCTTCCGTTACGTGAAGTTTGATCGAACATTAGGCTAACTTCTCGTTTGTCTTTTGGCTTTTTTGACACTAAGTTTACCAAACCTGCAATAGCTCCTCCTCCATATAAAGTTGATGAACTTCCTTTAATAATTTCTACTTGTTGTAAATCTAACGGTGGAATTTGCATAATACTCAATCCACTAGAGAATCCTCCAAATAAAGGAAATCCGTCTTTTAGTAATTGCGTAAATCGACCATCTAACCCTTGAATACGTATACTTTGATTGGCTGAATTTGCAGATGTTTGCTGCATTTGTATCCCTGTACTTTCACGTAAAACCATGGCTATATTTGCTGAATTCATAACCGCTTTCTCACCCAATTCTTCAGCTCCTACTACCTCTATTCTAGTCGGAATTTCAGCAATTGCTCTTTTACTTCTTGTTGATTGAATTACAACCGCTTCTAAAGTTTCTTCATCTTCGTGAAGCTCTATCACAAATTGTTTCTTTGTTGTTGGAAAGGTTATGACTTTTTCAACCGTTTCAAACCCCATAAACGATACTACAAAAGTTTGCTTCCCGTTAGGGATATTATTGATAATTGCAATTCCGTCTAAATTAGTTTCTTCTCCTAATATGGTATTTTTTATATATACTGATGCACCAATAACTGGTTCTTTTTCATCAGAAATTACTTTAAATTCTACTGAATTTTGCGCGTTTATTTGAATAGCAGATAGTACCATTACTACCGCTAACACTAT
>JAUHZI010000058.1 GCA_030426105.1 Bacteroidia bacterium | reverse complement strand
ATCGAATATCAACAGACTTTTCTATATTGCTCTTCAACACTCCTGCATTATTAATTAAGACATCTAATTGTGGGATTTCATGGACTGATTTTGCGAACTGTTTTACAGTTTCTAAATCAGATAAATCAGCTACAAAACCATCAATTTTATCATTGTTAGATTGTGTTTTAATTTCTTGGATAACAGTTTCTAATTTATCTTTATTTCTTCCATGTATATAAATTTGATGCCCTTCTTTTGCTAGCTTCAAAGCAGCCAACTTGCCTATTCCATCAGTACTTCCTGTGATTAATATACTTTTCATCGGTTAATATTTCTTTTAATTTTACTAGTTTACATTTACACCTTTTAAAAGGTGTTGAATAGTTTTCTATCAGGTGCTAATTATTGCAATTTATTCTATTTTATCTCAATTTAAAACGGCGCAGTAGTATCTTTTGCCCCTTCAGGTAAACTCCAACGTTGTTGAGCAGTAATACTTTCAGGTTTAATTACCTCTGACAAATTATAATTTGAGTTTCCATAGCTACTATCACCTCCTCGTGGAATTTGCATCCGATCTCCATAAAGCCACATTACTAAATTTCTACGTTGACCACTAGTAATTGGATGTGTTGCATGAGGTACATTCCCCCTATGAATGAAGGCCCTACCCGACTCAAATATAGTTTGTACTGTTTTATCAGTGTTTTTATCGTAGAAATCAACCTGAGAACCTGTAAACTCTTCATCAGGTAGGTTGATGTTGATATTTAAAGTTGCAGCCGAAGCATCAGTATGGGCATGCAAATCTTTATCCTTATCAGGATTGTACTGAATTGAAAAGCCAAAGGTTTGATTATCGTATCCGTAAGTATCTAATAATAAACGAGCAATGGGACGCATATAACGATCCATAATTAGATTATAAAACCCTTGAAAACTTGGTGCTGCAAGATATCCTTCAGACCGTGGATCTAATAGCATTCCATAACGATTTAATTGTATTCCATAAGGTGCACGTGTAGGGATTTCTGATTTTACAAGTTCTTCCAAATAATTACGAAATACTCCTAAGCGTTCTGGATCAAAAAACTGTACTGAATAAACACCCGGAATAATTTCTTCCCATAAGTCAGCCACAGCATTTTCTTTTTCAGGGTTTTCCCATGCCTCATTAATCGCTTTACGTAATCGAGAATCAAGAAGTGTTTCATCAGGAATTAGTAAATTATCTTTGTTGTCGAGTTCCCATTCTCCCCATGCTTCTTCGAGTAATTTCCTATTGCTATTCCAAAATTGTGAGACCGATGATTCACGTCTTAGTGAAGCTTCACGTGAAGGTAATATAAGTGCGCGAGCTGCTGTAAGTGAATGATTATTGGTTATTGTTTTCATGATTTATTTTTTATTTGTAAAAACTACATCTGATATTTTAATTTGAAGTTGCCTAAAGTAGCTGAAACACTATTTGAGGTTAACTTTAGATGACTTCTTTGAGAAGACTTTATAATTGCCATTCGTTCTGATATAAATTAAACTTTCAGTACTTGAGTTAATAACATGACCAGCTATTCCTTTGGAAGTAAAACTTGAACCAGGTTTTAATTGATATTGAATGGAATCATTTGGGATCTGATACTCTAATTCTTGATCAATGACAACTCCCCTAAAAATGCTTCCTTCACTATAAATAGTTCCATTAAATCCTTGAGGCAGTTTTAAAAATGTACCATAAAGACTATCTTTTGTTGGTTTTCCCCATAGGTATGAAATTTTAGCAGCTCCTTTGATGTTTGAAATGTTTTGTTCTGATAACCAAACTAAATTTGTGATGTCAACATTTATAGGTTTTTCATTTGATTCGAAAGCTTCACTCACAGGTTTAACTAAATATGGGCTATTTTCTATTTCGATATAGGCAATATTTTCTTCGCCTTTTGCAGCAGTTATGTGTTGTTGTCCTTTTGGTTGTGTCCAATAAGAACCCTTAGGCATCCACATTTCTTGAGCTGATGAATCATCATTATGAACAAGACCTTTTATTACAATCCCTCGATAACTCACATTATGAATATGAGGAGGAGATGAAAAACCATCAATAAATTTCACAAGAAAACCAGTTGGTTCAGCTCCTTTCCTATCTCCCCAAATTGTGCCTGCTAACGGACTTTTTTTTCCTCTAGCAGGATTTAACATCTCCCAACTAATATCTGATGCTAATTTAACTTCATTAGTTACAGGTTGAGTTTCTGAAACTTCATAATTATTACTTTTTTCTTCATTTGAACATGAAGACAGTATCGTTAAAACAAAGAATGCGATTAAAATTTTATTCATTATACTAATATTTGATACCACAAAGTTAGCTGCAACACAGTAGTTTGAATTGTATATCTATGGGATAATGATGTATAAAAAAAGGTTTTATAATTGTATTATGACTTAATTTTTTACTTTTGGCTAAAGTAAAACCCTAAAATGGTACGAAATGCAAGTTTTAGAGACACAAAAACCTTTTGAAATACAAGAGGTAAAACTCAATGAATGGAAACAGAGACCGGCTAAAAATAATTTTTTCGAACTCGTATTAATAAAAGAAGGCGAAGGAACTCAATGTATTAATTACAATCATTATGAATATCAAAAAGGAAGTATATTTTTATTACCTCCTTTAAATTGTCATTCTTTCAATATTGAATCCCCAACTTCTTTCGTTTTTTTGAAGTTTACAGCTGACTTTTTTAAGAAAACTTCTCAAACCTTTGAAATTGATGAATGGTTTAGAGAGGCTTCATATATTCTTTCGAATTATAATCAATTACCTGGAGATATCATTAAAAGTGACTTGGATAAAAGTTATATTGAACGTTTGATAATCATGATTTTGGAAGAGGCAAAAAATCATGAACAGAATTCGATAACATTAATTAAAAGTCTGATGTCAAGTATTTTAGAAATACTTATCCGAAATATAAAAAAAGGTGCTTTATATGAAGCCCCACAGCAAGCTACTGATAGTAAAATCAACCAAATGTTATTGTATATTAATGATCATATTAACAACAATGATTCATTAAAAGTTGAAAATCTAGCTCAAACTTTTCTAATGTCCCCTACATATGTTAGTGAGTATTTTAAAAAACAAGTAAAAATCTCACTTCGAGAATATATTATTAAGGCAAAACTCAAGCTTGTTGAAATCCGTTTAATTAATTCTGATTATACGCTCAGCGAAATTGCTGATGAATTGAACTTCACTGATGTCAGTCATCTATCTAAAACATTTAAAAAGCATACAGGAGTTTCCTTATCTGAATTTCGAAAGAAAGGAGAATATATGCTTTTAAAAAGAGGAAGTTGTGCTGTATAACTTATTCTATCAAATGAATATCAAAAATCAAAACAGAATTAGCAGGAACTCCTGGTTGAGCATTTCTTCCATAACCTAAAGCTGATGGAATTAATAACATCCCTTTTCCTCCTGGTTTAAAATAAGGGATTCCTTCTTGCCAACCTTCTATAACCGAAGTTAAAGAGAAGGTAATGCCAGTAGAATCAGATTCGTCAAAAACCGAATTATCAGAAAAATAACCTTTATAAGCAACTGTAACTGTTGAATTAATTGTAGGGTGCTCTCCTACTCCAACTTCATCAATGACATAATAAAGTCCAGATTCTGTTTTCGTGGCATCTAAACCATATTCTGCAATATAATTTGTAATAATATCATCATCTATTTTGGCTTGTTTCTTTTTTTTATTGCAAGAAAATAAACTGACTAAAAGTATGAAATAGATAGGCTTCATAGTAATTTAAATTAATGGTTAACGACTATTGGAATAACTATTTTTGTAGATTTTAAAATATATATCCCATCCTTATAGTTCGTAACATCCAATGTCTTAATGTTATGATAGGTGTCAACTAAAACTCCATCAATAGTATACATTTCTACTGATTTTAATATTTCTGAAAAATACAATATTGAATTTACGGGGTTGGGATAAACTGTAAAATGACTTCTCTGTTCAGAAATTGAAACTGGTCCCTGGCAATATGTTGCTCTTAAGTTCTGATTGTCACTGCATGGGAACTGATATTTACTTTCAGGATATGCGACTAATGGGGAATTAGAATGTTCTAGTACTTTTAGCCCTCCTGGCATTGTTATTTGATTGACGCTTCCATTACCTAGAGCGATATCTTTCCCAGCTGTACTACCATTGAAAGTATAATCAGCTAAAGCATCAATAAAACGGTAATAAGCATAGTAATCGTATGCATCAAAAGCACTAGATGTATTCGGTACAACATGATCAGCTAGGTAATTATAGCCGTTTATCGTATCTCCTTTTAAGATTAAAAAGTCTTTATCACTCGACGGAATATTAATAGAAGAAAAGATATCTATAGCCATTCTATGGTCATTCGTTTCATCATCGTCAAAAACTTCTATCAATAATTTTGTGTCAGAAGGGAAATTTTGTAATTGTGTTTGAGTAATATTAAAGGAATACCATTGAGCTAAAGCATAGATAAATCGACCGTTTTGTCCCCAATTATCTTCGGTAAAACATTGGTATGCATTCCCAAAAGAAGCTCCACCTCCAAACGAATGTCCCATAAAACCAACTTGTGTTGTATCTATAATATTTGGGTAATCTCTAGCTGCCTTTCTAAACCCTTCTAAGAGGTTATTATAACGTTCTGAAACAGTTGAACCAACTGTTTTATATGGCACATAGACAATTGCATAACCTTTTTTGGCTACAAACTCTAACATCCCAGCAATTGCGCTTGAATTATTTCCTCCATAAGCATGGCTATAGAAGATTGTTGGGACACTGGAAGTTACATCAGAGGGATAATGAATTTCTATATTCTTTGTTAGAAAGTTGGGGTTTGTAAATGAAATTGTTCCAACAGTATGTGTTCCATCGGCACCATACCCTACTGTAGGTTTAGCAATATTTGGATCACTGTATTGACTGTAAAACCAGCTCCCTGTCAAAATATATATCAGTAACAATTTAACCTTCATTAAACTACATTTCTAATAAATAAGCAAAAATTAAAGGAGCGACAATTGTTGCATCCGATTCAATAATAAATTTAGGGGTATCAATATCCAATTTACCCCAAGTTATCTTTTCATTGGGGACTGCTCCTGAGTAACTCCCATAACTAGTTGTAGAATCAGAAATTTGACAAAAATAGCTCCAAAAAGGAGTATTAGTTAATTCCATATCCTGATAAAGCATAGGCACAACACAAATTGGAAAATCTCCTGCAATTCCTCCTCCTATTTGAAAAAAACCAGTTCCTGTTTTTGAATTTTGGGTATACCAATCCGCTAAATAAGCCATATACTCTACTCCAGATTTCATTGTTGTGGCTTTCAATTCACCTTTCATAACATAAGAAGTGAAAATATTTCCCAAAGTTGAGTCCTCCCATCCTGGAACTACAATTGGAAGATTTTTCTCAGCTGCAGCATACATCCAAGAGTCTGTCAGCGGAATTTCATAATACTCTTTCAACACACCCGACAACAATAATTGATATAAAAATTCATGAGGAAAATAGCGTTCACCTTTAATTTCTGCTGCTTTCCATATCTTATAAATATGCTGTTGCAGTCTCCTAAAAGCTTCTTCCTCTGGAATACATGTATCTGTTACACGATTTAATCCCTTTTCCAATAAATCCCATTCATCCTGTGGGGTTAAATCCCTATAGTTAGGAACTCTTTTATAGTGAGAATGTGCAACTAAATTCATCACATCTTCTTCTAAATTTGCCCCTGTACATGAAATGAAGTGGACCTTATCTTGACGAATCATTTCGGCAAATATTTTACCTAATTCTGCTGTACTCATAGCACCTGCTAAAGAGACCAACATCTTATTTCCCTTTTCTAACTGTGCCTGATAACCTTTAGCAGCATCCACTAACGATGCTGCATTAAAATGTAAAAAATACTTTTCTATAAAATTTGAAATAGGTTTCTCTACCATAATTGACTAGTCTAGTTGCTCTAACTTTTCAAAATTTTCATCTAATGTTTGGATAATCACTTTTAAGCTATTTTGCTCTTTGTTTTGTATTTTTAAACTAAGATTCGCTTTGTTTTTATTTGATAATTTATAATCAATTGACTCTGACAATTGCAATAATACTTTCATCAATTCATTCTCAGCATTTGTTTGCTCTCGTTCAATGGACTCTCTAATTCCCTTTGATAGTTTAGTTTCATCAAGCAACAGGTTAATATATAATCCATTATCGTCAATAGCAGAAGCTATCGGACTATCAGCAAGATTATTATTCACGCTCTCGCCTGCTTTAAATGCTTTGATAACTGCTTCTTTGTTACTCAATAGACATACCGAAGAATTAAAAGCCAAATATGCATTTTCCTTAGATCCTGTTTTTATTTGATAATAGCCAGATTTTTCTTCAAAAGCTTCTTGTGGTATGATCGACATTAGCTCTTCCAAAAGTACCTTATCTTTTACATCAAAAACTAATGCTACAGCTGGCTTGATATCGTAGGAAGCATTCGATCCTTCAATATTAGATACAACAAAAGCAATACTTCCTTCCATATTTTCTAGGAACTCTTGTGGAGTTACTTTGCTCATATTTCCCATCGAAACCATTCTGTTGTCTTTAATTCTTTCAAATAACTCAGAGGGATTAATCGACAAAGCAATTAAACCTAGGTTATCTTCAGAAAAGTGCTCTAAAATAGCTGTGTTAAAATTATCAGCTAAAACCTTGTTTTCATCTAATAACTCTTCGATAGATTGATTCCCTTTAAATGAAGCATCTAAATCTACTTGACCTTCATCAAACGTTAAATAGAAAGAAACAAAGTTGTCAGAAGCTTGAACTTGATATTCTTCTTCAAGTTCTTTAAACTCCCTTTCATCTTTAAATAAATTAGAAGATACCCAGAGGCTGATGTCTTTTTTATTTTTGTAAAAAGTTTTAAAGTTTTCTTCTTTAATCAATTGGTTTTCTGGTGTTAATCCAAACAAATACTCCATTTTAGCTTGAAGACTCTTCTCATCTCCTCTATAACTTTCCTCAGCTAAAATCAATAGTTTTTCCTTATCCCATGCAAAAGCAGTTCGTTTATCTGTCAATGTATATTTGTATGTTCCAGCTTCCTTAATTTCATATACAGCACCTGAAACCTCTAAAAATTCATTCATAAAATCAGTTAAAGCCTCTTCTTGAATAACGCTGAGTGCCATTCCAAAATAACGTTCCTCATTTTCGTCTTCGTCCAAATAAAAAGAAAACCAGTCTTTTTCGTAGTTTAATCCTATTGAAAGTGGCTTTTCAAAAATTCGATCAATCAGTTTAATTTCTTCCTTTTTTAATTCTTTTCTATGGCTCCTAAGTTTTTGAACCGTTTCTAATTGATTGGCATTAAATAAATCACCTTTGTTTACAATCTCAGGAATATTGTAAACCGTAACTAAATGAGCTTCTTTCGGAAGTATGGAAACATTCTCCGGAGCTTTAGTACATGAGGTAATCAATAGTATAGATAAGCTAATAAATAGTATTAAATTAATTAGTTTTTTCATTTTTCCTATGTTTTATTTTCAGATTTATTGAAGCAAATTGAATATCACTTCATTCAATACAAACCTACTATTATTTTGGAAATAATAATTCTAGCATCATATGGAATTACTAACAATACTCTTAACTTATTAGAACATATTTTTTTTATCAATTAGCATGACTTTTCCTTAGGTAATTAAATTCAAGTGTTTATTGCAGTACAATTGTTCTAAAAGTCAAATTGATTCTTGGTGATTTGACTAATGTTGTAGGCGGTAAACGGTGTAACCAATAGGTTTGAGTTACATCTTTCATAACTAACAAACTCCCATGTTCTAAAAGGAGCTTGACTTTTTCATTAGTCTTCTTATGTTTAAAACTAAAATAACGCTGAGCTCCAAATGTTAATGATGCTATTGTTGTATTTTTACCTAAGGCTTTTTCATCATCACTATGCCAAGCCATACCTTCATTTCCTGTAGGATAAAGGTTGAGTAAACACGAATTGAATTGGCAGTTTAATTTTTGTTCTACAAATGCCTTCAATTCAAGTAGTTCATTGGTCCAAGGTAATCCATATTTAGTAGTTCCTGAATAGCGATAAGCAAACGCTTTATCACCATACCATGCAACTTTTCTATCAGTTATAATATGTTTATTAAACAAAATGGCTTCATCATTTTTCCATGGAATATTTGATAGCAAATACTGATAATAGGTTTGAGCTTGTTCAACAGAGAGTATTCTACCATAATAGTTTACAGTTCCATTATATGGCAAAAGGTTCGTATTTTCATTGGAAAACAAGTCCATTATTCATGCTTTTTTGACAATTCCCATCCTAATAAAGCTTGTTTTCTTGTTAATCCCCACATATATCCTCCTAATTTCCCAGAAGTTTGAATCACTCTGTGACATGGAATTAACAATGCAACAGGATTTTTCCCTATTGCTGTTCCAATTGCTCGTGAAGCTTTAGGACGACCTATTTCATCAGCGATATCTCGATACGTGGCTAATTCTCCTTGTGGTATTTTTAATAAAGACTCCCAAACCTTTAACTGGAAACTAGTGCCTTTAAGGTGCAATTTAATAGCAGCTATTTCCGACCATTGCTGAGTATAGATTGCTCTTGCTTCACAATGAAAACCTGTTTCTTGTTCCACAATTTGAGCTTTAGGAAAATGTTGTTTTAATAATGCTAACCCTTTAGTTTTTGTAGTAATAAAATGCATAAAACAAACGCCTTTATGTGTAGAAGCTATCAGCATTAACCCAAATTGGGATTCAAAAAAACTATAATGAATTTTCAAATTTTGGCCACCATTTTTATACTCAGCTGGAGTCATACCTTCTATTTTGATAAACAAATCATGCAATCGACTAGTACTCGAAAAACCAGATTCATAGCTAGTATCGAATAAGGTTAAAGCTTCTTCTTTTAAAAGGTATTTAGCATAATTTAGGGTTACATATCTTAAAAATTGTTTGGGACTTAACCCTACCCACTCCTTAAACATCCGTTGAAAATGATATGGACTTAAATTGACATATGCTGCTAGTTCTTCTAAAGTTGGCTGTTGTTGATGGTGTTGATTAATATAATTAATTACCCTAGCTATTCTCTTGTAGTTGATATCGTGCTGTTCTGCATTCATTACTTCAAATCTAAGTAGGAATTACCTTTAAAAAAATCCGTTTCTTGCTTTTTATTTTTTTATCTCTCTACGCAATTTAATTATATCTGTTATATGTGTATAAACAACTACAGGAACAATTAAAGCAGGCAATAATACATAAGGAGGATACTCTAATGCTTTATTAGGCTGATCAAAAGCAAATTGTTGAAATGGTAATTCAGCTGATAAGATGCCATTTATTAAAATAAACAGTACTAAACCTAAACCAATCCAATTCCAAACCAACAATACTTTATTAGATATTTTTTGTTTAGCATACAACCAACTCATCAGTGGAGCAGTTACACCAGCTATAATATCAAAATTTCGTCCTTCGAATGTCATAAGTTCAGGGATCATTTGATATTGAAATAAATAGAATAAACAGATTTCAACAGGAATTCTAACGGCATGAGATAACGTGCTGATATTAATGCTTCTATATTGAGTTATTAACTCTTTTTGTTTAGGTAACAAACCATAAACAATAGCTAGAGTTGATGGAACCAGAACCAATGTAAAGTGTGGAGGAAAATCTTCAGTATTATGATAAAACCCAGTAAATGCAATGAGCAGCTGTAATAGACTACCTATAATCAAAAGCAACACTGCTTTTTTGGCGTTTTTATTTGCCAAGTAAAAGAATGCAATTGTTATCATTGCTGTGCATAAAAACAATGCATTAATGATATATGGTACTCCTTCAATCATTTTTAATATTTTCAAAAGCTTGTAGGGTTAACTGCCAACGTTTTACTTTTTGTCTAAAGTTAATTGACCCTGGAATTGTGCTATATTCTTTGATTAATAAAAAATCTAGTTTTTCTAACGTTTTATTTGGTGCAGGATTATGAGCATAGGGTTCACAAATCAATTCTTGTAAATTAAATTTTTTAAAATAGGCTTCTATTGAGAGTTTTAATAATTCGAGACCAATTCCTTTTTGTCTATTTGCTTGTTCCCAAATATGTAAATGCATTTTAGCAGATTCTCCAAAGTTTATCTCATTAATATTCGAATGACCAATTGGTTTACCATCCAACATCCAAATCAATGCGTATGACTCCTTAGCTTCAATTGGAAGGCTTACTTGTGAAGTTAAGTATTTAGTCAAGTTTTCTTCTGTAGGCACTTTTTCTAGGTCAACTCCCATAGCAATTAAGTGTTCAGGAGAAGATGTTAGCCAATATCGAATAATCAGAGGAATTTCTTTTTCTGTTAATTCTTGAATACTTATTTGCTTATTTTTAACGCTCATTTTCTTTATACAGGATCTACATCTATTTTGACACGAACAGCTTTATATACTGAGTTCACTTGTCTTAAATCAGCTATTTTTTCCAAGATATAATCTTTAACTTGTTTAGTAGAAGCTTGACGCTCATATTTTACCGTAACAACTTTATTATAAACATTTTTAATTCTTGGAATAGCCCCATATTCAGGACCTAAAACTCGGTTTCCTAATTTACCTCTTAAAGCCTTAGCAAATACATTACTAGCATCATCTACAACTTGTTTATCGCGATGTCTTACCGTAAGACGTATAATTCGATAATAAGGTGGATATTGGAAGTTAGAACGTTCATACAACTCCTGCGTATACATGCCTTCATAATCATTTTGCATTACTTTTTGGATAATCCAATGATCAGGGTTATGCGTCTGAATAATTACTTTTCCTCTTTTCTTATTTCTTCCAGCTCTTCCACTCACCTGAGCCATTAATTGATAAGCTCTTTCAAAAGCCCTATAATCAGGATAAAACAACATATCATCTGCGTTTAACACACCAACTAAAGAAACATTATCAAAATCTAACCCTTTGGTTACCATCTGAGTACCTACCAATATATTGATTTTACGTTGCTCAAAATCACTAATAATATTTTGATAAGCATGTTTTGAACGTGTTGTATCTAAATCCATACGTTGAATAACAACTTTAGGACCTAAATGGACCGACAACTCCTCCTCTATTTTTTCAGTCCCAAAACCTACCATTTTGATATCAGAACTTCCACATGCTCCACACTTGTTTGGTGGTCTCAAGGTATAACCACAGTAATGACAACTCAATAGCTGCGTATATTTATGATATGTTAAACTTACATCGCATTGTGTACACATTGGAATCCATCCGCAATCTTCACACATCCATTTTGGGGCATACCCTCTTCTATTTTGGAATAGAATAATTTGCTCTCCTCTTTTTAGTACTTCTTTCATCTCCTCCATTAAAAAGGCTGAAAAAATACCATACATTTCTTTTTTACGTTTAGCTTTCGCTATATCAGCACATTGGATTTCGGGTAATTGCACTCCTCCAAAACGTTTTTTCATTTCTACCAAGCCAAAATTCCCTTCTCTCGCATTCCACATGGTTTCTATTGCTGGAGTAGCTGAACCTAGCAACACATCTGATTTAAATGCTCTAGCTAACATAACAGCTGTATCTCTAGCGTTATACCTTGGTGCAGGGTCATGTTGCTTAAATGATGATTCATGCTCTTCATCAACGATAATTAACCCAAGGTTTTTAAATGGTAAAAACACCGCTGAACGTGCTCCCAAAATCACATCATATTGGTGTAATTTATCATTTAAAACAGCATTCCAAATTTCAACGCGTTCATGTGGAGAAAATTTTGAATGATACACTCCTATTCGATCACCAAAGTACTTTTTTAATCGGGTAATTATTTGAGTAGTTAATGCAATTTCTGGTAATAAATATAATACAGTTTGTCCCTTAGCGATATATTTATTCATCAGCTCAACATACACTTCTGTTTTACCACTTCCTGTTACTCCATGCAATAAACAAACAGGCTTTTCTATAAAACTAGCTTCTATTTCACTTAATGCTCGATTTTGATCTTCAGTTAATTGTTTTACTTCTATTCGATCTCCTTCATACTTTTTTAATCGTCCAACTTCAACTTCATATTCTTGGAGAATTTGTTTATCATATAAACTTTTAATAATTCCAGAAGATACTCCTGACTCTTGCAGTAAATCTGCTTTTTTCACTTCATTCTGCGTACCAAAATGATTGCTAATCTGAAGATATTTCAAGAGTAATTCTTGTTGTTTTACAGCTCGTTTGAGTCCATCAAAAATAGCTTGCAGCTGTTCCTCTTCTTTTATTGAAGTATGCAGGGTAACATACTTTTCTTTTTTCGGTTTATAAACTGCTTTGATTTCCTCTTCAACAACTATTACCCCTTTATCTATTAAACGTTTAACTATTGGGTAAACTGTTTTTCTATCAATTATTTGTGCTATTTCTGCAAGGTCTAAAGTTCCTCTAATCGACAAAGCATCTTGAATGATATACTCATTATCTGTCAATTGAACAGCATCACTTTCTTGATAATTTTCATTTAATAATATTTTTGTTTCACTGGCTAACTTAAAGCTGCTGGGTAAAGCAGCTGTCATAACCTCTCCAATATTACACATGTAATAGTTAGCGATCCATTCCCATAGTTTTAATTGAATTTCTGTAACAATAGGAATGTCATCTAAGATATAATCTAGCAGTTTTGTGGTATAAGGAGGTATATTTTCATGTACCTTTCTTATAATTGCTGTATGCAGCTTATTACGGCCAAAAGGTACAATAATTCGTACTCCTGGCTGTACAAAATCATTTAGCTCATAAGGGACTCTGTATGTATATAAATTGGGAACCGCTAAAGGTACAATTGCATCAACAAACAAGGTTTTTCTATCCATTCCTATTCAATTCTCTTAAAAACGAGTACAAGGTACAATGTAGCTTGGTTAACTCGAAATTAATCACAACTTTTTTCGCTTTTCTCAAGAAATATATACCTAAAAATAAAATGTTGAGATTTTTACATCAATATGCTTTCAAAATTGATTGCTAACAATTAGCTTTACTCGCATGCCAACAAATCGAATAGAACAACTACTTTCTGAGATTAGGGAAAAACCTGAAAATATCAACACGGTATTGGCTATTGCTATTGATCTTTTTTTACAAGTTAAGCTAGACGAAATCTCTGAATTGATTTTAAAAGCTGTCCCTGTTTTTGAAGAAATAGAACACACTAATGACCTCAGTTACTACATTTCTATTTTTGAAGCATTAGATTTAATCCATTCAGGTAATTACTTTTTAGCTTTAGATAAATTAAATGGTACACTTGTTAGTACGGCAAAAGATGAGAATATAATTGCAGAAGCTGTTGTATATTGTTTAAACGGTATTTGTTACAGAAGTATTGGAGAGCATGCTTTTTCATTATTCTATCACCTAAGATCTAATGAACTGATTGAATATAACACTGCATTTATAAAAGTAAGGTTAATAAATATTTATCAAATTGGTGAACTACACACCGAAGAAGGAGATTATGAAGCTGCTACAGAGTTTTTGATGAACACAATCAAAACAGCTAAAAAGACAACAGATACTGACCCTATAAAATTTAGGACATACAGTGGTTTGACTAATGTTTTTATTAAGAAAAATAAACTAAGAGAAGCAGAACAATGCCTTTCTCATCAACGTTTATTTATGGGAAAAAACTTAGTCAATCAATCGAGGTACTATTCAGATAAAGCCCTATTTCTTCAGGCCTCTTCAGCTTATGAAGAAGCCATTTCTTTTGAGTTAAAGAGTTTAGACATACGAGAAAAACTTGAGAAACATGATGCTAAAGTAAGTTGTTATATTTCTCTAGGAAAAAGTTATTTTAAAATCAAATCTTATGACAAAGCCATTGAATATGCAGAAAAAGGATTAGAGTTAAGTATTCTCAATAATACTAAGAATAAAGTGCTACTTTGTCATCAATTAATGGCCTCCATATACAAAGCTATTGATAAGAAAGATATTGCTTTTTATCATTTAGAAGAATACGTTACATTAGCCGATCGAATCAAACAAGAAGAAAGAAGACTCAACAACGAAATCAAACAGCGAATACTCTCTACTCAAAAAATCATGTTTGAAGAGTCTTTAAAAGAATTATCTTCAAGTATAAGATATGCAGAAAGAATTCAGAGAGCTATGTTGCAACCAACAGAAAACCTTAAATCTGTATTACCAGAATCTCTTATCTTTTTTAAGCCTCATAGTGTTGTAAGTGGTGATTTTTATTGGTTTGGAAATGTAGATGGAAAAACAGTCATTGCTGTTGGTGATTGTACAGGACATGGTGTTCCTGCTGGTATGTTAACAATGAAAGGGCATGGAATTCTGACAGGAATTGTCTCAGATAGTAAAATAACTCAACCAGATGAAATCTTAAATGTATTAGCGGAGAAATTTTACCAAGATTTAGATTATGAAAACTCTAAGGTTGAAGATGGTATGGATATCAGTATTTGTACAATTGATCAGAAAAATCAAAGCATTTTATTTGCAGGAGCTAGAAGTCCATTATTAATTATTGACAATCATCAAGCTACTAAAATACATGGAGATAGAATTAGTATTGGAGGAGCTTTAAAACAAGAAAAGTTTACCTGTCATAAAATAACGATTTCTAAAACAGCTAATTACTTTATGTATACAGATGGTTACACTGATCAATTTGGTGGGGAGAAAAACAAAAAATTTAAAAACCCAAATTTTACTCAGCTATTGATTGATACCTATGGAAAAGGAGCTAACTATCACCTCGAAAAAATCGAGTCAACATTCATGAACTGGAGGGGACTAAATCAAAGAAAACTAACTCCTCAAACAGATGATGTCTTAATCATTGGTTTTTCAATCTAATAAATCCCTTTGCTTCAAATCTTCTATGACCATCTTATTCAACATGCTATAGATTTTCTTGACGTATAATATTTTAATAATTTTACGTAATGCTTTTTTATTTTTAGCCACATTCTTTTCCTCCTTTAAGGACAAATTGATATTATCAATTATAGCTCTTATTCTGATCTTAATTTCCTTTTTGTAAGGCTTTAGAATTGTGGATGGGACTTTTGGCCTTATAATTTTTGAAAAGTAAGTATCATCATCTTCTAATATTCCAAAATCGGGGATAATAGGTAATACTGGAATTTTAACTTTTTCTCCTTTTTTTAGGACCTTATGATAACGGATAAACTTTTCTTTTGCTTCGGGATTTTGCTCCCATATTGAACGGATATTATCATAATTAATATCCACTTCATCTTCTTTATTTACAGGAAAAAAGTATTTATACCTTAGAAAATTCCGAGCATTTTCTTTTCCTAATTGATAATCATGTTCTCTAAACTTTCTAGATAGGATGCCTCCAAAAGCCTTTAAACTTGAAGTCGCTAAAACTTTCTCATCACTAATGTTTTTTCCTTCTTTAACGCGTTGAGTAGGAAATATCTCACCAATAACAAAATCTCCTATATTTTGATTTGCAATTTCATCTCTTTTAGTTTTGTTCCCACCCCATAGAGTTGAAATAATATCTTGTGCAAAAGGCAATATATTCCATTTAGGCTTATAATCATCTTTCTTTTCATCGTATCGATTGGGATAAGGATCTATTTGAATTAACCCAAAAGTTGAATCACCTGCATTGGTTGTTTTTGATCTTAATTCGGCAAGAATTTGACCTATTGGTGCATTGTTCATTGCTCCTCCATCAATGGTTAGCGATTCAAATTGATCATTCACATGTTTAAACACCTTATTCCAATCTGTTTGATCATTTGTTAAAAGGACCTTCTCTCCTATTTTAATATTTTGATATCGACTTAAAATACTTTTTTTCACAGACGCCAAAACCAAATCTTTAGAAAATAAATCATTACTAAACATTCTTGGACTCAATCCAATTGGAAAAGCACCAGTTGCCTGTGTTGCTATTTTAATTTTTTCTGCACTTTCTTTTAGGAAAGGATTAAACCAAATATATGGCGAGGTTTTATTTTCTCCAATGTGTGATCGCTCTTTATTAATATTAAAGAAGGAGAAAAAACTATGTTCATAAGTCACATAATCTAGAGGTTCTACATCATCTTCTAATGCTTCTTCACTTTTTACCCTTCTATAACTTGTATATTCTGAACCTAAATCTAAACTTAAAGGAACTCCATTCAATAATGCGTGTGATAAAATTACACTAAAATCTTTGGATAAATATGACGGTAATCCATTGAGCGATTCATCGATACTCCCTGAAAGTTCAAACGCCCTATCTGTGATATTGTCAATAAACTGACTATTCAATAATGATGGTATTCTCCTAGCTTTTAGGATATCTTTACTATCTAATGCTTTACTCAGCGTTTTCTCTTTTTCATCATCATCTAAGTTAACCCATGCCTCATAAAGCAAATCTTCTTTCCCTAAAAGTTGTAACAATAACATAATTGAGGACATCCCTCCCGCAGAGGTTCCTCCAACAGTTGAAAGTTCAATATAAGGGACTGGCAAATCTTTGTTTTCTTTTTCAGCTTCCCATCGATCTAGGACTTGCAAAATGTAGTCGATTGCTCCCGCTGTATATGCTCCTGATGTCACCGCACCTGGCATACATAATCCTAATTGAAACTTTTTCATCTATTGATAGTCTAAAATATTACTCGATAAAGGTAATTAACGATATTTAAATATTCTTATCTCATCAAAAAAAATAACTTTGCACCTGCATGAAGATTAAATACATTGATAGAGCGACTGGTGTTATAAAAACTGAGCGTCCTCCTGCTGAAGGGCTTCTAAAGTTTTTATATGACAATCCTTTTGGAAAAACAGCTGTACTTCCTTTAGTTAAACGGAAGTTTTTATCTGAACTCTATGGTCGAAGAATGGATTCTATTGCATCAATAAAAAAAATTAAACCTTTTGTTGAAGACCTCAATATAGACATGAATGAATCGCTAATGTCTATTGATGATTTTAGCTCTTTTAACGATTTCTTCTATAGGAAATTAAAACCAGAATCTAGGCCTATTGGCGAAGGCTTCGTCTCTCCTGGAGATGGAAGATTGCTTGCTTTTGAAAATATAGATCTGGTTAACTCTTTTTTTGTAAAAGGAAGAAAGTTTACATTAACAGAGTTTTTACAGGATCAAAAATTGGCTAAACAATATGAAGGAGGAACACTAATTATCCTAAGGCTAGCTCCAAATGATTATCACCGTTTTCACTTTCCTTTTAATGGAATACCTTCTTCAATAAAAAAAATTAAAGGCAGCTATTTTTCTGTATCACCTTATGCCTTAGCTAGCAATTTTACTAAGGTTTTTTGTGAAAACAAACGTGAAATTTGTATTCTAAAAACTGAAAATAAAGGAGATCTTCTCATTGCTCCTATTGGTGCAACTATGGTTGGAACTATTATTGAAACCTATCAACCTAATACTGCTGTTAATAGAGGTGATGAGATGGGATATTTTGCTTTCGGAGGTTCTACTGTTGTTGTTATAGCTGAAGCTGGTAAAATATCTGTTGATGCTGATATTATTTCAAATACAGCTAATAAAATCGAAACTTTCGTTAAAATGGGGGAAAAGATCGGAAAATGACAAAAAAAATCTTTTTTCTCTTTGCCAGTATTTATATTAATCGTAATATTGCAATGTAATTATTATGGGACTGACAAAAACAAATCTTTTTACTGATGAGCAAAATAATATTGCTGTACTAGCAAAAGCTTTTGGGCACCCAGCTCGAGTTGCTATACTTCAATACTTATTAAAAGCTAATGCCTGCATTAATTCTGATTTAGTCAATGAATTAGGTTTAGCTCAAGCAACAATTAGCCAACACTTAAAAGAATTAAAAAGCCTTGGTATTATTCAAGGCACCGTTGAAGGAGTTTCCATGAGTTATTGTATTAATTCTGAAAAATGGAAAACTATAAAAACAACATTCAATAACTTATTTGACCAGCTTATTTGTTGTGAGGATAACAATTGTTGTTAAAAAAAATTTAAATCAAATCATCGCAATATTGCAATAATATAATAAAATAGATTACTATGAAATTATCTGAGTTTAAATCACTGCTAAAATTACAAGAGAAAATTGAAATTGAATTGCCTAATGGAACTCTT